>NZ_JBLIYX010000017.1:0-134779 GCF_057480955.1 Pseudomonas sp. P65(2024)
CTTCGAGGCGCCGCAAGGTGAGATCGAAACCGCGCTGGCCGCGATCTGGGCCGAAGTGCTCAAGGTCGAGCAGGTTGGTCGCCATGACCACTTCTTCGAGCTGGGCGGCCATTCGCTGCTCGCGGTGAGCCTGATCGAGCGCATGCGCAAGGCCGGCCTGGATGCCGACGTGCGCGTGCTGTTCGCCCAGCCGACCCTGGCTGCGCTGGCGGCTGCTGTTGGCTCCGGGCGTGAAGTGGCAGTGCCTGAGAACCGTGTGCCGCAAGGTGCGACGCAGATCACCCCGGACATGCTCAGCCTGATCGACCTGGACCAGGCCAGCATCGATCGTATCGTCGCCACCGTGCCGGGGGGGCCGGCCAACGTGCAGGAAATCTACCCGTTGGCGCCGCTTCAGGAAGGCATCCTCTTCCACCACCTCAGTGCCGAGCAGGGTGACCCATACCTATTGCAGACCCGCCTTGCCTTCGACAGCCTGGATCGGTTGCAGGCCTGCGCCGAAGCCCTGCAACAGGTCATTGACCGCCACGACATCCTGCGCACCTCGGTGGTCTGGGAAGGGCTGGGCGAGCCGGTGCAGGTGGTCTGGCGCCAGGCCCAGCTTGCAGTCAACGAAGTCACCGGGCTCGGCGAAGAGGCGGTGATCGAGCGGTTGCACGCGCACTTCGATGCCCGCCTGCAACGCCTGGACCTGACCCAGGCGCCGCTGCTGCGCCTGACGTACGCCTTGGACCCGGCCCTGCAGCGGGTGGTGGCCGTCCTGCACTTCCACCACCTGGCCCTGGACCACACGGCGATGGAGGTGATCGTCCACGAGCTGCAGGCGATTCTCTCCGGTCGCCAGCACCTGTTGAGCGCGCCCGTGCCGTACCGCACCTACGTGGCCCAGGTACGCCTGGGCGCCGCCGAGGCGGGGCACGAGGCGTTCTTCCGCGACATGCTCGGCGATGTCGACGAGCCCACCCTGCCGATGGGCCTGGCCGATGTGCAGGGCGACGGGCGCGATATCGAGGAGTCGCGCCTGCCGCTGGATCCGGCCTTGTCGCGCCGGGTGCGCGAGCAGGCAAGGGCCCTTGGGGTCAGCGCCGCGAGCCTGATGCACCTGGCCTGGGCACGCGTGGTGGGTGTGCTGGCGGGGCGTCGCGACGTGGTGTTCGGCACCGTGCTGATGGGCCGCCTGCAAGGCGGCGAGGGCGCCGACCGGGCGCTGGGGGTGTTCATCAATACCTTGCCGCTGCGCATCGACACCGCCAAGGGCACCCGCGCCGCGGTGCAGGCCACCCACCAGCGGCTGTCGGCGCTGCTCGGGCATGAGCATGCGTCGTTGGCGCTGGCCCAGCGTTGCAGTGGCGTGCCGGCCTCGGCGCCGCTGTTCAGTGCCTTGCTCAACTACCGCCACAGCCCGACGGATACGGTCGGTGTGGATGCCGCAAGCTTCCAGGGCATGCATCAGCTGGGTGGTGAAGAACGCAGCAACTACCCGTTGACGCTGAGCGTGGACGACCACGGGGAAGGCTTCAGCCTCAGCGTGCTGGCCCAGCTGGGGATCGGTGCCGAACGGGTCGCAGGTTGGATGACCGCCGCCGTGAGCCAGTTGATCCAGGCGTTGGAGCAGGGTGGCGCGGCGCAGGTCGACAGGCTGCCCATCCTCGACGTTACGCAGCGAAGCCAGGTTCTCGAAGGTTTCAATCCCACGGACATGGACTACCCACAAGGGCAGACCGTGCACGCGCTGGTCGAGGCCCAAGCGCCTGAAGCATTAGCTGTTGTACAGGGTGAGTTGCGTCTGACCTACGGCGAGCTCAACCAGCGTGCCAACCGCCTGGCTCATCACCTGATCGAGCGTGGCGTGGTCTTGGGCGACCGTGTGGCGCTGTGCCTGGAACGTGGTCCGCAACGGATGGTGGCGATGCTGGCCGTGCTCAAGGCCGGCGCGGCGTATGTGCCGGTCGATCCGGGCTATCCGGCGCAGCGGATTGCCTATCTGCTCAGCGACAGCGCGCCAGCGCTGGTGCTGGTCGAATCGACCACCGAAGCGTTGGTCGGCGATGTAGCTAAAGTCTTGATGGATGGCGATGACTGGCTCGACCAGGCGGCCAGCAACCCTGTGGTTGCAGGGCTGGACGCGCATCAGTTGGCCTATGTCATCTACACCTCCGGTTCCACCGGCCAGCCCAAGGGGGTGATGGTCGAGCACCGCACCCTGGCCAACCTGATCCACTGGCATTGCCAGGCGTTCGCGCTAGGCGAGGGCAGCCATACCTCCAGCGTCGCCGGTTTCGGTTTCGACGCCATGGCCTGGGAAGCCTGGCCGGCCCTGTGCGCCGGGGCGGTGCTGCACCTGCCGCCGGCGTCCATCGGCGGCGAGCATGTCGATGAACTGCTCGACTGGTGGCTGGAGCAGCCGCTGCACGTGAGCTTCCTGCCGACACCAGTCGCCGAGCAGGCGCTGCGCCGCGAACGCCAGCACCCGACCCTGCGCACGCTGCTGGTCGGCGGTGATCGCCTGCGCCAGTTCGACCGTGATCCGGGCTTTGCGCTGGTCAACAACTATGGCCCGACCGAAACCACCGTGGTGGCGACGTCGGGGCAACTGCAACCGGGCGGTGCGCTGCATATCGGCAAGCCGACCGCCAACACCTGCGTCTATGTGTTGGACGAGCAACGCCAACCCGTACCGGTGGGTGTGATTGGCGAGTTGTACATCGGTGGTGCGCAGGTCGCCCGAGGTTACCTCAACCGTCCTGAACTGACCGCCGAGCGTTTCCTCGACGATCCGTTCAACGGCGGCCGGATGTACCGCACGGGCGATCTGGTGCGCTGGAATGCCGACGGCACGCTGGACTACCAGGGCCGCAATGACGACCAGGTGAAGATCCGTGGCGTGCGGGTCGAGCTGGGCGAGATCGAAGCCGCGCTGAAGGCTGAGCCGGGTATCGCGGATGCCGTGGTACTGGTGCGCAACGAACGCCTGCTGGCCTGGTTCACAGCAACCGCCGTGGTCGATCTCGACACCCTGCGCCAAGGGCTGCAAACCCGTCTTCCGGGCCACTTGATACCGCAAGCCTTCGTGCACCTGGACGAGTTGCCACTGACCCGCCACGGCAAGCTGGACCGCAAGGCTTTGCCGGAGCCGGCCATACTCGCCGACCAGGCCTACGCCATGCCGGAAGGCCCCGTGGAGACCATTATCGCGGCACTCTGGGCCGAGGTACTGGGCATTGCGCAGGTCGGTCGCCACGACAACTTCTTCGAACTCGGCGGCCACTCGCTGCTCGCGGTAAGCCTCACCGCGCGCCTGCGCCAGGCCGGCCTGCAGGCCGACGTGCGCACGTTGTTCGGCCAGCCAACGGTAGCGGCGTTGGCGGCGACCCTGGGCCATGGCCGCCAGGTCGAGGTGCCGGCCAACCGGATCCCGGCCGGCTGCACCCGGATCACTCCGGACATGCTGCCACTGGTGGACCTCGAACCGGCCGCCATCGAGCGCATCGTCGCCACGGTGCCGGGCGGCGCGGCCAACGTGCAGGACATCTACCCACTGGCGCCGTTGCAGGAAGGCATCCTTTACCACCACCTCAGCTCGCCGGAGCACGATCCCTATGTGCTGCAGTCGCGCATGGCCTTCACCAGCCGTGACCGGCTGTACGCCTTCGTCGATGCGCTGGGCAAGGTCATCGCCCGTCATGACGTGCTGCGTACTTCAGTGCTGTGGGACGGCCTGCCGCAGGCATTGCAAGTGGTCTGGCGCCAGGCTGACCTGGCGTTGCTCGAGGTGGCTGAAGAGGCAGCGGTGCCCCACGCTTTGGCCCTGGATCAGGCGCCACTGGTGCGCCTGTACCACTGGCCGGACGCGCAGGGCGCCGGACGGCAGGCTGTGCTGCAGTTCCACCATATCGTCCTCGACCATACCGCGCTGGATGTGCTCGGCCGGGAACTGGTCGGTTATCTGCAAGGTGCGTCGGTGCCCGCCGAACAGGGCGCGCCGTACCGCAACTACGTGGCCCAGGCGCGGCTGGGCGTCAGCCAGGCCGAGCACGAGGCGTTCTTCCGCGAGCAGTTGGGGGATATCGACGAGCCGACCCTGCCGTTCGGCCTGAGTGATGTGCAGGTCGATGGGCTCGGTATCGAAGAGGCCCAGCTGTGGCTGGACGAACCCCTGGCCACCGCTCTGCGTCAGCAGGCCCGGCAGCTGGGCATCAGCGTCGCCAGCCTGTTCCACCTGGCCTACGCCCGCTTGCTGGCCGCCGCCAGCGACCGTGACAGCGTGGTATTCGGCACCGTGCTGCTCGGTCGCCTGGAAGGCGGCGCGGGAGCGGACCAGGCGCTGGGCATGTTCATCAACACCTTGCCGCTGCGCCTGGACCTTGCAGGCATCAACCTGCAGGACGCTGTGCGTCAGACCCAGCAGCGCCTGAGCGCCTTGCTCGCCCATGAACATGCCTCGCTGGCCCTGGCCCAACGTTGCAGCGGCGTGCCGGCCCCGGCGCCGCTGTTCAGCGCGATGCTCAACTACCGCCACGGCAGCCAGGCGGACGAGGAGCAGCGTCAGGCCCTGCAAGGCATCGAGACCCTCGACAGCAACGAGCGCAGCAACTATCCGCTGAGCCTGAGCGTGGACGATATTGGCGAGCGCTTCCGCCTGGTCACCCTGGCCCCGGCGGCGGTCGGCGCCGCGCGTGTCTGCGAGCAGATGCGCCGGGTGCTGGAGGCCATGGCCGAGGCCTTGGCCCATCAGCCACGGCAAGAGCTGCTGCAACTACCAGTGCTGTCGGGCGAGGAACGCGACCAGCTGGTGCACGACTTCAACCGCACGGCGCAGCCCCACGACCTGAATCGGACCCTCCAGGAACTGTTCGAGGCCCAGGCCTTGCGCAGGCCCGAGGCCGTTGCGCTCAGCGCCGAGCAGGGTGAACTCAGTTATGAGCAGCTCAATGCCCAGGCCAACCGCCTGGCCCATCACCTGATCGCGCTGGGTGTGCGGCCCGACGACCGGGTGGCGATCTGTGTCGAGCGCGGGCTGTCGCTGGTGGTCGGCCTGCTGGCGATCCTCAAGGCCGGTGGTGCCTATGTGCCGCTGGACCCCGACTATCCAGCCGAACGGATCCGCCACATGCTGGTCGACAGCCAGCCAAGGGCGGTCCTGGTGCAGACGGCCACCCGGGCGCTGATGGGGGATCTGCCACTGACGCAGGTTGATCTCGACCAGGCGGACTGGACCCGTCAGCCAAGCCACAACCCACAGGTGCCGGGCCTGACCGCCGCCAACCTGGCCTATGTGATCTACACCTCCGGCTCCACCGGGCTGCCCAAGGGGGTGATGGTCGAGCACCGCAACGTGGTCAACCTGGTGCGCTGGAGCGCCGGGTTGTTCCCAGGTGAGGGTGCGTTGTTGCACAAGACCCCGGTGAGCTTCGACGCCTCGGTGTGGGAGCTGTTCTGGCCGCTGTGCAGCGGCGTGCGCCTGGTGCTGGCGCGCCCGGACGGCCACCGCGACCCGCAGTACGTGGCCGAACTGATCCGCCAGCAACAGGTGGGCGTGGTGCAGTTTGTGCCGGCGCTGTTGCAACAGTTCCTCGAACACGACGCCAGCGCGGCCTGCGACAGCCTCACTGATATCGTCTGCGGCGGTGGCGAGCTGACCGAGGTCCTGGTGCGCCAGGTGCGCGAGCGCCTGCCACGGGCAAGGCTGCATAACGTCTACGGGCCGACCGAAACCACGGTCGATTGCAGCGTCTGCACTTTGCACCCGCAGGATCCGCTGACGCCGGGGGCGCTGCCGATTGGCCGGCCCATCGACAACACCCGTCTGTACGTACTCGATGGCCACGACCAGCCTGTGCCATTGGGCGTCGCCGGCCAACTGCACATCGGCGGCGCCGGTGTGGCGCGTGGCTACCTGGGGTTGCCGGAGCAACAGGCCGAGCGCTTCATCGCCAGCCCGTTCGCCGACGGCGAGCGCCTGTACCGCAGTGGCGACCGTGTGCGCCAGCGCGCGGACGGCAGCCTTGAGTTCCTCGGCCGCACCGACCACCAGATCAAGCTGCGCGGCCTGCGCATCGAGCCGGGCGAGATCGAAGCCTGCCTCACCCGGGTGCCTGGGGTACGTGAAGCCGTGGTGCTGGTGCACGACGCCCAGCCGGCCGGCCCGCGCCTGGTGGCCTACGTCACCGGCGACGTGCCGCCCGCCGAGGCCTTGCGCGAAGCGCTGCTGGGGCAACTGCCCGAGTACATGGTCCCGGCGCTGTTCATGGCCCTCGACACCATGCCGCTGACCCCCAATGGCAAGCTTGACCGCAAGGCGCTGCCGCAGCCGGACCTGCCAGCGCGGGCCTACGAGGCGCCGCAGGGCGACACCGAACAGCTGCTGGCGCGTATCTGGGGCGAGCTGCTGGGCGTGGAGCGGATAGGGCGCCACGACAACTTCTTCGAACTGGGCGGCCACTCGCTGCTGGCCGTGACCCTAACCTCGCGCTTGCGCGAGGCGGGCCTGGAGGCCGACGTGCGCAGCCTGTTCGAACACCCGACGCTGGCAGGCTATGCCGCCATCACAGACAGAATGGAGATCGTCCTGTGAGCATCAACGAACTACTGGCGACCTTGGCCGCCAACAATGTCCAGCTGGCCCTCAAGGATGGCCAGCTGGTAGTCCAGGGCAATCGCCAGGCCCTGAGCGACGCCGCGTTGGTGGCGCGGCTGCGCGAGCACAAGCCGGCGCTGCTGGGGATGCTCGAGCGTGGCGAGTACGTGGCGGCGCGCCAGGGCAACGTCGAGGTACCGGAAAACCGCATTCCGGCCGGCTGCACTCGGATCACCCCAGCCATGCTCAGCCTGGTCGAACTCGACCAGGCCAGCATCGACCAACTGGTCGAAGGCGTGCCCGGCGGCGCGGTCAATGTGCAGGACATCTACCCGCTGGTGCCGTTGCAGCAAGGCATGCTGTTCCACCATGCCAGCGCCGGCGACCACGATCCCTACGTGATGCAGGCGCGCTTCGTGTTCGCCAGCAGCGCCCGGGTCGAGACCTTCGCGCAGGCCCTGCAAGGGGTAATCGACCGTCACGACATCCTGCGCACCTCGGTGCACTGGAAGGCCCTGGAGACGCCGGTGCAGGTGGTCTGGCGCCGGGCCCGGCTGCGGGTCATCCAGCTCGCCGAGGGCCAGCTGCCGGACAGCGGCTTCGACCTGACCCAGGCACCGTTGATCCGCCTGCAATGCCAGGCGCCGGAGGCGGATGGGCAGGTCCACGCGACCCTGCAGTTCCACCACGTGGCCATGGACCACAGCGCCCTTGAGGTGGTGCGCCACGAGATGCTCGCCTTCCTGCTCGGCGAAAGTGCCCGGCTGGGCCGCCCGCTGCCGTTCCGCAACCATGTGGCCCAAGCCCTGCTGGGCATCGGCGAGGCCGAGCACGAGGCGTTCTTCCGCGACATGCTCGGCGGCGTGGACGCGCCGACCCTGGCCTATGGCCTGGCCGATGTGCAGGGCGATGGCGCGGCGCTGAACGAGCACGCGCTGGACCTCGACCTGGCGTTGTGTCGCGAGCTGCGCGCCCATGCCCGCAGCCAGGGGGTGAGCGTCGCCAGCCTGTTCCACCTGGCCTGGGCACGGGTGCTGGGCGGCCTGACCGGGCGCGACCAGGTGGTGTTCGGCACCGTGCTGATGGGCCGCCTGCAAGGCGCCGAGGCTACCGACCGGGCGCTGGGCATCTTCATCAACACGCTGCCGTTGCGGGTGGACCTTAACGACGCCGACTTGGCCTGCGCGATCAAGGCCACCCACCAGCGCCTGAGCACGCTGATGCGCCATGAGCACGCGCCCCTGGCCCTGGCCCAGCGCTGCAGCGGCGTGGCAGCGCCGTCGCCGCTGTTCAATGCCTTGCTCAACTACCGCCACAGCGCGGCCTCGGGCTCCGAAGCGGTGCTGCGCGCCGGCTGGGCCGGGATCGAGATCGTGCATGCCGCCGAAGCCACCAACTACCCCTTGACCTTGAGTGTCGACGACTTCGGCGAAGCCTTCCGCCTGACCCTGCTGGCCAGTCCCGAGGTGCCGGCACGGCGCGTCTGCGCCTATCTGGAGCAGACCCTGCGCAGCCTGCTTGCGGCGACGCCCGCCACTGAAGTCAGGGCGCTGCCGATGCTGCCTGCCGACGAGCGTGAGGAGCTGCTGGAAACCTTCAACCAGACCCCGGGCATCGAACAGCCGCACGGTCCGCTGCATCGGCGCATCGAGGCCGTGGCCCAGGTCCATCCCCATGCCCTGGCCGCCACTGCCAACGAGCAGTCGCTGACCTACCAGCACCTGAACCAGCGCGCCAATGCCCTGGCCCACCACCTGATCGATCTGGGCGTTCGTCCCGACGACCGCGTGGCAGTGTTCGCCCGCCGTGGCCTGGACACGCTGATTGGCCTGGTCGCGGTGCTCAAGGCCGGCGCCGGCTACGTGCCGGTGGACCCGGCCCACCCGGACGAGCGTGTGCGCTACCTGCTCGACGACAGCGCGCCAGTGGCCGTGCTGACCCAACACGGCTTGCGGGGGCGCCTGGGTGGCATCACGGTGCCCGTGCTGGTGCTCGATCAGCCTGACTGGCCGCAGCGGTTGGACGACCCCGTCGTCGCCCTGGGACCGGAACACCTGGCCTACGTGATCTACACCTCGGGCTCCACCGGGCAGCCGAAGGGGGTGATGGTCGAGCACCGCACCCTGAACAACCTGGTGGACTGGCACTGCCGGGCCTTCGATCTGTGCCTGGGCCGGCACACTTCGAGCCTGGCCGGTTTCGGCTTCGACGCCATGGCCTGGGAGGTCTGGCCGGCGCTATGCGCCGGGGCCACCCTGCACCTGGCACCCGCCGGCGAGGGCCACGAGGACCTCGATGCGTTGCTGGCCTGGTGGCGCGAGCAACCGCTGGATATCAGCTTCCTGCCGACGCCGGTGGCCGAATACGCTTTCAGTCATCAGCTTGGACACCCGACCCTGCGTACCCTGCTGATCGGCGGCGATCGCCTGCGTCAGTTCAATCGCACCCAGACCTTCGCCGTGGTCAACAACTACGGCCCGACCGAGACCACCGTGGTGGCCAGTTCCGGGGTGCTGGAGGCGGGGGGGCCGCTGCACATCGGCGGCCCCGTGGACAATGCCCGCCTGTACGTGCTCGATGCCGGTCTGCAGCCCGTGCCATTGGGCGTGGCGGGCGAGCTGTACATCGGCGGTGCCGGGGTCGCCCGTGGCTACCTCGGCCGCCCGCAGCTGACCGCCGAGCGCTTCCTCGACGATCCGTTCTCGGCAACGCAGGGCGCGCGCATGTACCGCACCGGCGATCTGGTGCGCTGGCTGGCCGACGGCACCCTCGACTATCTGGGGCGCAACGACGACCAGGTGAAGATTCGCGGGGTGCGCATCGAGCTGGGAGAAATCGAGAACCGGCTGAACAGCCTGCCGGGCATCGGCGAGGCCGTGGTGGTGGCCCGCGAGGACCAGCCAGGCCAGCCGCGGCTGGTGGCCTATTTCACCGCGCAAGCCGGCCTCGAGGCGCCCTTGCCTGAGATCCTGCGCACGCAACTGCTCGCCCATCTGCCGGAGTACATGGTGCCGGTGGCCTTCGTCGCCCTGCAGGCGCTGCCGCTGACCGCCAACGGCAAGCTCGACCGCCGGGCGTTGCCGGCACCGGAGCGTTCGGCGCTGTTCGAGCGTGGCTACGTGGCCCCCGAGGGTGAACTGGAAAGCGCCCTGGCCCAGCTGTGGGCCGAACTGCTGCAGGTGGAACGGGTCGGGCGGCATGACCATTTCTTCGCCCTGGGTGGCCATTCGCTGCTGGCCATGCGCATGGTGTCCCAGGTGCGCCTGCGGCTCGGCGTCGAGCTGACCCTGGCCGAGCTGTTCGCCAATCCCGAGCTGGCCGCCGTGGCCCAGGTGCTGGCCAGCGCCGGGCACAGCGCGCTGCCGGCCATCGTTGCGGTGTCCCGCGAGCAGCCCCTGCCGTTGTCGTTCGCCCAGCAGCGCCTGTGGTTCCTGGCCCAGCTGGAGGGCGGCAGCCAGGCCTATAACGTGCCGCTGGCCCTGGGCCTGCGCGGCTCGCTGGATGCCGACGCACTGGAGCGTGCCCTGCTGTGCATCGTCGCGCGCCATGAGGGCCTGCGCAGCCGCTTCGTGCCCGCAGGCGACAGTGCCGAGGTGCACATCGCCGACAGACCGCAACCGGGCTGGCTGCGGCGCCTGAGCCTGGCGCCCGATGACCTGGCCGCGCACCTGCAGGCCGAGGCCACCGCGCCGTTCGACCTGGTCGAGGGGCCCTTGCTGCGCGCCAGCCTGCTGCGCCTGGAGGATCAGCACCATGTGCTGCTGCTGACCCTGCACCATATCGTCGCCGACGGCTGGTCCCTCGGCGTGCTGACCCGTGAGCTGGGCGCGCTGTACCCGGCCATGCGCCAGGGCCTGGACGATCCGTTGCCGACCCTGGGGATCCAGTACGGTGACTACGCCGTGTGGCAGCGGCGCTGGCTGGCCGGTGAGCAGCTGCAACGCCAGGCCGACTACTGGCGCCAGGCCCTGGATGGCGCGCCGACCCTGTTGAGCCTGCCGAGTGATCGGCCACGGCCGCCACGCCAGGACTTCAGCGGCGCCAGCCTGGCGCTGCAGTTGGATGCGCGTCTCGGTGCCGGCCTGCGGGCGCTGGCCCAGCGGCATCAGGCGACCCTGTACATGGTGCTGCTCAGTGCCTGGGCCGCGACCTTGGCACGTCTGTCCGGGCAAAATGAGGTCGTGGTGGGCTGCCCGGTGGCCGGACGCGGCCATGCCGAGCTGGAGCCGCTGGTGGGGTTGTTCGTCAACACCCTGGCGCTGCGCATCGACATGTCGGGCGCGCCGAGCAGCGAGCGCCTGCTGGGTCAGGTGAAGGCCCGCCTGCTCGACGCCCAGGCGCATCAGGACCTGCCGTTCGAGCAGGTGGTGGAGATCGTCCGCCCGGCGCGCAGCCTCGGCCATACGCCGTTGTTCCAGACCACCCTCAACTGGCTGGCCACCGAGGGCGCCGCGCCGAGCCTGGCGGGATTGCGCCTGGAGGGCGTGGCCCAGGCCAACCAGGTGGCCAAGTTCGACCTGTCGCTGAGCATGGGCGAGCAGGGCGAGGCGCTGGTCGGCAGCCTCGAGTACGCCACGGCGCTGTTCGATGAAAGCAGCGTGCGCCGTTTCGCCGGTTACTTCGAGCGCCTGCTGCAGACGATGGTCGCCAACGACCAGGCCTCCCTGGCCGAGGTCGAACTGGTCGGTGACGTCGAACGCCGGCGCCTGCTGCAGACCTTCAACGGCAGTGCCCGGCCATTCCCGGTCGACCAGACCCTGCCGACCCTGATCGAGGCCCAGGCCACCCGTGCCCCACAGGCGCTGGCCGCCGTGGCCGGCGATGCACGCCTGAGCTACGGCGAGCTGAACCAGCGCGCCAACGCCCTGGCCCATCACCTGATCGAACGGGGCGTGGGGCCCGACGACCGGGTGGCGGTGGTCGCCCGGCGCGGGTTGGATACCCTGGTGGCGCTGCTGGCGGTGCTCAAGGCCGGTGGCGCCTATGTGCCGGTGGATCCGACGCATCCGGATGAGCGCCTGCGCTACCTGCTCGAAGACAGCGCCCCCGTGGTGGTCCTGGCCCAGCAGGCGTTGCTGGCGCGCCTGGAGGGGTTGGCCGTGCCCGTGCTGGCACTGGACCGGGCGGACTGGCCGGCGCGCACGGACAATCCCGGGCGGCACGACCTGTTGGCCAGCCACCTGGCCTACGTGATCTACACCTCCGGCTCCACCGGGCAGCCCAAGGGCGTGATGGTCGAGCACCGTACCCTGGCCAACCTGGTGCACTGGCACTGCAAGGCCTTCGAGCTGGGCGCCGGCGAGCACACTGCCAGCGTCGCCGGCTTCGGCTTCGACGCCATGGCCTGGGAGGTCTGGCCGGCCCTGTGCGCCGGCGCGGTGCTGCACCTGCCACCGGCCGAGCTGGGCAACGAACAGCTCGACGGGCTGCTGGCCTGGTGGCTGGAGCAACCGCTGAAGGTGGCCTTCCTGCCGACACCGGTCGCCGAATATGCCTTCACCCAGGGGCTGCGCCATCCGACCCTGCGCACCCTGCTGATCGGTGGCGACCGCTTGCGCCAGTTCACCAGCGATCCGGGCTGCGTGGTGGTCAACAACTACGGCCCCACCGAGGCGACGGTGGTCGCCACCTCCGGCCTGGTGCTGCCGGGCGGGGCGCTGGACATCGGCCGGCCGATCGCCAATGCCCGGGTCTACCTGCTGGACGAGGCGCGGCAACTGGTACCGTGCGGCGTGACCGGCGAGCTCTACGTGGGCGGTGCCGGGGTGGCGCGGGGCTATCTGAACCGTGCGCAACTGACGGCCGAGCGCTTCCTCGACGACCCGTTCAGCGAGCAGCCCGGCGCACGCATGTACCGCACCGGCGACCTGGCCCGCTGGAACGCCGACGGCACCCTGGACTACCTGGGCCGCAACGACGACCAGGTGAAGGTGCGCGGCCTGCGCATCGAGCTGGGGGAGATCGAGGCACAACTGCTGGCCTTGCCCGGCGTCGCCGAAGCGCTGGTGCTGGCCCGCGAGGACCAGCCCGGCCAGCCGCGACTGGTGGCCTACTACATTGCCGGCCCCGAGGCGCAGCCGGTCGGTGCCCTGCGCGCCGCCCTGCAGCAGCGCCTGCCGGCCTACATGGTGCCGGCGGCCCTGGTGCGCCTGGATGCCTGGCCATTGACCGCCAACGGCAAGGTCGACCGCCGGGCGCTGCCGTTGCCTGAGCGCGAGGCGTCGGCCAGCCAGGCCCACGAAGCCGCCGAAGGCGCCCTGGAAACGGCCCTGGCCGAGCTCTGGTGCGAGCTGCTGCAGCTGGAACGGGTGGGGCGCCAGGACCGCTTCTTCGAACTGGGCGGCCATTCGCTGCTGGCCATGCGCATGGTCGGCCAGGTGCGTGCACGCCTCGGCCGGGAGTTGTCGCTGGGCGAGCTGTTCGCCGATGACCGTCTGCTGGCGGTGGCGGCGACCCTGGCCGAGCGCGGCGGCGAGGTGCTGCCGGCCATCGAACCGACGCCCCGTGGCCAGTCCCTGCCGCTGTCGTTCGCCCAGCAGCGCCTGTGGTTCCTGGCGCAGATGGACGATGCCAGCGCCGCCTACCATATTCCCCTGGGCTTGGTCATGCGCGGCCCGCTGGACCGTGCGGCGCTGGAGCGGGCACTTGCGCGCATCATCGAGCGTCACGAAAGCCTGCGCAGCCACTTCACCCAGGAAGGCGCCGAGGCGCGGGTGCGCGTGGCCCCAGGGCGCGGTGGCTTCGCCCTGGCCTGGCACGACCTGCGCGGCGCCGAGCAGCAGCTGCCCGAACTGATGCACGCCGAAGCGCTGCTGCCCTTCGACCTGGCGCACCAGTTGCCGGTGCGCGGCCGCCTGCTGTGCCTGGCGGCGGAGCATCATGTGCTGCTGCTGACCTTGCACCATATCGTCGCCGATGGCTGGTCGATGGGGGTGTTCACCCAGGAGCTGGCGGCGCTGTACCAGGCCTTCAGCGCAGGGCGCGACGACCCACTGCCGGCGCTGGCGATCCAGTACGGCGACTACGCCCTGTGGCAGCGCCGCTGGCTGGCCGGCGAGGCGCTGCAGCGCCAGGGCGAATACTGGCAACAGGCACTGGCCGGCGCGCCGGTGCTGCTGACCGTGCCGACCGACCGGCCGCGGCCGGCCCGCCAGGACTATCACGGTGACCGGGTCGAGATACGTTTGGACCGGCGTCTGAGCGAAGACCTAAAGGCACTGTGCCTGCGCCACGGGGTCACCCCGTTCATGCTGTTCGGCGCCGCATGGGCGGCGCTGCTGGCGCGGCTGTCCGGCCAGGCCGAGGTGGTGATCGGCACGCCGGTGGCCAACCGTCGGCAGGCCGAGGTCGAAGGGCTGATCGGGCTGTTCGTCAACTCCCTGGCCCTGCGCATCGATACCGCCGGACTGCCGGACGTCGGCGCGCTGTTGGCGCGGGTCAAGGCCTGCGTCAGCCAGGCCCAGGACCATCAGGACCTGCCGTTCGAACAGGTGGTGGAACTGCTGCACCCGCCGCGCAGCCTGGCCCATACCCCGCTGTACCAGGTGTCGCTGGCCTGGAACGGCGTCCCGGCCGAGGCCCTGCAACTGGGCGACCTGCAACTGGAGGCGCTGGGCGGCGCGCAGACCTTCGCCAAGTTCGACCTGACCCTGAGCCTGGGCGAGACCGCCGACGGCTACGGCGGTGCCCTGGAGTTCGCCACGGCGCTGTTCGACCGGGCGACCATCGAGCGCCATGTCGGCTACCTGGAACAACTGCTATGGGCGATGGCCGGCAGTGACCAGGCGGTGCCGGCGAAGGTCGAGCTGCTGGGCGCCGCCGAGCGTCGCCAGGAGCTGGTGACCTGCAATGCCAGCGAATTGGTCGGCGGCTTGCAGCAACCGGTGCAGGCGTTGTTCGAGGCGCAGGTGGCGCGCATGCCGCAGGCGTTGGCGGTGCAGGCCGAGGACGGCCAGATGAGCTACCGGCAACTGAACGAGGCGGCCAACCGCCTGGCCCATCAACTGATCGCCCAGGGCGTGGTCGCCGACAGCCGGGTCGCGGTGTGCCTGGCCCGTGGGCCGCAGTTGCTGGTCGGACTGCTGGCGGTGCTCAAGGCCGGCGGCGCTTACGTGCCGCTGGACCCGGGCTACCCCGACGAACGCCTGGCCTACATGCTTGCCGACAGCGCGCCGCTGGCGTTGCTGGTGGATGCCGGCAGCCGCGGGCGCTTCGCCGACAGCCGGGTACCGCGCCTGGACCTCGATCAGCCGGCCTGGGCCGGCCAGTCGCCGGACAATCCGCAAGTCCCGGGGCTGGGGGCCCGCCACCTGGCTTACGTGATCTACACCTCCGGCTCCACGGGCACGCCGAAAGGGGTGATGGTCGAGCACCGCAGCCTGTGCAACCTGGTGCACTGGAGCTCGCGGCTGATCGCCCCGACCGTCGAGGGCGCGCTGCTGCACAAGACCCCGGTGAGCTTCGACGCCTCGGTGTGGGAATTGTTCTGGCCGCTGTGCGCCGGCCTGCGCCTGGTGCTGGCGCGTCCGGACGGCCAGCGCGATCCGGCCTACCTGGCGGCGCTGATCCAGCGCCAGCGGGTCAGCGTGGTACAGTTCGTGCCGGCGCTGCTGCAGCAGTTCCTTGCCCTGGAGGCCAGCGCGGCCTGCGACAGCCTCACCGATATCGTCTGCGGCGGCGGCGAGCTGACCACGGCATTGCTGCAACAGGTGCGCGAGCGCCTGCCACAGGTGCGGCTGCACAACGTCTATGGCCCGACCGAGGCTACCGTCGATTGCAGCGTCTGGACCCTGGAGCCTGGGCAAGCGCTGCCTGTAAGCGCGCCACCGATCGGCCGGCCGATCGCCAATACCCGGCTGTACGTGCTCGACCGCAACGGCCTGCCGGTGCCCCGTGGCGTGGTGGGCGAGCTGCACATCGGCGGCGTCGGCGTGGCCCGTGGCTACCTGGGCCTGCCGGAACTGGATGCCGAGCGCTTCGGCGACAGCCCGTTCGTGGTCGGTGAGCGCCTATACCGCAGCGGCGACCTGGTGCGCCGCCGCGCCGACGGCGAGCTGGAATTCCTCGGCCGCGACGATTTCCAGGTCAAGCTGCATGGCCTGCGCATCGAACTGGGCGAGATCGAGGCGTGCCTGGCCAGTCATCCGGCCATTCGTGAAGTGGCGGTGCTGCTGCGTGGCGAACGGCTGGTCGCCTGGTTTACCGCCCATGATGAGGCGCCTGGAATCGAGTCACTACGTCGGCATGCCCTGGCGCAGCTGCCGGACTACATGGTGCCGTCGGCCTATGTGGCGATGCCGGCCATGCCGCTGACCGCCAACGGCAAGCTCGACCGCCAGGCGCTGCCCGAGCCCGGCGCCGAGTCTGTGCTCAGCCGTGCCTACGAGGCGCCGCAAGGCGAGGCCGAAACCCATCTGGCAGCGCTTTGGGCCGAGCTGCTGAACGTGTCGAGGGTAGGGCGCCAGGACCACTTCTTCGAACTGGGCGGCCACTCGCTGCTGGCGGTGACCCTGATTGCCCGCCTGCGTGCCGAGGGCCTGGAGGCGGATATCCGCGTGTTGTTCGCCGAGCCGACCCTGGCCGCCCTGGCCGCGACCCTGGGCCAGCATGGCGGGCCCCGGGTGCCGGCCAACCGTATTGGCGCCGGCTGCCGACGCATCACCCCGGACCTGCTGGCGCTGGTGGCGCTGGACCAGGCGGCCATCGACCGCATCGTCGCCCAGGTCCCGGGTGGTGCCGCCAATGTGCAGGACATCTACCCGCTGGGGCCGCTGCAGGCGGGGATTCTCTACCACCACCTGGCCAGCGAGGGTGATGATCCGTACCTGTTGCAGGCGCGTTTCGCCGTGGCCGACCGCGCGCGGCTGGAGGCGCTGCAGCGGGCCTTGGACCAGGTAATCGCCCGTCACGATATCCTGCGTTCCTCGCTGTACTGGGACGGCCTCGCCGAACCGGTGCAGGTGGTGTGGCGCCAGGCATCGCTGCCGGTACAGGAGGTGACCCCGCAGACGCCGCCGGTCTTGCGCCTGGACCTGACCCGCGCCCCCATGCTGCGCTTGCTGCACAGCCAGGACCCGGCCAGCGGTCGCATCACCGCGACCTTGCTGTTCCACCACCTGGTCATGGACCATGTGGCCCAGGATGTGCTGCGCGCCGAACTGCAGGCCTGCCTGCTTGGCGAGCAGCACCGGTTGCCCGCGCCGGTGCCGTACCGCAACTACATCGCCCAGGTGCTGCACGGCGCGGACGAGGCCGGGCACGAGGCGTTCTTCCGCGAACAACTGGGCGACATTGACGAGCCAACCTTGCCCTACGGACCGCATCCGCTGGCGCATCAGGGCGCCGAGGCCGAAGCTCGGATACTGCTGGACGACGGGCTGGCGCGATGCCTGCGCGAGCAAGCGCGATTGCTGGGTGTCGGTGCCGCCAGCCTGATGCACTTAGCCTGGGGGATGGTGCTGGGGCAGTTGTCGGGGCGCGACAGCGTGGTGTTCGGCACCGTGCTGCTCGGTCGCCTGCAGGGTGGCGAAGGCGTGGAGCGCGCCCTGGGCGTGTTCATCAACACCTTGCCGCTGCGTCTGGAGGTGGGCCGCCTGCCGGTACGCGAGGCGTTGCTCGACACCCACCGCCGGCTTACCGGGCTGCTGGTGCACGAGCATGCGCAACTGGCCCTGGCCCAGCGTTGCAGCGCGCTGCCGCCCGGCGCGCCGCTGTTCAGCGCCTTGCTCAACTACCGTCACAGTGCCACGGCCCTGGTCCGCGACAGCGCGGCCGGGCGTGCCTGGGAAGGCATCGAGCTGCTGCATGCCGAGGAACGCAGCAACTACCCGCTGGCCATGAGCATCGACGACCTGGGCGAAGGCTTCGGCCTGACCGCGCAGTGCGCGCCGGGCCTGGATGCGCGGCGCCTGTGCGGTTATCTGCAGCAGGCGCTGGAAAACCTGGTCGAGGCCCTGGCGCAGGATCCCGAGCGAGGCCTGGAACAGCTGGACATCGTGCCGGCCGACGAACGCCAGCGGCTCTTGGTGGGTTACAACGCCACGCAGCGTGACTACCCGCGGCAACTGCCCGTGCAGCATCTGTTCGAGCAGCAAGTGGCGCGGCACCCGCTTGCGCTGGCGGCGCGCCATGATGAACGTCAACTCACCTATGGCGAACTCAACGAGCAAGCCAACCGCCTGGCCCATTGGCTGATCGGCGAGGGCGTGGCGGCAGGTGACCCGGTGGCGATCCTGCTGCCGCGTTCGTTGCCGTTGCTGGTGGCGCAACTGGCCGTGCTCAAGTGCGCGGCCATCTATGTGCCGTTGGACATCAACGCCCCGGCCGAGCGTCAGGCATTCATGGTTCAGGACTGCCAGGCGGTGGCGCTGCTGACCCTCGGCAGCCTGGCGGCGGAATGCGAGGCGCGGCGCATCGATCTGGATTGCCTGGCCCTCGACGACCAGCCGGCGCACAACCCAAACCTCGCGCAGGAGGCCGACGCGGTGGCCTACGTGATGTACACCTCGGGCTCCACCGGCACGCCGAAGGGAGTGCGGGTGACCCATCGCGGCATCACCCGGCTGGTGCTGAACAACGGCTATGCCGACTTCGACGCCAGCGACCGTTTCGCCTTTGTCTCCAACCCGGCGTTCGACGCCGCCACCCTGGATGTCTGGGGCGGCCTGCTCAACGGCGGCCAGGTGCTGGTGATCGATCACCAGACCCTGGTCGAGCCGGCGCAGTTCGCCAGCGCGTTGCGCCAGGGCGGCGCCAGCGTGATGTTCGTCACCACGGCGCTGTTCAACCAGTATGTGCAGCTGATCCCCGAGGCCCTGGCAGGGCTGCGGGTCCTGCTGTGCGGCGGCGAGCGCGGCGAGCCCGCCAGTTTCCGGGCGTTGCTGGCGCGGGCGCCGAGCCTGCGCCTGGTGCACTGCTACGGGCCCACCGAGACCACCACCTTCGCCACCGCCTGCACCGTGCGGGCCGTGGCCGACGGCGCCGAGCACGTGCCGATCGGCGGCCCGATCGGCAATACCACGGCCTATGTCCTCGATGCACACGGGCGGCTGTTGCCCGAAGGCGTGACTGGCGAGCTGTACATTGGCGGCGACGGCGTCGCGCTGGGCTACCTGAATCGCCCGCAACTGACGGCCGAACGTTTCCTCGACGACCCGTTCGGTGCTGGGCCTGGCGCGAGGTTGTACCGCACCGGCGACCTGGCCCGCTGGCGTGATGACGGCCAGCTGGAATGCCTGGGCCGCACCGACGATCAGGTGAAGATCCGTGGTTTCCGCATCGAGCTGGGCGAGATCGAGCAGCACCTGGCCCAGTGCCCGGGCGTCGACGAAGTCGTGGTCATGGCCCTGCGCCTGGAACAGGGGCCGCTGCGCCTGGTGGCCTGGTACACTCGCACCGACACGGCCCTCGATGGTGTGGCGCTGCGTGGCTTCCTGCGCGAACGGCTGCCGGAGTACATGCTGCCGGCGGCGTTCGTCGCGCTTGCGGCGCTTCCGTTGACCAACAATGGCAAGGTCGACCGCCGGGCGTTGCCACTGCCAGGTGCCCAGGACCTTGCAGTGGCGGTGTTCGAGGCCGCTGCAACGCCGGTCGAGCAGGCGTTGGCCGCGCTGTGGGCGCAGGTGCTGGAAGTCGAGCGGGTGGGGCGCCATGACAGCTTCTTCGAACTGGGCGGGCATTCGCTGTCGGCGATCCGCCTGGTGGGCGAGATGCGCCAGGCCGGCCTGCACACGACCCTGGCGGAGTTGTTCCAGCACCCGACCATCGCCACCCTGGCAGCGCGCCTGGGCGAGGGCGCGGACGAGGACGAAGGCCTGGTCACGGTGCGCGCCGCAGGCAGCCAGCCGGCATTGTTCCTGATCCACGAGTTCAGTGGCCTGGACCTGTACTTCCCGGTCCTGGGGCGGCATATCGAAGGTGATTTCCCCGTCTACGGCCTGGCTGGCGTCGCCCCCGGGGAAGCGCAGCTGAACACCATGGAGTGCCTGGCGGCGCGCCTGGTAGGGCGGATCCGCGCCGTGCAGCCCCACGGGCCGTATCGGCTGGCGGGCTGGTCGTTCGGCGGTGTGCTGGCCTACGAGGTGGCCGCGCAGTTGCTGGGCGCGGACGAGCCGGTGGCCTTCGTCGGCCTCATCGACACCTACGTGCCGCGCCTGAGCGACCAGGGCAAGGCGCGCTGGCAAGGGCCGCATCTGTTGCAAGGACAGCTGTTGCTGCATTGCCGGGTGCATTGGCAGGCGCAGGGCGAGGCGGGGGCGGCGCAGTTGGCCGAAATCGAGGCATTGCAGCCCGGGGCGCTGGCCTTCGATGCGCTGCTCGCCCACTGCCGTGAGCGCCAGCTCCTGGTGCCCGGCCTGGTCCAGGCCAGCGACGGGCAATTGCGCCACTTCTTCGAGCGTCACCTGGCCCATGGGCATGCCTTGGCGCATTACCGCCTGGCACCGTTGCCGGTGCCACTGCACCTGTTCCTGGCCGAGCAGCGCAGCGCCGGCATCGTCACCGACAGCCCGACCCTGGGTTGGGCCGAGGCCTTGCCGGGGCAGGCGTTGCATTGCCTGAGCGTGCCGGGCGACCACCAGAGCATGGTGCAGGATCCGCAGGCGGCGGTGTTGGGCCAGGCCATCGCGCAGGCGATGCAGGCCGCTCCCGGTCTGTTGCCGCCGGCGCACCAGCCGCTGCTGGCGATCCAGAGCGGTACGCCGTCCCATGTGCCGGTGTTCTGCGTGCCGGGGGCCGGTGACAGCGTGACCAGTTTTATCGGCCTGGCCGAGGCGCTGGGGCCGGACTGGCCGGTGCATGGCTTGCAGGCCCGGGGCCTTGCCGTGGGTGAGGTGCCGCACAGCGCGGTGGAGGCCGCCGCCGACTGCCATGTCCGGGCCATCGAGGCGCTGTACCCCGAAGGCCCGTTGAACCTGGTCGGGCATTCGTTCGGTGGCTGGGTGGCCCATGCCATGGCGCTACGCCTGCAGGCCAAGGGGCGTGAAGTGCGCTCCCTGACCCTGATCGACAGCGAGGCGCCGGGCGCGGGGGGCAGTTGCGGCAAACCGTACACCTTTACCCAGGCCCTGCAGCGGCTGATCGAGTCGTTGCAGCTGTCCACCGGCAAGTCGTTGGGCATCGAACCTGCGGTCTTTGCCGAAGCTGACGATCAGGAGCAACTGCGCCAGTTGCACGCGGCCATGGTGCGGGTCGGCCTGATGCCGTCGCGTTCTTCGGCTCAGGCGCTCGAGGGCGTGGTGCGGACCTTCGCCACGGCCCTGCGCACGGTGTACCGTCCCGACGGCGGGTTCAACGGTCTGGCGCGGCTGGTACTGGTGGCTGATCCGAGCCTGGATCTCGCCGGCAACCAGCGTGAACAGCAGGCCATGGAGCAGGGCTGGCGCGAGTGGCTGCCGCAACTGGAGGTATGGCAGGGGCCGGGCAACCACTTCAGCATCCTCAAGGTGCCGGATGTGTTCAGCCTGGCGGCGTGGTGGCATGACGGGCAGGCCCTGTATCACGGCAGGGTGAAGCAGTAACACCGTCGTGGGCGCGGGCCATGCCCGCGCCCACGGGACCTCAGCGGATTCTGGAAGAACGGTTTTATGGAAAAGACGAAGTTTCGCAAGATCACCCTTGGGCTCGCCGCGGTCCTGGTCGCCGGCATCGTGCTGTACGCGGTGCAGGCCCCGGCCAAGCCGCCGCAGTACATCACCGCCACGGTCGAACGTGGCGACATCGAGAACGCGGTGCTGGCCACCGGCACCCTGGAGGGCATCCGCCAGGTGGACGTTGGCGCCCAGGTTTCCGGGCAGCTCAAGTCGCTGAAGGTCAAGCTCGGTGACAAGGTCAGCGAGGGCCAGTGGCTGGCCGAGATCGACCCGCTGGTGCCGCAGAACACCCTGCGCCAGGCCGAGGTCGACGAGGAGAAGCTGCAGGCCGAGCGCCGCTCGGTGCAGGCCAAGCTCAAGCAGGCCAGGCGGGTCTACGAGCGGTACGAGGTGCTGCAGGACGACGAGTCGATCTCGCGCCAGGATTTCGAGAGCGCCGAGTCCGAGTTCGAGGTGCAGCAGGCCAACCTGCGCTCGTTGGACGCGCAGATCAAGAGCGCCCGGGTACAGATCGACACCGCCAGGGTCAACCTCGGCTACACCCGCATCGTCGCGCCGATCAATGGCCATGTGGTGGGCATCGTCACCCAGGAAGGCCAGACGGTGATCTCCAACCAGTTGGCGCCGGTGATCCTCAAACTGGCCGATCTCGACACCATGACCATCAAGGCCCAGGTGTCAGAGGCCGACGTGATCCATATCAGCCCCGGCCAGCAGGTGTACTTCACCATCCTCGGCGATGACCAGCGCTATTACGCAAAGCTGCGCGGCACGGAGCCCGCGCCGCAGAACTACCTGGAGAGCAGCGACAAGAACAGCGGCGCGGCCAAGCAGGCCAGCGCGGTGTTCTACAACGCACTGTTTGAGGTGCCCAACCCCGAGCACCGCCTGCGCATCTCGATGACCGCCCAGGTGCGCATCGTCCTCGACACCGCCCAGGGCGTGCTCACCGTGCCGGTGGCGGCACTGGGCCCTCGCGACGCCGACGGCAGCTTCCCGGTACGGGTGATCGATGGCAAGGGCTTCGCCCAGGTGCGCAAGGTCCAGGCAGGTATCAACAACAACGTCAAGGTGCAGGTCAAGGACGGCCTGGCCGAAGGCGACCGGGTGGTGATCGGCGAGCCGGTGTCGGGCGAGGCGGGGGCGTGAGCATGAACATGACCGTCGAGCTGTCACCGCACCTGGCGCGGCCCGCTGGCCAAGAGCAGCCGCTGTTGCGCCTGCAAGGGGTCAGCCGCAGCTTCATGGCCGGCGACCGTGAGTTCCTGGCGCTCAAGGGCATCGACCTGCAGATCCATGCTGGCGAACTTGTGGCGATCATCGGCGCCTCGGGCTCGGGCAAGTCGACCCTGATGAACATCCTCGGCTGCCTGGACCATGCCAGCGCCGGCAGCTACCAGGTCAGCGGCCAGGAAACCCGTGACCTGGACGACGACGCCCTGGCCGCGCTGCGGCGCGACCATTTTGGTTTCATCTTCCAGCGTTACCACCTGTTGCCGCACCTGGATGCCCTGCGCAACGTCGAGATCCCGGCGGTGTATGCCGGCGTGTCCCAGGCCGGGCGCCATGCCCGCGCCCGCGAACTGCTCGGCCGGCTGGGCCTGGCGAGCCATCTGGCGCACCGCCCGAGCCAGCTGTCCGGCGGCCAACAGCAGCGGGTGAGCATCTGTCGGGCGCTGATGAATGGCGGCGAGGTGATCCTCGCCGACGAACCCACCGGCGCCCTCGACACCGCCAGCGGCAAGGAGGTGATGAACATCCTGCTGGAACTGCACGCTGCCGGGCACACGGTAATCCTGGTGACCCACGATCCCAAGGTCGCCGCCCACGCCGAGCGGATCATCGAGGTCAGCGACGGGCAGATCGTCAGCGACCGCCGCACCCGGCCCGAGGCACCGGCGCCGACCGCCGCGGCCGCGCCGACTGTCGAGCAGGCGCGGCCGCGGCTGGTGGCCAGCCTGGGTTTGTTCCGCGAGGCGTTCAAGATGGCCTGGATCGCCCTGGTCTCGCACCGCATGCGCACCTTGCTGACCATGCTCGGGATCATCATCGGCATCACCTCGGTGGTGTCGATCTCGGCCATCGGCGAAGGCGCCAAGGGCTACGTGCTCAGGGACATCCAGGCGATCGGCAGCAACACCATCGACATCTATTCGGGCACCAGTTTCGGCGACAGCCGGGCCAAGGCCATCGAGACCTTGATGCCGGCCGATGTGACGGCGCTCAACGCGCTCTACTACGTCGACAGCGCCACGCCGGTGATCGGCCAGAGCTCGCTGGTGCGCTACCGCAACATCGACGTCGACGTACAGCTCAACGGCGTCAGCGAGCAGTACTTCCAGGTGCGCAACATTCCGCTGGCCTCGGGGATCGTGTTCAGCGCCGACGACGCCCGGCGCCAGGCGCAGGTGGTGGTGATCGACCACAACACGCGCAAGCGCCTGTTCGGCGACGGGGTCAACCCACTGGGGCAGGTGATCCTGGTCGGCAAGCTGCCGTGCACGGTGATCGGCGTGACCGCCGAGAACAAGAACCTGTTCGTCGCCGGCAACACGCTCAACGTATGGATGCCCTACGAGACCGCCGCCGGGCGGGTGCTCGGCCAGCGCCACCTGGACAGCATCAGTGTGCGGATCAAGGACGGCATGCCGAGCAAGCGGGTGGAGGAGGAGGTCAACAAGCTGATGCTGCAGCGCCATGGCACCAAGGACTTCTTCACCAACAACCTCGACAGCATCATGCAGACCGTGCAGAAGACCAGCCGCTCGCTGACCTTGCTGCTGTCGCTGATCGCAGTGATTTCACTGGTGGTCGGGGGGATCGGGGTGATGAACATCATGCTGGTATCGGTCACCGAGCGGACCCGGGAGATCGGCATTCGCATGGCGGTGGGGGCGCGGCAGTCCGATATCCGCCAGCAGTTCCTGGTGGAGGCGGTGATGGTCTGCCTGATCGGTGGGGTGATCGGGATCGGGTTGTCCTATGGGATCGGTTATTTGTTCGCGTTGTTCGTCAAGCAGTGGGAAATGGTGTTTTCGCTGGGATCGATCGTCACGGCGTTCGTGTGTTCGACGCTGATCGGAATCGTGTTCGGCTTCGTGCCGGCGAGGAATGCGGCGCGGTTGGACCCGATCGAGGCGTTGGCGCGGGATTAGACGGTGTTGCGCCTGCCGGCGCGGCACAATGGTTCATCATGTCGCATATGGCATTCGTGCGTTTCTCGTGCACACTGTGTAGGGCCATGCTGTCAGTGGCGTAATCCATGGTACGAGGAGCGCAATGAGCGGACATTGTCTGGGCCTGTCTGTGTTGTTGTCGTTCGCCTTGGCGGTGGCGCCCAAGCTTGCCGTTGCCGTTGCCGCTGACGCCTGCCAGCACCTGACCGCCACCGGCAATCCGGACTATCCACCCTACCTGTGGCGTGATCCGCATGACCCCGGGCGGCTGATCGGCGCCAACGCCGACCTGCTCAAGCAGGTGGCCAAGGAACTGGGGCTGGTGGTGGACGTGGTGTATGTCGGGCCGTGGTCCAGAGCCCAGGAAGAGGTGAATACCGGGCGTGTCGACATGCTCGCGGGGTATTTTCGCACCCAGGCGCGGGAGCAACTGGTGGACTTCGTCAGCCCGCCGTTCCTGTTCAACTCCAGCGTGGTCTGGGTACGCAAGGGCGAGGGCTTCGCCTACAGCGACTGGTCCGACCTCAAGGGGCGGCGTGGCGGAACACTGGTCAACAACAGCCACGGTCAGGCCTTTGACGACTATGCGCGGGCGCAGCTCGTGCTCGAGGCCGTGCCCAGCGTCACCCAGGCCTTCCAGAAACTGCTGCTCAAACGCAGCGACTATGTGATCTTCGAACACTACCCAGGCCTGGCCCTGGCCCGCATGCTGGGCAAGGAACAGGCGCTTGAAGTGCTCGACCCACCGGTCTCCAGCGAGGGGTTGTACCTGGCACTGTCGCACAAGTCGGGCTGCAACAAGCCGGCGCTGCGCGAGCAGCTGGCGCGCAAGATGAAGGCGCTGGTCGGCGGGCCATTGCCCGAGCAACTGGTGGCCGAGAACCTGCAGCGCTGGCAGCGTCAGCAGACGGGCCAATAACGCATCCGCCTGCCTGTCGCAAGAAGGTCGCCGCGTTGATCGAGCGAGCGCTGGGCTAGCCTTTGCACCTGGCCACGACCACCTGGCAGGTGTGCGGGGTGCCGCCCGACCTGCCGGCGTAGCGCACGCAGCTGTCCAGTGACTTCTTGCTGGCCATGGCCAGGGTGGGGCCGAAGGCCAGGCCGCCTTCGCCGCTGCTGGGCAGAGCCTTGGCGTAGCAGTTTGCGCCTTGGGCCGCGTAGCGGGTGGTGGAGTGTTTGCTTGAACAGCCGGCAGTCAGACACAGCGCGAAGACAAGCAGGGTGAGCAACGCTGCCTGGGTGGGTGGGATGGCCATTGCGAGCTCCTGGGGCAGCAAGTTTGCAGGGGGGCGGCCTGTTTAGATTAGCTGGAGTCGCTTCGTTTGGCTTGGGTTTCGTCGTGACGCGATGAGGCCCGAAACGACAAGTGGCAATATGCCTTCAATTGCTGGGCAATGCGCTCTAGCCCAGTCCCTGCGGCGCCTCCTGCCGTTCATTGGATCCATTGAGCTTCGCGAAAACCCCGTGCGTTTCGCCAAAGCTTGAGTACAATCATCGGCTTTTTCCGGGCCTTCCCCCCGGCCTGTTCCTGGAAGTGCTAATGCTGATCGGTAGTTACTCATCCTCGCTGGTGTTGATCTCGCTGTGCGTGGCCATCCTTGCCTCTTATACGGCCCTGGACCTCACCGGGCGCATCGCCACGGCCAAGGGGCGCGCGGTGTACCTGTGGATGGGCGGCGGGGCGTTTGCCATGGGCATCGGTATCTGGTCGATGCACTTCATCGGCATGCTGGCGTTCAGCCTGCCGATCGAGCTGGGTTATGACACCACGCTTACGGTCCTGTCGCTGCTGATCGCGGTGGCCTCCTCAGGCTTTGCGCTATGGCTGGTGAGCCAGCCGCGACTGCCGTGGCTGCAGTTGGTGTTCGGCGCCTTGATCATGGGCACCGGCATCGCCTGCATGCACTACATGGGCATGGCCGCGCTGCGCATGCAGCCGGGCATCGACTACGACCCGACGCTGTTCGGCGTGTCGCTGGCCATCGCGGTGGGGGCGTCGGCGGCGGCGCTGTGGATCGCCTTCCGCCTGCGTCAGCACACTCCCTATGTGCGTCAGATCCGCGGCGTCGCGGCGGTGGTGATGGGTATCGCCATCGTCGGCATGCACTACACCGGCATGGCCGCGGCCAGCTTCCCGGCGGGCAGCTTCTGCGGCGCGCTGACCACGGGCCTGGCCGGCGACGGCCTGGACTACCTGGTGCTGATCACCACCCTGGCGGTGCTGGCGGTTGCCCTGTTGACCTCGGTGCTGGACGCCCGCCTGGAGGCGCGCACGGCGGAACTGGCCCGCTCGCTGACCCTGGCCAACCAGGAGTTGACCCAGCTGGCCCTGCACGACACCCTGACCGGCCTGCCCAACCGCACGCTGCTGGCCGACCGTATCGACCAGGCCATGGGCCGGGTGGCGGAACAGGGCGGCTGCTTCGCCCTGATGTTCATCGACCTGGACGGCTTCAAGCCGGTCAACGATGCCTTCGGCCACCATGTTGGCGACCTGTTGCTCAAGGCCGTGGCGGCACGCCTGCGCGGCCATCTGCACAGCCAGGACACCCTGGCGCGGATCGGCGGCGACGAGTTCGTGCTGCTGGTGGAGCTGGATGAGCCGGACGACGCCATGAACGTCGCGGTCAAGCAGGTCAACCTGATGGCCAGGCCATTCCGCGTGGCCGAACACGACCTGCAGCTGTCGGCGAGCCTGGGCATCGTGCTGTACCCGGGCAACGGCCTGGACCAGCATGAGCTGCTGCGCAATGCCGACGCAGCCATGTACCACGCCAAGAGCGCCGGCAAGAACGGCTACAGTTTCTTCGACGCCTCGATGAACAGCAACGCCCGCCAGCAACTGCAACTGCTGCAGGACCTGCGCACGGCCCTGGAGCACAACCAGTTCCGCCTGCATTACCAGCCCAAGTTCGACGCCGTGCAGCGCCAGCCCATCGGCGCCGAGGCCCTGCTGCGCTGGGAGCATCCGCAACATGGCCTGATACTGCCGGACCGCTTCATCGGCCTGGCCGAGAAGACCGGCCTGATCATTCCGATCGGCGAGTGGGTGCTGGGCGAAGCGTGCCGGCAGATGCGCCAGTGGCTGGACGAGGGCAACCAAGACTGGCGCATCGCGGTCAACCTGTCGGCCATTCAGTTCTGCCATGCCGGGCTGGTCGACAGCGTGGCCCAGGCCCTGAGCGAGAACGGCCTGCCGGCCAACCGCCTGACCCTGGAAATCACCGAAACCACCGCCATGCGCGATGCCGACGCCAGCCTGCATGTGCTGCAGCGTCTGTCGGACATGGGCGTGGACCTGTCCATCGACGATTTTGGCACCGGGTATTCCAGCCTGATGTACCTCAAGCGCCTACCAGCCAATGAGCTGAAGATCGACCGCGGCTTCGTGCGCGATCTGGAACAGGACAGCGACGATGCGGCGATTGTCTCGGCCATCGTCGCCCTGGGCCAGGCGCTGGGCTTGCGGATTGTCGCCGAAGGGGTGGAAACCGACCGCCAGCAGGACTTCCTCACCCGCCTGGGCTGCGATTCGCTGCAGGGCTACCTGCTTGGCCAGCCGGTGCCGCCCGAGCAGTTCATGAAAGGGTTGCAGACGTTGAAGGCGCGCCAGGAACAGGCAATCTAGACGGCGCTGCGCATGGGGCTGGCCAGCAGGTCGAAGATTTCCATCTCGGCTTCCACAGCCTCGATGATCCGCTCGACATCGGCGGCGGGCATGATGGTGGCGCAGGGGATGCCGGCGATTGCCAGCAGGGTCTCGCCAGTGACCCGGTCGAACAGCCGGGCGACCATGCTGCGCGGGGCATCCATGCTGGCCTCGAAGCCCAGCGGATGGAAATGCCAACGCATCACCTGGCAGGCGTTGGGGAACGTCATCTTGTTCATGCCAGCCTCCTTGTTCGTGTCCTGAACGCGGTGATTTCGTAGCGGTAACACTGTGGCCTTCCTGGCAGTCGGGACTCTAACCATAGCACCTGCCATGGCAGTAATCGCCAGAAAATAAGGCAGATGTACTAATACATGACGGCGGTCACAGTCCTGTCACGATGAACGGTGGGTGTCTATCCGCCGGGGCAAACGTTTTCCCTGTGGGCGGGCGGCTAGCAGCGAGAGTTGCTCTGCTATGTTTATCGGCAGCGCTTTTCGGACCAACGGTGTCGGCCGGGCAGACAGGGAGACAGTCATGCGTTTTTCCACGCTTACCCAACGTATTGCCGGCCATGCAGTCGCCGCCTGGGACATTCATTACCAGGCCCTGGAGCAACGCCGCCTGGGGCGCGAAATCTTTCTGCTATCGGTGGGCGACCCGGACTTCGATACCCCGGGCCCGGTGGTCGAGGCCGCTGTGGCCAGCTTGCGGCGCGGCGATACCCATTACAGCGATGTGCGTGGCAGTCTCGCCTTGCGTGAGGCTGTGGTGCGCCACAGCCAGTTATCTTTGGATCCCGCGCAGGTCGTGGTGACCGCCGGAGCCCAGTGCGGCCTGTTCGCGACCTTTCAGTGCCTGTTCGAGCCCGGCGACGAGGTGATCGTCGCCGAGCCCATGTACGTGACCTATCACGGCGTGTTCGGTGCCTGCGGTGCACGGGTCGTACAGGTCGCGGTGCGGCCGGATCAGGGGTTTCGCCTGGATCCTGCCGCGGTGGCCAGGGTGATCACTCCGCGCACCCGGGGCCTGCTGCTCAACAGTCCGCACAATCCGACGGGCGCGATGATCGACCAGGCCGACCTGGAGCGCCTGGCGCAGTTATGTCGGGAGCATGATCTGTGGCTGGTCTGCGATGATGTCTACCAGTCGCTGCTGTACGAAGGTGAGGCGCCCAGTCCGTTGAGCCTGCCAGGCATGGCCGAGCGCTGCGTGTCGATCGGCAGCCTGTCCAAGTCCCATGCGATGAGTGGCTGGCGGGTCGGCTGGGTGATCGGCCCGCCGCTGTTCGCCCAGCACCTCGGCACATTGGTGATGAGCATGCTGTTCGGCCTGCCGGAGTTCGTCATGCATGCGGCTTGCGTGGCACTGGACCAGGCTGGGGTAGACGTACGGCGGATGCGTGAGGTCTACCGACAGCGGCGTGACCGGGTCTGCGCGGCGCTGGGGGGCTGCCCGGGCATTCATGTCCATCGGCCGGTCGGCGGCATGTTCGTGATGCTTGATATTCGCGGCAGCGGGCTCGGCGCCCAGGCGTTCGCCCAGCGCCTGCTGGACGAGGAGGGCGTGGCCCTGCTGCCGGGGGATGGGTTCGGGCCGAGCGCGGCGGGACATCTGCGCCTGGGGCTGGTGCTGGAGGCCGCGGTGCTAGAGCAGGTGTGTCGGCGCATCGCCGCCTGCGCGCTGCGGGTGCTAGCCGAGCAACCCGGCGGCGATGTTGATGGTAAAACCGAGGATCGCCGTGTTGAACACGAAACCTACCAGTGAGTGCGCCAGCACCACCCGGCGCATGGCCCGGCCGGCGACGCCGATGTCCGAGGTCTGCACGGCGACGTTGATGGTGAACGAGAAGTAGTGGAAGTCCCAGTAGTCCGGGTTTCGCTCGCCGTCGGCAAAGCGCAGGGGCGGTTCATGGCGGTCGCCGGTATAGAACAGCCGGGCGTAGTGCAGGCTGAAGATGCAGCCGATCAGCAGCCATGAACCGGCCACGGTCAGGCCGGTGTACAGATAGTGCAGGGCCAGGGCGCCGCCCTCCAGGCCGCGGCTGGATACCAACTGCTGGGTGACGGCGGCCAGGCTGGCGATGGCCGAGACGCAGACGGTGATCAACACCAGACCGGCGTTTTCATCCTCGATGCGGGCGACCTTGCGTACCCGCTCGGCATTGGCCCGAAGGCTCAGCCACAGGACCATGGCCAGGTACAGCCAGACGCCAAGGTTCCAGCCGGCAAGGATGTGCTGCACGGTGTCGCCGGCGGGGATCAGCCAGCCGCCGAGCAGGCCGTGCAGGGTGGCGATACTGAGACGGGGGTGGGTGCGGGTGAGGTGGTGGAAGGCCATGCGGTCCCTTGGTGGATGAGCGTGGGTGAACTGTAGACCAGATGCGGCCCTGGCGCGGGGCAAGCCTGCTCCACCTCGTTCAGCCCGGCATGCCGTCCACCCGCGGCCGCAGCAGGATCGGCAGGTAGTGCCGGAGGAACAGCAGCAACGCGGCGCTGCCGAACAGCACCGATACCCCCAGCCCCAGCGGCGTGAACGGCGTCACCACGACCCGGGCCAGCGCCGACAGCTGGATCAGCGCGAACGCCCAGCCAATGCTGCGCGGCACCGCCAGCGGCCGCCCGGTATGCCCCAGGCTGACCCGGGCCATCATCGCCACGATCAGTCCGGTCATGGCGCCGACCGTCAAGGCGTGGGCGGCCAGGCTCGGATTGATCGCCACCCCGGCATGCCACAGCGCCAGGCCCAGGCAGGCCGGGATCAGCCAGGCGTAGGCCAGGTGCAGCGACCACAGCAGCGGCACCCGCCACAGGCCACGGTCATGCCAAAGCACCAGGCGCACGCCGTGCAGCACCGCCAGGGTGGCGAACAGCAAGGCCATTGGCGGCTGCGGCGCATCGTTGAAGCCGAGCACGTAGGTGAGCGGCAGCGCCACGCTGCCCAGCAGGCAGGCGCGGTCCAGCCAGGGGCGGGCCGGTGCAGGGCTCATGTTGCCCAGGCCGCGACGGGTGAAGAACGGGATCACCCGCCCGCCAATCACGCTCATCATCGCCGCCACCAGCCAAAGCCCGGCCAGCACGCCGCGCCGTTGCCACAGCTCGTTGTCCTGCAGCCCGCCGGCCAAGGTCAGCCACTGGCAGGCGGCAATCAGCAGCACCAGTGCGACGATGGGATAGTTGTTGCGCAGCCGCCGCTGCACGATCGGTCGCGCCAGGGCCAGCGCCACCAGCGGCAGGAAGGTACCCTCGATCAAGACCAGCAGCCAGGCCGGCAAGGGCAGGAACCAACTGATCCGACCCAGCAGCCAGAGCAGGAACAGCCCCTGCAGCGGCCGGCCGCTCAGGCCCGGGATACCGCTCCAGTTCTGCACGGCGGTGAGCAGAAAGCCGGCGACAATGGCCACCGCGAAGCCGAACAGCATTTCATGGCGATGCCAGGCCAGCATGCCACCCGCCGGGTTGAGCTGGAGCGCGCCGGCCAGCTCGCCGGCCCACAGCAGCAGGGCGAGCAGGGCGAACAGGCTGCCACCGAGGAAGAACGGGCGAAAACCCAGGGCCCAAAGGGCCTGACGTGGGCGAGCGGTGATCGGCTGGACGAGCATGGCGGGGACCTTGGTTCGATCGAAGCGGTTGAATGGGGTACCATCACGAACCATGCCAGCGTTCAAAGGCCTTGAATATCAAGGTGATGGCACTGCTTAAGGTCATTATGACTCTTTTTGTTTGTAGTCTTTTTGACCTTGATCAGGGTTGAAATGACTCGCTTTGCGCCGTCTTGCGCTCGCCGCGCATTCGGCTTTGCTACAGGATCCCCGCTGTGACCGACCTCCTGCGCAATCCGCTGCTGCAGTACCTCGCCCGCCTGGCCCCGTCCAGCCAGTTGACCATGCGCTACATCCTGCAGGATGCCGCCGACCGCCTGGGCTTCGCCGATGACGATATCGCCGATGTGCCTTGGCACCGTCTCGAGCCCGGCCATGTGATCGCCCTGGTGGCGGCGCTGCGCGCCGATGGTTACGCGCCCAATACCTCGTCGCTGTACGTCAATGCGGTGCGGGGGGTGATGAACGAGGCCTGGCGCCAGGGGCTGATCGACCACGAGCAACTGCTGATGATCCGCGAGGTCAAGCCGGCCGGCGGCAGCCGCCTGCCGCCGGGACGCAACCTGCGGCGCAACCTGATCCGTGAACTGATGGACGTGTGCGCCGCCGACCCGCGCCCCCAGGGCGTGCGCGACGCGGCGATCCTGGCGTTGCTCTACGGCACCGGCATGCGCAAGTCGGAGTCGGTGGATGTCGACCTGGACCAGGTGGACTTCCAGGAGCGCAGCGTGCAGGTGCTGGCCAAGGGCAACCGCCAGCTGGTCAAGTACGCCCCGGCCTGGGCCTTCGACAAGCTGCAGGCCTGGCTCGACCTGCGCCGCCAGCACCTGCCTGCCGGCGAGCGCGACGACAGCTTCCTGTTCAACCGCATCCGTCGCGGCAGCCATATCACCCGTGCGCGCATCACCAAGCACGCGATCTATTACATTGCCCGCCAGCGTGGGGCGCAGGTGGGGGCCAAGATCATGCCCCATGATTTTCGCCGGGCGTTCATCACCCGGGTGATCGAGGAGCACGACCTGTCGATCGCGCAGAAGCTCGCGCACCATGCCAATATCCAGACCACGGCGAGCTATGACCGGCGCGACGACAACGAGCGGCGGCGGGCGGTGGAACGGTTCGACTACTGAGAGCGAGCGCGGGCCTCAGCACACCTCGGCATAGCGCAACGCCCGGCCACGCCCCTGATGCTTGGCCGCGTACAAGGCCCGGTCGCCCATCGACAGCAGCCGCGATAGCTCCCCTGGCGCGGCCGGCTGGCTGACTATGCCGATACTTACACCCAGCAGGCCCGGTTCCAGCAACGCCAGCCCGGAAAAACCGGCGCAAATCCGCTGCGCCACCTGTTCGGCCTCGGCCTCGCTGGCGCCGCGCAGCAGGCAGGCGAACTCCTCACCGCCGATGCGCGCAAACAGGTCGTCGCGGCGCAGGTGGCGAGCGGTTTCCCGGGCGAACGCCAACAGCACCTCATCCCCGGCGGGGTGGCCGAATCGGTCGTTTATCCGTTTGAAATGGTCCAGGTCGCACAGCAGTAACGCCACCGGCACCTGACTTGTTGCGCAGTCATGCAGCAACTGGTTGCCACGCTCCATAAACGCCCGGCGGTTGTCGATGCCGGTCAGCGGGTCGCTGTAGGCCGCGGCGCGGAGCAGGATCTCGGCGCGCTCGCGAACCATTGCCAGGGTCACATAGGAAATACCGATGGCGAACAGCATCGACTCGAACAGGATGAAGGCAAAGAAGCCCGGGCTGGCGCCGCCGTTGTTGATCGCCTGGTCGAGGGCGACACCGTCCTCGAGCAGCGTGCGCATCAGGTAGAGCGCTGCATGCAGGGTGGTCAGGATCAGCGCCGGGGTATAGGACACCTGCAGGCGCACCCGTGGCCGCAGCAACTCGCCGATGCTCAGGCCGGTATAGCCCAGGGTCAGCAGCGAATACACCTTCACCCGCAGGCCGAGATCGCCGTAAAAGCCCGGCCATAGGCTGAACAGCCCCCAGAACACGGCGCCGGCCAGCAGCAGCGGCCAGTGCGGTTTGCGCCCGCCGAGCACGCGCATGGCCGTCCAGCCCAGGCCGGTGCCGACCAGCAGGACGATATTACCCAGTACCAGGGCCAGGTAGTCCGCGCCAAACCCGCGCAGGGCGTTCAGGCAGACTCCCAGGCCCGAGATCAGCAGCATCGCGCCCAGGTAGCCCAGGCTCGGGTCGCTGGCGCAGCGCCGCCAGGCGTGCAGGGTCAGGATGCCCATCAGGGCCAGGATGAAAACGGCGACCAGGATCAGGGTCGGCAGGCTAAGCGGCACGATTGAAGGGCTCTAGAGGCAAACCGGCGATGCTAAGCCATGCGCATGGCCATTTGCTACCTCGCTCAGTGAATGCTCGACGCCAGTTCGAAGATCGGCATGTACATCAGGATCACGATCAGCCCGATCAGCAGGCCGATGAAGGTCATCAGCAAGGGTTCGAACAGTTTGACGAACCATTCGACCCAGCGGCCGATCTCCTGGTCGTGGAAATCCGCGCAGCGCTCGAGCATCTCGCCCAGGTTGCCCGATTGCTCGCCGGCGCGCAGCAGGCGCAGCGAAACCGGCGTGACCAGTTGCCCGGCCAACAGCGCGTCGGACAATGGCAGGCCTTCGGCGACCCGTCGGCTGGCCTGCTCAAGGCCTTCGGCCGCACTGCTGCCGAGCAGCCCCCGGGCCATGCCCAGGGCGGTGAGGATGGGAATGCCGCCTTGCAGGAGGATCCCCAGCGAGCGGTAGAAACGCGCCAGCTCGTACATCACCAGGCGTTGGTGCAGGGCCGGTAGCCGGCGCAGCAGGCGACCGGCACCACGGCGCAGTGCCGGATGGCGGCGCAGGGCGACCAGCGCGCCGAGGCCGGCGAGGGTGCCCAGCCCCAACGGCAGTTGTTGGGCATGCAGGAACAGGCCGATCTGCATCAGCACCCGTGACAACCAGGGCAGCTCGCTGCCCATGCCCTCGAACACCAGGCTGAAGCGCGGCACGACATAGCCCAGCAGGAACAGCACCACGCCGCCGCCCACCAACAACAGCAGCAGCGGGTAGACCGAGGCGCCGACCAGCTTCTGGCGCACCAGGTCCAGCCGCTGGCGATAGCCGATGTAGCGGTTCAGCGCATCGCCCAGGGCGCCGGTGCGCTCGCTCGACTGCACCAGGGCCACGTACAGGGCGGGAAACACCCGTGGCTGCTGGGCCAGGGCCTGGGACAGCGAACGCCCCTCGTACAGCTGGCCCACCAGTTGCGCCAGGGTCTTGCGCGTGGCGCCGCCGGGGGCTTTCTCGGCCAGGCTTTCGAGGGCGTCGATCAGCGGCAGGCCGGCGCCGAGGAGGGTGGCCAGTTCCTGGCTGAACAGCATCAGGTCGAACGCTGCCGGGCGTCGGCGCAGGGCCAGGCCCCGGCTACGCACACTGAGCACGCGCAGGCCCTGGTCCTCGGCCTGGCGCCGGGCCTGGTCGCTGTCCTCGGCCTCGACCTGCATTTGCACCACGCCCTGGCTGCCCAGGGCCTTGAGCTGGTAGCGCATGGTCGGGCTCCTCACTGCCAACTGGTGATCTCGGCATTTTCTCCGTCGCCGCCGGGCTGGCCGTCCTTGCCCATCGACAGCAGGTCGTACTCGCCGCCGTTCTCGCCGGGCTGCTTGTAGATGTAGGGGCGTCCCCAGGGGTCCTGGGGTACCGCTTTTTGCAGGTATGGCCCCGACCAGCGCGCCTCGCCGCTGGGGGCGGCCACCAGGGCCTGCAGGCCCTGTTCGCTGCTGGGGTAGTGGCCGACTTCCAGGCGATAGAGGTCCAGGGCCTTGCCCAGGCCTTCGATCTGCGCCCGCGCCACTTTGGCCTCAGAACGGCCCAGCTGGCTGAAGTACTTGGGCGCGACGATGCCGGCCAGCAGGCCCAGCACCACCAGCACCACCAACAGTTCGAGCAGGGTGAAGCCGCGTTGGCTGTGGATGTTGCGCTGCATGGTGAAATCCTCCAGTGCGTTTACCCCTGCCATGCAACAGCCGTGCACGTCTGCGCCGGGCCCTTGCGCCATGAGCGCTGGCGGGCGGCACGGCGCTTGCGTCATAGCCGAAAAGCCCGATTCGACGGGCCATTTTCCCCACATCGGGGGCCACTGTTGTTCTTGTGCGGCGGGAGGTGATCGACATGCGTGGACTGATCCTGGGATTGGCGGCGGGGCTGATGGCGCTCGGCGCCCAGGCCGACATCTACATCGCCAGTGATGGCAAGGGCGGCTTCGTGCTGTCCAACGTGCATCGGCCAGGACGGCACTATGAGCGGGTCATCAAGGAGAGCGGCTTGGCTGGCGGGCCGGTCAACGCCCAGCTGGTCACCGGGCGGCCCTATGCCGACCTGGTGGCGGCCGCGGCCCTGGCCAACGATGTGTCGCCTGCACTCTTGCATGCGCTGATCAAGGCCGAGTCCGGCTACAACCCCAAGGCCCGTTCGGCCAAGGGGGCGGCGGGGCTGATGCAACTGATGCCGGACACGGCGAAGGAGATGGGTGTCGCGGATGTGCTGGACCCGGCGTCCAACGTGCAGGGCGGGGCGCGCTATATCAAACGCATGCTCAAGCTGTTCGACAACGACATCACCCTGGCGGTGGCGGCCTACAATGCCGGGCCCGACGCGGTGCTCAGCCGGGGGCGGGTGGTGCCGCCGTTTGCCGAGACGCGGCGGTATGTGCCGGCGGTCTTGCGAGAGTATCGGTTGCTGCGCGGACTGGCTGAGGATGCGCCGCTTTGAGGGCGGCCGGCGCTCGATCTCAAAGGCGCTGCAAGGCTCGCGGCGAGCACCTGGCAGCCTTCATGCGACTATTAGCCCGACCGACACACCATGGTTTCCCCAACTCTGGGCTATAACCTCTAAAGGTGCCCAGCCGCGGAGCCCGCCATGGACCTCGCCCCCCGTCCCGACACACTGCTGCCCGCCGAGACCGCCCCGGCGCGCAAGCCGTTCAACCTGCTGCGCTGGTACGCCTGGGTGAGCCTGGCTGTCATCGTCTCGGTGGGTGTTGGCCTGGGCCTGATCTCCAGCCGCTTCATCATCAATGAGAGTGTCGAGCGCGACGCCTTGCTTACCGCGCAGTTCATCACCTCCATCGCCGATGCCGAAGTACGTCATGTGTCGATCCCCAACGTGCGGACCATGGGCGAACTGCTCGACCCGCGTACCGACAAGGCCCTGTCGGACGTCGACCCCGAGGCCCGGCGCCGTGCCCGGGGTGAGTTCCTCGACCATATCGCCCATCTGCCGGACATACTCCTGGCCAACATCTACGCCCCCGATCGCACGGTGATCTGGTCGAGCAACCCGGCGCTGATCGGCAAACTGATCGAGTCCGACGACGACCTCGACCGGGCCTTCGCGTACAAGATGCGGGTGTCGGCCAGCTACCACGACTTCGAGCGGGCGCGCAGCGAGCAGAAGTTCGTCACCCCGCCCGAGGAGCTGTTCATCGAGAACTACATTCCCCTGTTCGATGCCGACGACGAAAACGTCACGGCCATGGTCGAGATCTACAAGGAGCCCCACGACCTGATCGTGCGCATCGAGCACGGCCTGCTGCTGATCTGGCTGGCCATCGCCGTGGGCGCCGGGCTGGTCTACGTCGGCCTGTACGGCATCATGCGCCGCGCGGCGCGGCTGATGGCGGTGCAGCAGAAGCGGCTGATCGGCAATGAAACCTTCGTCGCCCTGGGCGAGGTGTCGTCGGCGGTGGCGCACAGCCTGCGCAACCCGCTGGCGAGCATCCGCTCCAGCGCCGAACTGGCCCAGGCGTTCGATGATGGCCCGGCGCAGAAGAACATCAGCGACATCATTAGCCAGGTCGACCGCATGTCGCAGTGGGTGCGTGAGCTGCTGCAGTCATTGCGCCCGCTCGGTGACGAGGCCGTGCCGGTGGATGTGGCCCAAGCCGTGCGCGACAGCTTCCTGGCCCATGACCAGGCGCTGCGGCAGAGGGGGGTGCGTCTGGTCATGGACGAGCTGCCGACGGCCCGGGTGCTGGGCCAACCGGCTTTGCTCGGGCAGATCTTCAACAGCCTGATTGCCAACGCCCTGGAGTCGATGGAGGCGGGTGGAGAGCTGCGCGTGGAGGTGGTGCGCCACGACCGCCGCACCCTCAGCCTGCGCCTCTCGGACACCGGCAAGGGCATGAATGAGCAGCAGCAGCGCATGGCCTTCCGGCCATTCTTCACCACCAAGCAGGGTGGCGTGGGCGTGGGGCTGATGCTGGTCAAACGGATCATGGAGTGCTTTGGTGGTTCGGTGCGGTTGAGCAGTCGCGAGGGGATGGGGACACGGGTGTTATTGAATTTTCGTGTCGCAGTTATGTGATTATCAACTGTAGGAATGCCTATTAACCTATTGTTTTATAAGTATTTATTTTTTCTGGGTGAAGGTTCCCCAGAAGTGGGGGATTCTTCTATATTTAACATTAATAAATCTATTCAAGTATATGATTTATAAGGTAAATTAAAATAATTTATAGGCTGGCCGAGTTTTTGCTTCACCTGATACAAGCCTGAGGCGGCACCGTCCGCCCGGCCTCAATGGAGTCACTTTGCTACCATCGGTAGCGATGGCATGCCGATAGCCTTCATCGGCCCCAGGCGGGAGCGACGCAATGCAGACGCTCGACAATGATGCCTCTGACAAGCCCGGCAGTATCGCTTCTGGGTTGGCCGCGCCGCTGAGCGAGTTCAACCTGCTGCGCTGGTTCTCGCTGGTCAGCCTGTTGATTATCGCCTCGGTCGCCGGCGGGTTGGGATATGTCTCGACGCGTTTCGTGGTGCGTGACAGCGTTGAACGCGACGCCATGCTCACTGCCCAGTTCATCCAGGCCATGGCCCAGGCGGAGGTGCGCCATTCGCAACTGCCGCCCGGCATCACCATGGGCGAGCTGCTTGACCCGCGTATGGACCAGCAACACCTGCAGTTCACCCCACAACTGGCCGAGTCGACCCGGGTCGAGTTCCTTGACCACATCGAACACCTGCCCGACACCCTGCTGGCCAATGTCTACGGTCGCGACCGCCTGGTGGTCTGGTCGACCAACTCCAACTTGATTGGCAAGCGCATCGACGAGGACGCGGACCTGGAGCGCGCCTTCCATTCGCGCAAGTCAGTATCGGCCAGCTACCACAAGGCCGATGAGGAGCGCGAGGAGCAGAAGTTTCAGCGCGAGCCCCGGCACCTGTTCATCGAGAACTACATACCGCTGTTTGACAGCCAGGGCGAGCAGGTGCTGGCCATGGTCGAGATCTACAAGGAACCCCAGGACCTGGTGCGGCGTATCCACCGCGGCTACGTGCTGATCTGGGCCTCGACCCTGGTCGGCGGGGCGCTGATCTACTTCGGCCTGTTCTGGATCGTGCGCCGCGCCGCCAGCCTGCTGCACCACCAGCAGGACCGCCTGGTGGCCAGCGAGACCTACGTGGCCCTGGGCGAGATGTCCTCGGCGGTGGCTCACAGCCTGCGCAACCCGTTGGCCAATATCCGCTCCAGCGCGGAGCTTGCGCAGGACATCGCCAGCCCGGCGGCGCAGAAGAATATCGGCGATATCATCACCCAGGTCGATCGCATGTCGCGCTGGGTCCGCGACCTGCTGGTATCGCTGCGCCCGGCCAGCGACGAGCCCGAGTCAGTGGACCTGGTGGCGGCCATCGAGGATACGCGACAGACCTTCGCCCCGCAGATCGAGCGCAACGGCGTGCGCTTCGCCTTCGAGGGGCCGTCAACACAATGGGTGGCCAGCCAGCCGCTGCAACTGACGCAGATTCTCAACAGCCTGTTCGCCAACGCCCTGGAGGCCATGCCCCAGGGCGGCGAGCTGCGCGCCGAGGTGCGCCAGCTGGAGGACCAGCAGGCCCTGTTGCAGCTCAGTGATACCGGCAGGGGCATGAACGAGCAGCAACGGCGCATGGTGTTCAAGCCGTTCTTCACCACCAAGCAGGGCGGCCTGGGTGTCGGCCTGGCCCTGGTCAAGCGGATCATGGAGCGCTTTGGCGGCGCGGTCGAGCTGACCAGCCGCGAAGAGGAAGGAACCCGCGTCAGCCTGACTTTCAAAATTGCAGCGGGAGGGGACCATGGAGCACAGCATCCTGGTGGTCGAGGATGATGAAATCCTCGCCGCCAACATTCGCACCTACCTGGGCCTGAAAGGCTTCGAGGTCACGGTGTGCCACAGTGCGGAACTGGCGCTGGAGCAGATCAAGCGCGCCCGGCCCGACGCCGTGCTGACCGACAACTCGCTGCCCGGCATGAGCGGACACGACCTGCTGCGCACGCTGGTGGCGCAGGCGCCGGAGCTCAAGGTGATCATGATGACCGGCTATGGCAACGTCGAGGACGCCGTGCTGGCCATGAAGGAGGGGGCGTTCCACTACCTGACCAAACCGGTGGTGCTGGCCGAGCTCAAGCTGATGCTGGACAAGGCCCTGGCGGCCGAGCGCATGGAACGCACGCTGTCGTTCTACCAGGAACGCGAAGCACAGAAGTCCGGGCTGCAGGCGCTGATCGGCGAGTCGCCGGCCATGCTCGAACTCAAGCACACCCTGCGCCAGCTGCTCGACGCCGAGCGGCGCATGGCCAGCGGCGACCTGCCGCCGGTGTTGGTCGAGGGCGAGACTGGCACCGGCAAGGAACTGGTGGCCCGCGCCCTGCATTTCGACGGCAGTCGGGCCAAGGGGCCATTTATCGAGTTCAACTGCGCCTCAATTCCTGCCAACTTGTTGGAGGCCGAGCTATTCGGTCATGAGAAGGGCGCCTTCACCGATGCCAAGGAGCGTCGTGTGGGCCTGGTCGAGGCGGCCGATGGCGGCACCTTGTTCCTCGACGAGATCGGCGAGATGGACCTGGTGCTGCAGGCCAAGCTGCTCAAGCTGCTGGAGGATCGGACCATCCGCCGGATCGGCGCGGTCAAGGAGCGCAAGGTCGACCTGCGGGTGATCAGTGCCACCAACTGCAACCTCGAGCAGATGGTCCAGCAGGGCAAGTTCCGCCGCGACCTGTTCTTCCGCCTGCGCATCATCGCGCTCAAGGTGCCGCGCCTGTATGCCCGCGGGCAGGATATCCTGCGCCTGGCGCGGCATTTCCTGGCCCACCACGGGCGGCGCTACGGCAAGCCCAACCTGCGCTTCTCGGCCGAGGCCGAGGCGCTGATGCTGGGCTACGGTTGGCCGGGCAATGTGCGGGAACTGCGCAACATGCTCGAGCAGACGGTGCTGCTGGCGCCCAGCGAGGTAATCGGCGCTCATCAGCTGAACCTGTGCCTGACCCTGGTCGACGAGCCCCAGGCGCAACCTGCGCAGGTGCTGGCGTTCGAAGCGCCGCGCCACGAGCCCCCGGGTACCGCCAGCCTGCCGGATATGGAGCGCGACATGGTCTGCCGCACGCTGGATCGCACTGACTGGAACGTCACCAAGTCGGCACGGCTGCTGGGACTGTCGCGGGACATGCTGCGCTACAAGATCGAAAAACTCGGCCTGACCCGACCGGACAAGCGGCAGTGGTGACCAGCCCCGCGCGATCGATGTGTGGCGGCCTTGTGCCGCGAAAGGGCCGCACAGCGGCCCCGGCAGGCCCAAGTCGGACGTCAATTATCAACACCTTGAAAGGGCTGATGTTAAAGACGAAAGTGGGGGTGCCCCAGTACCTATGAGGCGCTACGGACTTGAGCCATAGGATAAAACGTATGAAGCACTGCTGTTATCAGCTTGCCATCGATTTCAGGGTCATACTCACGCAGAGGCCTGGGCTTACCATTCTCTAACGGTTGATTGATTAGGTGGGCCTTGGGTGCTTTGAGCTTTCCCATGACTGCAATAACTGGTCTATTCAATGTATTGGCAACAATCTGCGCAGCGGCGGTCCCTGCATAGCATCCGAGCAACATGAAAGGCTTGTTTGGGTCTTTGCGGTAGGCTTTCAACCCCTTTAGTCTGGGACCGATTTCCTCCTTCGCCACTAATTTCGCATTGTTTAAGTTACCGAATTCATCTAATAATAGCGGGCGGTCTAGTTTGGAGTGTGTAACGAAACCTGCCATCCCACTAAGTAGTACCTCTTTATGGAACACGGTTGGCGCAATCTTGTCAGTGCCTTTGTATAGCACCTGGTATGGCCCTTCGAACTCGACCCTTCCGGTAATAGCATTACGGACTTTCTCCAAGATATGCCCGGATGGGTCAGTATTGTTGACCGGGTCACCCGCGCAGTAGGTATAGACGTTGATGCCTCCATCACCGAACGGGCTTTTACTATCGGCGGAGTGGAAGCGCATCAAGACGCTATTGAAGGCGCGATAGCCATTGCCCAGAAGGTAGAGGGGGATGGGTAGCTCCAGAGGCTGTCCGTTGAACCTCAACAACGTTGAGTCGTTACGTTCTGGCAGGTAGCCGTAAGGGCAATAGGTGAATATGGAGGGCTGTGATACATGGCTTCTCCTCAATACAGTGGCCTGCCGGTCGACAGCCAGTATTCCCGGTGCTGCTGAACGGCCCCGGTTTGATTTGTCCATGTGTCGCCCCCGACCAGTATTCCCTGGTAATACTGGTGCGCCACTGGGTGCTGTACAACTGGTAAAAATGTCAGGTGGCAGGGACTCAGGGCTTGCTGCTCCCTGAGCTTCCCCCGTCACGCCCCATCCCCTCCGACCCACTACTACCCATCCCCGGCAGATCACGATCATCGTTCTGCTCGGCTGGCGGACTTTCCGGGTCATTGCCCTTGATCCGGGGGTCGGTGTCCCGCGGCATGGGCTTCTCGATCGGGTTGAGGGTGCTGTCGACCCCCGGCTGTGGCGCCGGATTGTGCGGATCGTCAGGGTAGGTGGCGCCGGTACCGGCGGCCAAGGCCAGGGGCGAGGCGAGCAGGGCGGCGAGGAGGAAGGCGTGTTTCATGGGGCAGGCTCCTTTGCGACGGAGAAAGCGGCCCTGCCTGTGCAGGGCCTCTGTCTCACTTGGGCCTGTGGCCCGTCAGCAAGGTGCCATGACGGCGACCAACGGTCACACCACCATCGACAGCAACATGATGAAGATGATGCCGACCACCGAAAGGATGGTCTCCATCATGCTCCAGGTCTTGAAGGTCTCGGCCACGGTCATGTTGAAGTACTGCTTGACCAGCCAGAACCCGGCGTCGTTGACGTGGGACAGGATCAAGGAACCGGCGCCGGTGGCCAGCACCAGCAGTTCACGGTTCACCCCTGGCACCAGGTCGATCACCGGGGCGACGATGCCGGCGCCGGTGATGGTGGCCACGGTCGCGGAGCCGGTGGCAATGCGGATCACCGCCGCCACCAGCCAGGCCAGCAGGATCGGCGAGATCTCGGCCTGCACCGCCATCTGCCCGATCACGTTGCCGACGCCGGTGTCCACCAGCATCTGCTTGAAGCCGCCGCCGGCGCCGACGATCAGCACGATGGCGGCGGTGGGCGCCAGGCTTTGGTCGAGCATCTTCATGATCTGCTGGCGGTTGAAGCCGCGGGCCGAACCGAAGGTGTAGAAGGCCAGCAGCAGGGCGGCGAGAAGGGCGGTGATCGGGTGGCCGATCAGGTCCATCCACTGGCGCACGATGTGCTCGGCCGGCAGTACCACGTCGGCGAAGGTTTTCAGCAGCATCAGCACCACCGGCAGCAGCACGGTGATCAGGGTCACGCTGAAGCTCGGCAGGTTCTGCTGGTTCGAGTCGCGGGCGATCTGGTCCATCAGCTCCTGGGACGGGTTGCCCGGGATATAGCGCGAGATGAAGTTGCCGAACAGCGGGCCTGCGATCACTGCGGTCGGCAGGGCCACCAGCAGGCCGTAGAAGATGGTCTTGCCGATGTCGGCGTGGAAGATGCCGATCGCCAGCAGTGGCCCCGGGTGCGGCGGCACCAGGCCGTGCACCACCGACAGGCCGGCCAGCAGCGGGATGCCGATCTTCACCAGCGACACGCCGGAGCGGCGGGCGACGATGAACACCAGCGGGATCAGCAGCACGAAGCCAATCTCGAAGAACAGCGGGATGCCCACCAGGAAGGCGGCGAACATCATCGCCCAGTGCACCTTCTGCTTGCCGAAGGCGCGGATCAGCGTCTGGGCGATCTGGTCGGCGCCGCCAGAGTCGGCCATCAGCTTGCCGAGCATGGTGCCCAGCGCGAGGACGATGCCGACGAAGCCGAGTACGCCGCCGAAGCCGTCCTGGAACGACTTCATCACCTTGGCCACCGGCATGCCGGAGGTCAGGCCAAGAAAGCCCGCGGCCAGGGTGAGGGCGACGAAGGGGTGGACTTTGAAATGGGTGATCAGCAGGATGAGCCCGACGATGGTGACCAGTGCGTCGAGCAACAGGAAGGTATCGGTAGCCAGTCCGAACATGGTTCGTGAACCTCGGTCTTTTCGTTGTTGTTTTGGTGTCGCGTGTCTTGCGTCATTGCGTCTTGAGAAGCAGGGAGACAGCGCTGTCTTTGGTGAGCCGGAAAAACCGCCGGTTCAGGCAGTCCGCGCCAGCGCCTGCTCACCGCAAGGCTTTAGCCATTGGTGCACGTCCTCGGCCAGCGTGGTCAGCGGGCGGGTGGCATCCAGGGCCAGGGTCAGGGGTTCGGCGTGCGGCGGCTCCAGTGCGGCGAACTGGCTGTCGATCAGGCTGGCTGGCATGAAGTGGCCGGGGCGGGCCAGCACGCGCTTCTCGGCTTCTTGCGGGGTCAGTTCGAGGAACACGAAGCACAGCTCGGGCACGGCCTGGCGCAGGGTGTCGCGGTAACGGCGCTTGAGGGCCGAGCAGGTCAGGATCGGGCGCTCGCCGGCGGCCAGGGTGTCTTGCAGCGCCTGGCCCAGAAGCACCAGCCAGCCGGCGCGATCGTCGTCGTCCAGGGGAATGCCGGCACTCATCTTGGCGATGTTCGCGGCGGGGTGGAAGGCATCGCCTTCGATCAGGCGGCCGCCGCTGCGGGTGGCGATGGCGGCGCCGACGCTGCTTTTACCACAGCCGGCTACGCCCATGACCACGATCGCGGACAGGGAAGGGTTCATCTGTACCTCCTGCTGGGTGAGATAGCGCTGTCTCGGTCGGGACGGACCGAACGTCATGCGCCACCCTCCCGGGTGTTATTGATCTTGTCTTTGGCAGTATGGACGCTGAACGCATGCCTGCTACCAAGATTGCATTGCCTGCATTCAGAGACAGCGCTACCTTAGTGACCGTTCCCCATTCCTGCAAGCGGTAAAATTACAACACTCATGTCCCGCACTGGCTCGCGCACTACCGGTCGTCCCACCCTGGCGGAAGTCGCCAGGCTTTCCGGGGTTTCTCCCATCACCGCCTCCCGCGCGCTGCGCGGCGTCAGCACGGTCGCGCCGGAGCTGGCGCAGAAGGTCATGGCCGCAGCGGCCAGCCTGGGCTATGTCGCCAACCCGGCGGCACGCGCCCTGGCTTCGGCGCGCAGCCAGTCGGTGGTGGTGTTGATCCCATCGTTGTCCAACCAGTTGTTCATCGACACCCTTGAGGCCATCCACGAGGTGATGCGCCCCCGTGGCCTGGAGGTGCTGATCGGCAACTATCACTACGATATTGCCGAGGAAGAGAACCTCATCCGCAACTACCTGGCCTACCAGCCGTGCGGCATGCTGCTCACCGGCTTCGAGCGCAGCGACGCTTCGCGGCAGATGCTCGCCGCCAGTCGGGTGCCGTGCGTACATATGATGGAGCTGGGCGGCGAGGCCGATGCCCTGTCGGTGGGCTTCTCCCAGCACGAGGCAGGACGCGCCGCGGCGCGCCACCTGATCGAGCGCGGTCGGCGGCGCCTGGGCTTCATCGCCGCGCAGCTCGACCCGCGGGTGATGCAACGCGCCGAGGGCTTCCGCCAGGCCCTGGCCGAGGCCGGTCTGCAGGCGCCCGAGCTGGAAATGCTCGATCCGCAGCCGTCGTCCATCGGTCTGGGCGGCACGCTGTTCAGCCGCCTGCTGGCCAAGGCGCCGGATGTCGATGGCATCTTCTTCTGTAACGACGACCTGGCTCAGGGCGCGGTGCTGCAGGCGCTGCGCGAAGGCGTCGAGGTGCCGCGGCGAGTGGCGATGGTCGGCTTCAACGACCTGCCGGCCTCGGCGCACATGGTCCCGCGCCTGACCTCGATCCGCACCCCGCGCGCGGCGGTCGGGCGTGGCGCGGCGCAGGCGTTGCTGGCATTGCTCGATGGCAAGCGGGTGGCCACCGGGCAACAGGACCTGGGGTTCGAGCTGATGGTGAGGGAGAGTTCCTGAGCCGCTACAGGCACTGCACGATCCGGATATCCTTGTCTCAACCACAGCTCCAGGGCTGGCGCGTGCGATCAGCGGACACGCGTCACTGCACTGGCAGGAAGTTCATCAGCAGCAGGCTCTGCGCATAGTTCAGGCCGATTCGCCGGTAGCGTTCGTCGAGCATTTGCGCCACCAGGTCCAGGCGCGCGACGACCTTGCCGAACTCCACCGCGAAGCTCAGGTTGCTGCCCTGTTCGGAAATTTCGTTGGAAAACAGCAGGAGCACGCCATTGGCATCCTGGCGCTGGCTCAGCATCCAGGTGGCTTTCTCGATGTTGCGGGCAGCGTTGTTGATGAACAAGGGGTCCAGGGTGTCCGTCATGTAGAACGCGGTGCGTCCGCCATGGGCGGTGACCAGCATGCTGCCGATGGCGTAGATGAATGCGCCGACCCGGTCGCCGCGAAACTCCGGGCTCAGGGCGTAGCTCAAGGCTGCCAGGTCGCGGCGCTCGCCCAACTGCGGCAGTGGTTGGCGCTGTTCGATGGCGATGCGAATCTGCCGCGCCGCCGTGGTGGCGTCGAGGTAGCCCGACAGCCTCCACTGGCTGGGGTTGCGCAGGTACAGCTTGTCCATCAGCAGGTACAAGCTTTGCAGGTTGTCGCGCATGGCCAGGGTAGCCATGCGGTCGACACTGGTCTGGAACAACTCGTCTGGCTTGCCGTTGCCGATCTGGGTGAGCATGTCGCGCCCCTGCTGTTGGGTGCAGGCTGTCAGGCACACGAGGGCAGCGGCCAACATCAGGCGGTGGTGAAGCTCGGCGGGTTGTCGTACGGCCATCGGCACCGGTGGGAGTCGTCGGTTCTGCCGGGGATCGGCGGAGCCTGGCCATGGATAGAGCGCAGTAAGGCGAAAAAGTGCAATATCGCGACCCTTGACTCACGATAAGCCGTGGTCAAGGGGCGCGCGGGTCAGGCGACATCGACCAGCACGATCTCGCTGTCTTGCAGTGCCGTCACCTTCAGCACCGTCTCCTGCTCGATCGCGACGCCGTCGCGCGCCTTGGCCTGGAGCCCGTTGACCTCGATCAGCCCCTTCGCCGGTACCAGGTAGCCGCGTCGACCAGCATCGAGGCGGTACTCGGCGCTTTCGCCGGCGCGCAGAGTGGCAGCCACCAGGCGTGCGTCGGTGCGGATGCGCAGGCTGTCCTCATCGCCCTCGCGGCCACTGGCCAGGGTCACGAAGCCCTCGCCACGTTCACCCTTGGGGAACGGCCGGGTGCCCCAGGACGGCGCATCGCCGACCTTCTCGGGAATGATCCAGATCTGGAAGATCCGCGTGTCGACCTTCTCCAGGTTGTATTCGCTGTGGACGATGCCGCTGCCGGCACTCATCACCTGTACGTCCCCGGCCTCGGTACGGCCTTTGTTGCCCAGGCTGTCCTGGTGGGTGATAGCCCCTTCGCGGACGTAGGTGATGATTTCCATGTCACGGTGCGGATGGGGCGGGAAGCCTGCGCCGGCGGCGATCAGGTCGTCGTTCCAGACCCGCAGGTTGCCCCAGTGCACACGTGCCGGGTCATGGTACTCGGCGAAAGAGAAGTGATGATGAGCGTCCAGCCAGCCGTGGTTGGCGTGGCCAAGGCTTTCGAAGGGTCGCAGTTGCAGCATGATATTGCTCCTCTGATTCGGTGGAATGGTGCCATGATGCGGTTTTGAAAGATCGATAAAAAGCGTAAATATCGGCTTTATATGATCTATTAATTCGATTCGAATGGATGCGAATCAACATGCGCTTCATCGCCTAATTGACTGATACACAAGCATTCGCTGGCACTTTCTTGCGGATGAGGTGAACATGCCCGCTGTTCTGATTCTCAATGGAGTGACCGTGCCTCACGAGCATCCCCAGGCCCCGGCCGACCTGACCCCGCCCGCCCAGTTGCCGTGGCTGCGCCGCCTGGCGGCCCGCCTGTTGGGGCGCGGCTTGTCGCGCCTGAAGGCGCAGCACCGTGACTCCTGGTTCCTGGGCCACGCCACGGGCCAGCGCAACGGCCATGCCGATGGCCTGCGCGAAGGCTACGAGCGGGGCCGGGTGGACGGCTACGAGGCCGGGCGCCAAGTCCTGGTGATCCGTGATACCCGCCCCGAGCATGTCGCTGTGCCGGGCCAGGACGACAACCTGTTCGACGACTGGCGCCTGCCGCTGACCGCCGAGCTGAAGAAGCGCTTCAAGGCCGATGTCGCCCAGCGCCTGCCCGCCGAGATGCAACCGAGCGCGGCGCAGTGGAAGCTGATCTTCAGCGATACCCCGTCCACCTGTGTGGTGGCCGGCGCCGGGGCGGGCAAGTCGACCTCGCTGGTGCTGCGCATCCTGTTGCTGCGCCATTACCTGGGCTTCGAGCTTGATGCTCTCACCGTGGTGACCTTTACCCGCGAGTCGCGCAAGGACTTCATGCAGCGCCTGCTGCAAGTGTTCGCCCAGTGGCAGGTCGAACTGTCGCCGGCCCAGGGGCGTGAGCTGGTGCGCACCTTCCACTCGCGCATCCTGCCGCTGGTACGCAGCCTGCCGGGCTTTGCCCAGGTGCGGGCGTTCGAGACGCTGGGCAGCGAGATGCCTGTCGGGGGCGAAGCCAACGCCGACAGCAACCCTTTCGACCTGCGCCTGAACGACGCCCAGCGCCAGCAGCTCAACCTGTGTTACCGCGACCTGATGGGGCATAGCCCGCGTTTCGCCGAGTTGATCGCCGCGCTGCGCCAGGAAGCCCTGCTGCTCAAGCCGCTGGATCCGGATCACCCGGATGTGCAGAAACGCGCCCAGGTGACCCAGCTGGCGGCCCAGCGCGACGAAGAACTGTGCGATGTGATCGAGGACCTGTGGTTTGCCGCCGGGGCCTGGCCTATCAAGGGTATCGAACCTTGCCGGGACACGGTGCAGATCCGTGGTAGCCGCTTTCATGTGCACGGACGCCTGGAAGGGCTGGATGCCTGGGTGGTGTTGGGCTTCGACCCGGCCGAGAGCGGCCAGTACCAACGCCCGGGCGCCAAGCTGGCGGTGCGTGCGGAGTGGGCGGTCAAGCGAACCCTGTTTCAAGCCTTCTGCGACAAGCCATTGATATGGTTGGATAACTATTCTTCTGCAAAACGGCTGGCGGCGTCTCTGGCGGGTGATGCCGTGGCGGGGCCGGGCTTCGAGTACAAGGTCAAGGGCGAGCTGGCCCCGGCGCCGTTGCTCGACGCCTTCGTCACTGCGGCCAGTTTCATCGAGAACCTAGGCCTGGACGTGAATGCGGCGGTGGCGGCCATGAGCTTCCCGTCCGGCGACACCGACGCGACCTTCTTCGAAGCCCTGGCCCTGTACTGGAAGGCGCTGGAGGCGCACCTACTGGGCCAGTCGCCGCCGGTGATGACCTACAACCGCATGTTCGCCCTGTTCGGCGAGAACAACCCGGAGAACCTCGGGCTGTTGCCCGACCCGTTGCTGCGCCCCCTGGCGCACCTGATGATCGACGAGTTCCAGGACGTCTCGCCGCAGATCGTCAGCTGGCTGCGCGCGAGCCTGGCCGAGATCCGCCGCCGTGGGCCGGACCTGCATGTCGGGCGGGTGGCGCAGCATTCGTCGCTGATGTGTGTCGGCGATGACTGGCAGTCGATCTACGGCTGGCGCGGCAGTTCGCCGAAGTACTTCATGGAGTTCACCAAGGCGTTTCCGTCGCCCGCCAACACGCGTGTGATGCTGGTAGAGAACTACCGTAGCCAGCAGCACATCATCGATGCCGCCGAACACCTGGTCAAAGGCGCGCCGGCCATCACTGGCAAGAAGGCCAAGGCCGCAGGGCTGGCGGCTGAATTGCCGTTGGCACCGGTGAGGGTCTTCGACCGGGACGAGGCGGCACTGGCCGAGACCGTGATCGAGCACTATCAACGTGGCGAAACAGTCATGATACTGTTTCGAAAATCCAGCGATAAACTATTGATAGAGCAATATATATCATCGATTGTTAAAGTTGATTCTAGCTTGCCGATCGGCCAGCGCCGCCTGCGCCAACTGACCTATCACAGTGCCAAGGGCCTGCAGGCTGACACGGTGTTCATGCTGGGCGATTGCCAGTACCTGACCAGCTCGCCCTACAAGAACCAGGTCTACCGTCTGGCCGGCCTGGGTAAGCCGGGTGATGCCCAGGCGTTCGACACGGCGCAGAAGGAAGAGGTGCAAAGACTGGCCTATGTGGCTGTCACGCGAGCAGTCCGGCATTGCTACTGGCATGTGGAAAAGGCCAGTGGCGAGGTGGCCGGGCAGCCGCGCGCGTCGAGCCAGGTACACGGCCGGCAGGTCTTCTTCGAAGACCTGCGCGGCCAGTAGGCTCAGTTGTTGGGGTCGCGGCGTGCGGTCAGGCCAAGGTAGAGGGCGTCTTCGTCCGCTTCCAGGCCCAGGGCCATGCGGTTCATGCCCGCGACATACTGTTCACTGGTGAGGGTCTGGCGCAGGGGCTGGCCATCTTCGCCAAGGGGACTGCGCCCCAGCGCCTGGGTCAGCGCTTCGATCACCGGGGGTTCGAGCGTGCCGTCCAGGTCATTGCCCTCCAGGAAGTCCATGCCGACATCCCAGCGACGCCTGAGCACATTGAAGCGAGTAATGAATTCCCGGTGCAGCAAGCGGCGCCAGGTCGGGTGTCGAGAGATCCACTGGCGACGCCTGTCGGCGCTAGTGTCCCGTGTCTCGACCTCATTGCGTACCGCATCTTCGGTCTGCGCCGAGATTTCGGCGGTTTGCCGGTACAGCATGTCCTGTTGGAACTCGGGGAAGTCCAGTATCCTCGACAGGCGAGTGCGCAGGGCCAGGCGAATCTCGATCAGGTCCAGGCCTTCGCCAAGGCCATTGTGCAGCACGTCGTCCGACAGCGTATCGAAGCGATGCAGCTCGCTTACTGCGGGCCTGGCACCGCGCTCGTCCAATGGCTGGGCATGCCAGGCATCCATTGCACGTAGGGCATCGCGTCGCGCAAGCCTGGCGTTGAACAGGTCCTGGGCCAGGGCGTTCACCTGGTCTCGTCGGAACAGGCGCCTAAAGAACTGGAACAGTGGTGGCGTGGCAACCTCGTCACCGGCGATTCCATAGTCGGCCTTGATCTCTGCGGCCTCATCGTAGGCCATTACTTCGACCTGCAAGGTATCGAAACCATCGGCACCGGCATCGCCGCAGGTCACCGGGAACTCGCTGGCCACCTCGTTAAGGCGGGTGCGCAAGCGAGTGCTGGCGGCAGCCCGATCAAGCAGTCTCCAGACCTGACGGGCAAAGGCCCTGGGCTGACGCAGCGCGCTGGCTGACATGCCGACCTGTTCGATGACCTCGCGCAAGCTGGTGTTGCGGTCCTCGTCAAACAATGCGTTCCAGGTGGCTTGGCGGGCTTCGCTGGCACCGCTCAGCCAGTCGATTCGCTGCGCAGGTGCAGGCAAAGGCGCCTCGATCGTTTCTTCCTCGGCGGAGGCGCCGATGACCCTCAGGCTTGTGCGGGTGCGTTCATCCAAAGGGTTGTAGTTGAAGCGCCAGCGATAGCCAGGACGTCTGGCCAGCAGTGCGTCTGAATAGGCTGAGTAGATCAGCGAGTCGAAATCGGGAATCTGCGTGATGCGATTCATGCTCAGGTCCACTTCGCGCAGCATGCATGGGGTGCGCTGCATCAAGGTGCCGAGCCCGGATGGCCAGTGCTGCAACTGGGTGCTGTCCAGACGCAGGGTGGCCAGGTTCTCCAGGTTGCCCACGTCAGGGCCGAGGCCCAGCGGATTCAGGCTCAGGTGCAAGTGCCGCAACGCACGCATCGAGCCAAAGGCCCCCGCCATTTGCGCATCCAGCGCAATGCGGTTGACCCGCAGATCCAGGGTCTCCAGGCGCAGGCCCGCAATCATCTGCAGGTCCGGCAGGGTCAGGGTGAGGCGGTTGCGGGGCAGTTCCAGGCTGCGCAGATTGTCCAGTGTCGGCAATACCTCGTGGGCGACAGCTGGCAGCTCCCCCAGGCGTGCCCCGCTCAGACGCAGTTCACGCAATTGCGGAGCATTGCGCAGTGCCCGCAGGACCGAAGCGGCGCTCAACTGCGGGCTGCTGCGCACATCGATTCGCCGTAATGACACAAAGGCCTGCAGGAAGTCGGCGGGCATTTCGATCACGTTGAGGTTCTCCAGCGTCAACGTGGCGATGTGATCGAAACGCGCCGCTAGCGGCGGCAACGCATCGAGGGTGATATTGGACAGGCTGAGTACTTCGCCGTCCAGGCGCTGCCAGGCCCGGACCAGTTGGTCGGCGGTCCTGGTGAAGTAGGCGCCGACTTCTTCGCCCCAGTCGTCGGCGCCTTTGCTGGCCCAGGCGCCGAGCTGTTCACGCAGTGTTGCCAATTGAGCACGCAATGCCTGAATCTGTTCAGTAGCGCTGCCCCTGACGCGCAGGGTAACCAACAATTGCCTGACCTCGCGATCACCGAGCCCGGGGTACAAGGCATGCAGCTCGCGTTCGGCCCGGGAGGCGAATACGCCTGGGCTCAGCGGGTAGCCATACCTGCCATCGCTCAGGCGCAGGGGCGAGCGAAAGCCGGGGCTCACCGGTTGCTGGCCGATCAGCCTGGCGGCTGCGGGACGGTCGGCAAGCGCCGCGTGATAGCGCTGTTGCGCGGACCTTTGTGGGTAGCGGGCCAGCAGGTTGTCGCTGATCAGCTGGCTATCGGCGTTGGCCAGGCTGTTGCGGTACAGGCCCAGGATTGCCCGGTCCAGTCGCACGCGGGCTTGCAGCAGCCGTGCTTCCTCGGCAATACGCAGGGGAACCCGGCCTGCAAGCAGGCTGTTGCGTTCGGCGCTGCTGGCCTGGCTGGCCAGTTCGTCGAGTGCCTGCCGGGGCAGGCCGGGAAACTGTCGACCGATGGCCAAGATCGTGGGCGTGGCTGCGCTGGTATGAGCGTTGTAGAGGCTGTCGAACAGCGCCGACCGACTTGCGCTCAACCGGTCGGCCATCAGCGTCTGCAAGGCCTGTTGGCGTTGCCCGGCTGAGGCACCCTCGGGCAGCAGGGCGTTTACCGTTTCTTCGTCCAGGTTTTCCAGGACGATCCTGGCCAGGTCGCCGTTGTCCAGGTCGCTGCGGGTCAACTGGATTACCTGGTCACCGAGCCGATCGCGCCCATAGCGGGTGGCGCTGCCCATCGGCTCGACCCCCTCGAAAACCTCCAGCACCACATCCTCGGGCCAACCGGGCAGTTCGCCGAGCACACTGATGGCGAATTGTTTGTAGGCTGCCAACGGGCGGCCCTGGCGGGTTCTGGCGATGATCTCGTCGGCGGTGCTGTCGGCCTTGAGCCGGCGCAGGGCGTCCTCGAGCAGCGCCGGAGGGCGCCTGCCGTCGGCGTGGACCTGCTCCAGCACGCCACGGTCCAGGCCGCTGCTGTCGAGCGCTGCCAGCAGTTCTTCATCGTTCAAGCCCTTGCAGAGCGGACCGAGGCGGCGCATCAGCTTGACCCGGCTCCAGTCCTGCGGCCGCTCGTGCGACAAGCGCCAAGCCCCTTCGCCATTGCCACGCAGTCGTGGCTGATAGGCCTGTGGATCTTCCGGATGGACAATGCGCCAGTCTTCATCGCTGTGCTTTCGCACCTCGTGGAGCGAATCGTCCAGTTCGATGAAATGCCGATTGTCATACTGCAGGATGCCTTGGTTGTCCGGTTGCAGGTCCGCCGGCAGTTCGACCGGGCTGCGGTAGGGCTGCAACTGCGGGTGCCACAGTCGCTGCTCGCCATTGATCCAGAGGCTTTCCATCCCGTCGACAAAGCCGCTGGCCCTGGCCAGCTTGGCGACGCCAGCGATGGCGATCACGCTGCCGAGGTTGATGAGCAGCGACTCGACCTGCCCTGCGGCCTGGGCGTTGTCACCTTCGGACCAGGCTTCGAAACCGTGGAAGATACTGCTCATGACCTGGCCTGCGCCCACTGCCAGCATGGCGACGTCCAGGCCGGGGACGAACATGGCCGCCACCCCCAGCAGGTTGAAGCCGCGCTCGCCCCACAGCATCAGGCGCTCACGCCGTGCCTTGGCGTCGACATCGGCCGTCGGTACCGCCACCCCGCGCGCGTCGTCCTGCAGGCGTTGTACATGGTCGTTGAACAGCTTGGGCCACACCGGGAAGGCGATGGGGGTTTCATGGATCGCCAGCACCGGGAAGCGGACGGGTCGCGGTGTTGGTGGCTCATCTGCTTCGCTGGCCGTTTCCTGTCCTTGCCAGGGATGCGTGCCAGGTTCGGTCTCGGCAAACGCGGAGGAAGGCGTCTCGAGGGGGATCACCTGCGCCCGGGGGCCTTCGAACAGCCTGGCCTTGAGTTTTCTTGCCATCTCGGGGCGATCCTTCAGGGCGACATGTTCCAGAAAACGTTCGCGATAGCCGGGCTCCAGCAGCCGGCGCCGTAGGTACCTGCCGAAGGCGAGCAGGTTGATGAACTCCTGTACAGGTTGATCGTCGTCGAAGGGCAGGTAGGCGATACAGGCGGGGGCGGGCTGGCTGTTTGCTTTCAACAGCCACAGGTCGTGCAATTGAGTGCCCAGCATGCTCAAGGTCAGCACCGAGGCCGTTGCCGTCCCGTAACTTGGCGCTTGGTCGGTGGTACAGAGCTGGAGCAATGCCTGGAGGCCTTCATCCGTCAGGTGTCTGCGCATATGGGCGATCAGCGCCTGCACGGCAAGCTCATCGCGCCGCGCTTGGCTCCATAGCGGTTGCAGCACGGCATTTCGCGTGCCGCCGTAGATGCTTTGCAGGTGCTGCTGATAGCGCTTGCCCAGGTCGAGTGCACGGCAGTGGCTGACAAAAGCGTTTGTACTCAAGCCAGGGATTGGTGTGGTGTCTTCGACACTGAGCTGCAAGGTGCTGAAGGGGCCAACCTCAGCCATGCCTTCGAAATTGTGCAGAGCGGCTTCCAGCAGGCTGGTGAGCGTGGCGGCGCCGGTCGGTTGCTCGGTCAGGATCACCGGGCGGGGCATGACATGGGATGCGTCCGGATCGGGAAACCCACCCATCTGGCCCTGCGTAAATGGCTGACGGTTGAACTGCGCTTGTGTAAGGGAGACCTGCACGCCCAGTCGCGCCTTCAGCAAAGGTTCGCAGAACTCGGTGATGCCCCGCAGAGCCTGTAAGGCCTTGGCCAGTGCCTTGCTACTGGTCGTTCGCTGCTTGATGGCCTCGCGCAGTTCTGCCTGGCGGACCGGCGAGGCCTGGACGAACCAGTCCGCGAACTGTCCGTCCGGGTTGATGTGTTCCCGGTGTGCCCGACGCAACAGCCTTTGAGTGTGGGTTGGATGCAGATGCCTGGTCCAGCCCGGCAGGCTGCGCAAGATCTGTTGCTGGTGGTAGGGAGGATCGAGGCTGTGCATGGTCGCATTCCAATAAGGGGGAGCGACCATTCAAGGACAGTGGGAAGGGCTTGAGGCGGTACATAGTTGAGCCGCTTCCAGGGCGATGGCTGACATGTCAGGAGCCGTTTGGCCCACAGCACCTGCGGCGGACCTACCGTCGGCCATTGACGGCGTCGGCCTAAGGTCAGCCGGCGGGGACGCTGCTATGGTCTAGACAAAGCCTGAACGTGGAGCACTGCCATGCCAGCTTTCACCATCCTGCATATTGACCACCTGGTCCTGCGCGTCGGCGATCTGCAGCGCAGCCTGGCCTTCTACCATGAACTGCTTGGCTGTCCGGTGCGCAAACGCAGGGATTCGCTGGGGATGATCCATCTGGGGGCCGGCGACGGCCTGATCGACCTGGTGGCTGTCGATGGTCCGCTGGGGCGCCAGGGCGGCCCGCTGCCCGGCCCGAGCGGGCACAATGTCGACCATTTCTGCCTGCGCATCGAGCCGTTCGACGAACCGTCGCTGAGCGCACGGCTGCGTGAGGCCGGGGTAAGGGTCGAGGCCGCAGAGAAACGCTACGGCGCTGAAGGTGAGGGTGTCTCGCTGTACTGTTACGACCCCGATGGCAACCGCGTCGAACTCAAAGGGCCGCCCATTCAGGCATAAAGGTGCTGCGATGCGCACTCAGCTTGTAGACCCAAGCAGCAACCCCGCCTGCTGACGTTTGGGCAAGCGCTGCACCACCAGTTGGTGCGACCGCTTAAGCAGGTCGCTCAGCTCGTCGCGGCCCATCGGGTAGGGCGGCAACATGCTGATCCACTTCGCCCGCGCCAGGTAAGGCGCCGGGCGAATGCCGGGGCGGTCGCAGTAGCCGAGGAACAGCTCGTCGGCCACCTTGAACGACAAGCCGGCGCCGCCCAGGTCCTGCACGGCGAACATCTTGTTGCCGGCCACCGAGAACACCCGGATGCCGCCCCATTTGTAGTCTTCCCGCGCCCCAGGCAGGGCCAGGCACAGCGCCGCCACCTGCTCCTCGGACAGCCTTTTCTCAGACATAACGCTCTCCACAGGCTTCGAATGAAGCCGCCAGGTGATCGATCCATGCGCGTACCGCTGGCAGCAGGCCCCGGCGGTGCGGGTAGACCGCCTGCAGGTAGCCGCCGGGCAGCGACCAGTCTGGCAGCAGGCGCACCAGTTCGCCACGGGCCAGTTCTTCCTCGCAGAACATCGACGGCAGGGCGGTGAAGCCCAGCCCTGCACGTACCGCGGCGTTGCGCACGACAAAGTCGTCGATGGCCAGCCGCGGCTCCAGGGCGACTTCCTCCTGACGGTCATGGGGCCCGTGCAGACGGAAGTGCACCAGGCGGTCGGCTTCGGCCGCGCCGAGCACCGGCAGGGTCGCCAGCTCGGCGGGCTCGCGGATATGATCGGCGAAGCCCGGCGCGGCCACCAGCTGCATCTGCGCCTGGCGCAGGCGCCGGGTGACCAGCGCCGGGTCCTCGTCGCCCAGGTCGCGTACCCGCAGGGCGACGTCGATGCCCTCGGAGATCAAGTCGACCCGGCGGTTGAGCAGCACCATGTCGAGCTGCACCTGGGGGTATTGGGTGAGAAAGCGACTGATCACATCCGGCAGGAAGGCGTGGGCCAGGGCCACCGGGCAGGACACCCGCAGGCGACCCCGGGGCTCGCTGGACATGCTGGCCACTACCTCGTCGGCCATCTCCGCCTCCAACAGCATGGCCTGGCAATGGTTCAGGTAGCGCTCGCCCACGGCGGTGAGCTTGAGCTGCCGGGTGGTGCGCTGCAGCAGGCGGGTGCCCAGGCGCTCCTCCAGCTCGGCGATGCGCCGCGACAGGCGCGACTTGGGGATGCCCAGCTGGCGCCCAGCGGCGGCGAAACCACCGGCTTCGACCACCCGGGCGAAGTAGAAGAGGTCGTTGAGGTCTTGCATTTGACAGTCTCATTGTTCCATCAGTGGAACAAACTAACGCGTTTTTACCGACTTATCAGCTATTCGATGTGCCGATAGGATTGCTCCCATCGTGATCGCCCACCGCCGCGGTCTTCATTCACAGGAGAGTCCCATGAAACTGTTGCATATCGATTCGAGCATCCTGGGCGACAATTCCGCCTCCCGCCAGCTGAGCCGCGAAGTGGTCGAGGCCTGGAAAGCCGCCGACCCGAGCCTCGAAGTGGTCTACCGCGATTTGGCTGCCGATGCCATCAGCCACTTCTCCGCCGCCACCCTGGTCGCCGCCGGCACCCCGGAGGAGATGCGCGATGCCGCCCAGGCCCACGAGGCCAAGCTGAGCGCCGAGACCCTGGAAGAATTCCTCGCCGCCGACGCCGTTGTGATCGGCGCGCCGATGTACAACTTCACCGTGCCGACCCAGCTCAAGGCATGGATCGACCGCGTGGCGGTGGCCGGCAAGACCTTCCGCTACACCGAGGCCGGCCCTGAAGGCCTGTGCGGCGACAAGAAGGTGATCCTGGTGTCCACCGCCGGTGGTCTGCACCAGGGCCAGCCGACCGGTGTCGGCCATGAGGACTTCCTCAAGGTGTTCCTCGGCTTCATCGGCATCACCGACCTGGAAATCGTCCGCGCCCATGGCCTGGCATATGGTCCGGAGCACCGTGCCAAGGCCATCGACGCCGCCCAGGCGCAGATTGCCGGTGAGCTGTTCGCCGCCGCCTGATTGCGACTGCTTGACCAAAGCCGACTGCCGCCCAGCGCGCCAGTCGGCTTTTTTCATCCAGTTTTCATGTGCTGGCTGCGAGCCGGGTTCTATGCTGGCCTCCATACCCGAGTGCTGCGCAGTGCCTTGCGACGAGGAGTGCCCTGCGATGAAACGAACCCGTATGCTGATGGCGCTGTTGCTGCTCGGCGGCCTGCTGGCACACGCCGACGCGGCGCCGTGGGTGGCCGGGTTGCACCGCCTGACGCTCACTGACCCGGTGGACGCCCGGCCCATGCAGGCGCTGGCGTTCTATCCTTCCAGCGGCGAAGCGCGCCCGGTGCGCATTGAGGGCTACCAGACCCGTGTCGCCGAAGAGGCGCCGGTGGCCATGGGCCAGTTCCCGCTGCTGGTGATCTCCCACGGCAACACCGGCAGCCCGATGGCCTTGCATGACCTGGCCAATGGCTTGGCTCGCCAGGGTTTCGTGGTGGTGGCGGTGGTCCACCCCGGGGACAACAACCGTGACCATAGCCGCCTGGGTACCCTCAGCAACCTCTATGGCCGGCCACTGCAAATCAGCGCCGCGATCACCGCGGCGCGCAACGACAGGCTGCTCGCGCCGTATCTGAATGACGGCAAGGTCGGGGTGATTGGCTATTCCGCCGGCGGCGAGACCGCACTGATCCTGTCCGGCGCACGGCCCGACCTCGAACGCCTGCGCCGCTATTGCGAGCAACGCCCCACCGACACCGACGCCTGCAAGACCCATGGCGTGCTGATCGCCGACCACAGCGAGCTGGCGCCCCGCGCCGATCCCCGGGTGGGCGCGGTGATGCTGATGGCGCCGCTGAGCCTGATGTTCGGTCGTCACGCATTGGCCGGCGTGCAGGTGCCGGCGCTGATCTACAGCGGTGACAACGACCAGTTGCTGGTGTTGGAGCACAATGCCGATGCCCTGGCGCGCAAGCTGCCGGTCACCCCCGACTACCGCCTGCTGGCCGGCGCCGGGCACTTCGTGTTCATGGCCCCTTGTGACGATGAGCAGCATCAGCGCATGCCGGTGCTGTGCAAGGACGCCGAGGGCGTCGACCGTCAGCATATCCACCGCTCGCTACGCAGCGAGACCACCGCCTTCTTTAGCCAGGCTCTGGGCGCGCCGGAGCCCGCTGAGCGTTCAGCCGCGGCGGGCCAACAACAGGGTCAGGCCCACCCCTGACAGGGCGAGCAGGGCGGCGACGCAGAAGATCGAAGCGTACCCCAGGTGCACCGCCACCGCGCCCATCACCGGGCCCGCGATGGCCAGCGCCAGGTCGAAGAACACCGCGTAGGCGCCCAGCCCGGCGCCACGGCTGCTGCTGGGGACCTGGCGGATCGCCTCGACGCCCAGGGCCGGGTACACCAACGACAAGCCGAAGCCGGTCAGCCCGGCGCCAACCATCGCCCACAACGGCGACGGCGCCAGCCACAGCAGGCTCAGCCCGAGCACCTCGGTGGCCATGCAGGCGATGGCCACGTTGTAGCCGCCGTAGCGGTTGACCGCATTGACGAACAGCAGTCGCGAGAGGATGAAGCACAGGCCGAAGGCGCTCAGGCACCAGGCGGCGCCGACCCAGCCGCGCTCGAGGTAATACAGGGTGACGAAGGTGGTCAGGGTGCCATAACCGATCGACGCCAAGGTCAATCCCACGCCACAAGGTGCCACGCGGCCGAACGCCGACCAGAACGGCAACCGTTCGCCGCGCACCACCACCACGTCCGGCCGCGTACGCAGCACCAGCAGGGCCAGCAGCGCCAGGCCCAGCAGTGCAGGCCCGAGCACGGCAAAGCTCAGGCCGTCCACCAGTAGCACGCCAGCGGGCGCGCCAATGGCGATGGCGCCATAGGAGGCGATGCCGTTCCAGGAGATGACCCGCGCGGTATGTTCCGCTCCCACCTGGCCGATGCCCCAGCTCAGCGTCGCGACGCCGATCAGCCCTTGGGCGATGCCCAGCAACAGCCGGCCGCCCAACAGCAGCGCCAGGCTCAGCCAGGGCAGGGCGAGGGCCCAGGCCGACAGCAGGGTCAGCACACCGCAGCCGGCGATGCCGTACAGGCCGTAGCGGATCGCGCGCTTGCCGCCAAGGGTGTCCGCCACCCGCCCGGCAAAGGGCCGGCTGAGCAGGGTGGCCAGGTACTGCAGGCCGATGGTCAGGCCGGCGATCACCGCGCCGAAGCCCAGCTGGTCGTGCACATGGCCAGGCAGCACCGCGATCGGCAGGCCGATGCAGAGGAAGGCGATGAAGGTGTAGAGGACGATCGAGAGAATCTGCAGGGTGACGCTGGAGGCGTGTGGCGCGGTCATGGGCTCGTTCGCGGGCGGGCGGTGGGGCTGTGCCCATCATGGCTGCCGCGCGACGGAAAAGAAAGCAGGCTAACTAATTAAACGTGTCGCGGGGCAAGTCGCATCGGCGTACCGCCGCGACTTGCCCCGCGATGAAGGTTACTCAGCGTTGGCTCAGACCACCACGCCCTGACTGCGCAGGTAGTCGTCATAGGTCCCGCTGAAGTCCACCACGCCATCGGCTGTCAGCTCGATGATGCGGGTGGCCAGCGACGACACGAACTCACGGTCGTGGCTGACGAACAGCAGGGTGCCCGGATAGTTCTCCAGTGCCAGGTTCAGCGCCTCGATCGATTCCATGTCCAGGTGGTTGGTCGGTTCGTCCATCACCAGCACGTTGGGTTTTTGCAGGATCAGCTTGCCGAACAGCATGCGGCCCTGCTCACCACCGGAAATCACCTTCACCGACTTGAGGATCTCGTCGTTGGAGAACAGCATGCGCCCCAGGGTGCCTCGGATCACTTGCTCGCCGCTGGTCCACTGGCCCATCCAGTCGAACAGGGTCATGTCGTCTTCGAAGTCGTGGGCGTGGTCCTGGGCGTAGTAACCCACCTCGGCACTGTCGGTCCACTTCACTTCGCCCTTGTCCGGGGTCATTTCACCGACCAGGGTGCGCAGCAGGGTGGTCTTGCCGATGCCGTTGGGGCCGATGATGGCCACGCGCTCGCCGGCTTCGATGGTGAAGCTGAAGTCCTTGAACAGCACCTTGTCATCGAAGGCCTTGGCCATCTTCTCGACGGTGACCGCCTGGCGGTGCAGTTTCTTGGTCTGCTCGAAGCGGATGAACGGGCTGACCCGGCTCGACGGCTTGACCTCGGCCAGCTGGATCTTGTCGATCTGCTTGGCGCGCGAAGTGGCCTGCTTGGCTTTCGAGGCGTTGGCCGAGAAGCGGCTGACGAAGGTCTGCAGCTCGGCGATCTGGGCTTTCTTCTTGGCGTTGTCCGACAGCAGTTGCTCGCGGGCCTGGGTAGCCGCGGTCATGTATTCGTCGTAGTTGCCTGGGAACAGGCGCAGCTCGCCGTAGTCCAGGTCGGCCATGTGGGTGCAGACGCTGTTGAGGAAGTGGCGGTCGTGGGAAATGATCACCATGGTGCTGTTGCGCGCGGTGAGGATGGTTTCCAGCCAGCGGATGGTGTTGATGTCCAGGTGGTTGGTCGGCTCGTCGAGCAGCAGCACGTCCGGATCGGAGAACAGCGCCTGGGCCAGCAGCACGCGCAGCTTCCAGCCGGGAGCGACTTCGCTCATCGGGCCGAAGTGCTGCTCCAGCGGAATGCCCAGGCCCAGCAGCAGCTCGCCGGCACGGGACTCGGCGGTGTAGCCGTCCATCTCGGCGAATTCGGTTTCCAGCTCGGCGACGGCCATGCCGTCTTCCTCGGTCATCTCCGGCAGGGAGTAGATGCGGTCGCGTTCAGCCTTGACCTTCCACAGCTGCTCGTGGCCCATGATCACCGTGTCGATCACGGTGAATTCTTCATAGGCGAACTGATCCTGGCGCAGCTTGCCCAGGCGGGTGTTGGGCTCGAGCATCACCTGGCCGCCGGATGGCTCCAGGTCGCCACCGAGGATCTTCATGAAGGTCGACTTGCCGCAACCGTTGGCGCCGATCAGGCCGTAGCGGTTGCCGTTGTTGAATTTGACCGAGACGTTTTCGAACAGGGGCTTGGAGCCGAACTGCATGGTGATGTTAGCGGTGGAGATCAAGTGCCTTACCTATCAATAACTTACGTGGAGTCTTCGCAGCTACGGACCAATTTCGGACCAATTTGGAGCTTTTCGAGCTCCTGCCAGTCGCTGGACGAGTTGATCCAGCGTGCATACGTCGATAAGAGCATCTGCACGCTGTGCCCGAGCTGTTGGGCGATAAATGCGGGGTTGAGACCAGACATTAAACATATTGTCGCATAGGTGTGGCGGCAGTTGTATGGCGGCCGGTATCGAATCCCTAGTCGTCGGAGTAGCCGGTACATCAGGGGCAGCTCGATGCCCGCACGCAGCAGGATGGCCTTGCAGTCATCCTTGCCCAAGCTGCGGTCAATCAGCGGGACGATCACTGGGCGGTCTGGGTTTCGCTCCCTGAAGTCTTCCAGGCGGTCGGCTTCCTCGGCGGTGTAACCGAACACCATCACATCACCTGGCTGTTTCCACGAGTCGAGCAAGCGCCGCTTGAGGATCTTGGTACACGGCGTCCCGGTTCGGCCTTTCATGTAGCGCTTGCGGCGAAACACCTCGTGGGCGTCGGCGCCGTACTTCTCGTCCCGCAGGACGGTGATCGGCTGGCCGAACCATGTTTCGCAGTCCTGGGCGAATCGGCGGTTGTCGGATTCCTCATTGGCAAGGAACGCATTGATGATCTGCACGTCGTGCGTGCTGCCGTACTCTGCCAAGGCCAGCTTGGTGGCCACCGCCGAAGCGGCGCCGCAACTGAACTGGCAGACGATCCTTGCGCTCATTGCGGCGCCTTCCAGATGCTGCCTGCTTTGCTGGTGGCCAGGATGCGTATTCCCCTGGCGGCAGTTCGTCGGTCACATCGCGACCGGCCCACTGTAGGAACCTGTCTATCGGCATGCGCGGATAGTGGCGCCCAGGGGCCACTGATGGTCCGTCGTACTGGACCTTGTCCACGCCGATATAGATAACGGTGCGATCGTTCACCAAGCCGCAGCTGCGCACGCATGCGGGCTTCTTGCCGCGTTAGGTGCGGCCGCGCTCCAGTTTGAGTATTTCAGGCATGACGATTCCTTGGCCGCCATATCGCGGCAGTTGTGAAAGTTCGTAACCGATTCAATTTATTTCTGGATAAGCTGAGGAAGCTCTATACGCTGACTGTTACGTCAACTTTCTTCCATTCTTCTCGAAGGCCCGACCATGCGTAATCGCGGGAAGGTGTACTGGGATTGGGCCGATCCGCAGCTGCATTTCCGCAACTGCGATGAGCGTCTGTCCTGCGGCACCCTGATCAATGTACAAGTGCGCACTTCGCCTCTCGGGGCTACCCAGCTCTTCTTTGGTATCTACAAAGAGAAGGGTGAAATGCTGGTCGAAGAGAGCTATGCAGACTGCAAGGGGCAGACCATGAGTGCGGCAATGGCATGGGCGCTGCAGCATGCGAAGGAATGGGTTGCAACCACCTTTCCGGCGATACCCGTTCAAGCGAGACAACCCTTGCCGAGGAAGGGATCGCGACTCGCAAAGTAGAGGGAGAGAGGTTACAGCTGGGTGGAGTACAAATGTGCTCCGTACGGATTCCCTAAGTGATCGCTTCAATTTAGTGTCACAATGACGGCGCAGGGACATCGGCACGTATTCTCGGGCCAGCCCTTTAGGACATCAGTCCAATGCTAAGCAATGATGATTTTCGATACATGGCTCATCGGCACCTCCTCGAACTGGATGCCTCAAGTTCCAGGCTCAGGTACCTGGTTTCTAGCGGCGAGATTAAAGGCGTCCCTTGGGACGATGCGGTGGCCTGGCACCAGAAGTCATATGACGCTTGGGTCATCTTCCTCAGCCAGAAAGCTCAAGCTCCGTTGTCAGGTTGATCCGAAGTCGCAGAGGATCTGCGACTTTCAGCCTCGATCCCTGCTCAGACCTTTCCTGTAACACAGCTCTGGCAATCGAGCCGTCCTCTAGGGGCGCGCAGCTTGCCCTGTGCATGTTGCTGGATTGGTTTTCTGTTGGCATGGTCATCTCCTCTGGGTCGGCGTTATCGTTGAATAGGGGAAGGCGCTGGCGGGCAACGCCGTATGTGGCTCAGTTAAGCGAGTGGTATGCTTCGCCGCTTACCAAACAAGGAGCGTGGTAATGGGGTTGCGGGAGAGGCATAAGGCTTTGCAGGAGTGGCTCACTCCAAGGCGCCGGCGGCGCACTGGGGCAACTCTGATCGTCGCTTGGATCGCTGCGGCGGTAGTGTGGCCAAGCATCAGCTGGGCCTGGATCGGTGGACCAGGCGTCTACATCTTCTTCAGCGCATGGCCGCCTGAGCTGCACGATAATCGTTGAGGTACTGGTGGGCAGCTCCAAATTGGGCTATTGCTTCCTTCTCGGTCAATCCACCAAGGAGTGTGAGATGAAGAGATTAGTGTTGGGGACATTGTTGGTGGTGTCTGGCGCGGCCCAAGCCGGTATTCCGCTGGTGAACGCCACATGCCCAGGAAACATCGAGGTTCACGCCGACAAGGGCGGCCCGATCTACATCAATGGCAAGGAAGCAAAGCTGAAGAAGTTCAACGACAACTACTTCGAAGCCAAGGGCAGCGATGTGACTATCTCGCTGTCGATCAACCCGGATGGCTCGCCTGATGTTTCATATACCGGTAAGAACCGAGCCAACGGGGTCTGCCAGGTAAAGGGTGCGGACTCCTAAAGCGCTGCCGGCTGTGCAGTGAAGTCAGTCGTAGGCTTCTTCGCTGTAGCGGATGTTGCCAACGTACATCTGCTCGTATTCAACCTTGGTGCCGCCCGTGTACAGGTTCAGTACCAAGGCCTCGGCGCCGTACGCGCTGCCAAGAATCAGCGACTTCTTCATGTCGGTTTCGCCAACACGCAGGGAGTAGCACTCACCTTCACCAGTGAACGCCATCTGCACCTGACAGGAATACTTGTCCACCCCCTCGTTGGCATCGGCATAGAGGTGCCAGTATTCGGAGGTGAACGAGTAGCCCGTGCCTTTCTCGACAATGAAAGTCGGCGCCTCGCTACCATGCTTGTCGCGGAGGTGGCTGTCTTCGAAGGCCCTAGGTTCTGTATGAAAACCTTTGAAACCTCACCGGAGTCTCTGGCGGCCTGATTTTCCGTAGAGTTCTCGCTTTTTAGGCGAAGGATTCTGCCATGTCCAAGCGATACGAACTTTCCGGCGCAGAATGGGAAATAGTCGCGGACCTCTTCACCGCACATCGACGTACAGGACGCCCAAGAGTTGACGATCGCTTGATGCTCAACGGCGTGTTGTGGGTGCTGTGCTCAGGTGCAACCTGGCGGGACATGCCTGAACGATTCGGGCCGTGGTCGACGGTCTATCAACGATTTCGAGACTGGCGAAACCAAGGAACCTTCAACAAAATGCTCAAGCGGTTACACCTCAAACTCAATGCACAGGGCCAGATTGACTTGACCACCTGGTGCATCGACTCAACCGCCGTTAGGGCCACCCGAGCCTCTGCCGGAGCAGGCAAAAAAGGGGGGCTGAAGAACCAACGGACCACGCACTTGGACGAAGCCGGGGCGGGTTGACGACGAAAATTCACATGGTCAGTGACGCCCGTGGCATCCCACTCCACTTCACGCTCTCTGGTGGTAATGCCAGCGACATCTCCCATGCTCAGCGCCTGCTGGACGGTGTCCACATCCCTTCGAATCGAGGTAGGCCACGCAAGCGCTGCCGCTGGCTCCTGGCCGACAAAGGCTATGACGCAGAATCCTTGCGGCAATACTGCGACCGCTATCGGATGCAGCCGGTGATTCCGCTGCGTGACATGAAACGCAAGCCGAAGCCGGGCTTGCCGTGGCTATTTGACAAGCCCAAGTATCGGCAGCGGAACGCTATCGAACGCCTATTTGGTTGGTTGAAGGAGCACCGCCGCCTGGGTACACGCTATTGCAAGCTAGCGGAAAGCTTCGCTGCAATGCTCACGCTGGCTTGCTGGCGGCGGTGTTTACGACATTACTTTTCGTACAGTGCCTAGAAAGCCTTATGCACATTCGGCATGGGGCATCTCGGACCAGATTCGGACCAATTTGCGAACCAGCGGATGCGTTCCGGTAGGGGATTGAGGGGGATTTGGCCCAACAAAATCGACACATCCCCACCCGCCAAATCCCATCGTATAGCGCATGGTGATATTAGCGGTGGAGATCAAAGCGCTTACCTATCAGTAACTTACGTGGCTGGATTTTCAGCTGATACCGATCTGATACCAATCCTGAGCGTGTCCAGCTCGTTCCAGTCGGAGCTTGAGTTGAGCCAACGCGCATGCGTCGACAGCAGCATGCGCACGCTGTAACCCAGCTGTTGGGTGATAAATGCGGAAGTTGAGGCCAGACATTGCGGCTATTGTCGCGTAGGTGTGACGACAGTTGCATGGGGCTCTCCTGATCCCCAGTTCACTCAGCCTCTTCACCATGGGCGCCAGTGGGTGACCCACGCCACGCAACGGCGTCTATAGAGGTCTGTGCAAGGAAGCAAAAAGGACGTTACGTGATTTGCAAGGCGATTTTACTGGTGCTGATAGCCAGCTTGAGTGGGTGCATGGCTACCGCCATGCGCATGGATTATGACAAGCACCGATGCCCCTACATCGGCCTCAGGTTCGATTGGTGGCTGGTCGGCACCTCCAAAGGCAAGCTGATCCCTTTTTTACTGATTGATGCGCCGTTTTCCCTGGTGGTGGACACCGTTTTCTTTCCCTTTGAGTATCAATACACCTGCAACCTCTGATCATGGGCCAGTCTTTGGCTGAGCCTTCCAACGGCAAGTGCAGCGCGCAGCATCCGGCTGGCGCTCGCTGACGGTTCGGGCAGGGCCTGCTCAGTCAGTGGCTGCCCCTTCGAGTGCGGTTCTTCTCATTCCTGCCTGACGAACCTCTCGCGGTGGCAGCGGTTTCGCCGCGCTGGGCCCATCGCCAGACTGCATCCCCTTCAATTCGCTGGGCGGAATGTGGACATGCAGCTGCCGACGGCGCTGCTGGATGATCTTCTGGATGCGTCTCATGGGGGCACACCTTGATGGGCATCCTTGCGCGAGCCAGGGGCATGTTCATCAGTAAACGCCTGTTTGCCCGAAACGCCCGTCTCGCCTGACCAATGGACATGGCCCCGGCGCGGGCAGGCTGGAATGGGAGTTGCTTGAACCCAGGAAAGCGATCATGCGGGGAGAGCGGACATGTTCCAGAATGATTTCGATTTCATGAGCTTCGTCGTGGCTGCCGTGCTGGCTTTGGATGTGGTGGCGGTTTTTGTGTTTCTCCAGGCCGGTGCCTGATCCCCATTCCTGGGGATACGGCCCCTGAACTGGCGCTTGTGCCTGCACGCCACGGCAACATCGACCCAGCAGCCGGGTATCGAATATGATTCAGTCTTTGCCGGCCAGGGGAGTTCTGATGGGATGGTTGGATCGTATGAGGTCAACGAGAGAGCGGATCAGCGCTCGGCAACGCTGCTCTGCGAAATGACCAGCAACCCCTCGATGTAGTCATGCACCTCTGCCTCGACGGGCATCTGGTCCATGCGCAGCACCTTGATGTTCGAACACCCCACCTATCCCAGCACGGTGGATTTCCACGCGTGGGGCAAACCTTCGCTATTGACTCAAGATCCAGTAGTGGCATGGCAACCTCCTTGTTGCGAGGAGTGCCTGGTAGAAGGGAGTTTCAGTTTACCCATGTTCATCGAAACACCGCGTCTTGTCCTGCGCCCCTGGGCCGATCGGGACATCGAGGCCTTTGCCCTCGTCAATGCCGACCCCGAAGTCAGGCGCTACTACTACCCTGCGATACTGTCTTCCGATCAAACCCGGTCGATGCTCGCGGACTGCGATCAACATCTGCAGGTCCACGGGTTCGGTTTCGTCGCCGTCGAGCGCAAGGCCGATGGCGCATTGGTCGGTGGGCTTGGGCTGTCCCTGACCGGGGATGAGATCCCGGGCGGCCCGCAGGTCGAAATCGGCTGGATCCTCGGACGCAGCCACTGGCGGCAGGGCTACGCATTCGAGGCGGCCAGCGCATGCCTGGAGCACGCCTGGTCGACGCTTGGATTAAGGCAAGTCATCGGCTACACCTCCAGCATCAATACCCCATCACGGGCATTGATGGAGCGGCTGGGTATGCGTTCGGACCCGGCGGAGGACTTCCCCGATCCAACGGTGCCTGAAGGCAATGCATTGCGCCCGCATGTGCTCTACCGAATCGACAAGCCGACCTGAAAGCCTGGCGATATAGCGAACCGGCCTACCGTGCCCGTCACCCCGGGCTAGTCTTGTAGATCGTAAGCAGACTATTAAAAAGGGTGGTGGGTGTATGACCCTGTCCAGGGCTTGCTGCTGGGGTGGTTGGAGTCTGTATGAGCCGTTTGACGATGGCAGTGGTGGCCAGCCTGTTGCTTGCCGGCTGCGCACATGATCCCGATATCCGCGCGGGCCGAGACAACACTTTCGGCATGACCTCGAAAAGCCCGCCGGAGTACCTGAACTGCGTCAAGGCCGAGCTTCCCGATACGGCCACGACCTATGTCATGCAGAACCAGGACGCCCTGGAGCTGTTTGTCGCCAGCACCGACCCGAACAAGGCCGAGGGGCTGGTCAAGGTTCAAGGCGCCGCCGGGCAGCATCAGTTCTCGGCGTACCAGCGTGATGCCTGGTATGACAAGGGGCGTCTGCTCGATGCCGCGCTGATGTGTTCGCGGGTATGATCGCAGCGTAGCGGGGCGCGCTCGTTTCCATCGCGCTCCGTGAAGCGATCCCGCCTCACTTCACCTCAGGTGTCCCTCATGTTGAACGGACTCAACCATCTCACCCTGGCGGTTTCCAGCCTGCCGGACAGCATCGTGTTCTATCAGCAGGTCCTGGGCTTCAAGCTTGCTGCGCGCTGGGACCGCGGTGCCTATCTGAGTCTGGGCGACCTTTGGCTGTGCCTGTCGGTCGACCAGATCGAGGCAGGCGACTTACAGCGCAACTACACGCACTACGCATTTTCCATCCGCCAGGCCGACTTCGCGGCATTCGCCCAGCGCTTGCATGAGCATGCCGTGCAACTTTGGAAACACGACAGCAGCGAGGGCGATTCGCTGTACTTCCTCGACCCGGACGGCCACCAGCTCGAAGCCCATGTCGGCGATCTGCAGTCGCGACTGGCGGCCTGTCGGGCCAAGCCCTACGCGGGCATGGTGTTCTACGGCTGACGCATCCGCGCCATGCACAGCGCATCGACATACACCCCGTCACGCACGCCGTAATCGCGCAGCCGGCCTTCGGTCTCGAAGCCGAACTTGCGATACAGCGCCAGCGCCGGCTCATTGTCGGCGTAGACGGTGAGCTGGACCCGGCGCAGGTTCATCCAGTTGTCGGCAATGTCGAGGATGGCGGCCATCAGCCGCGAGCCGACGCCCCTGCCTTGCCAGGCCTGGGCAACACCCATGAGCAGCTCGCCCAGGTGCGCCTGGCGGATGCGCGTGCTCTGGTCGAGGCCGATGTTACCGATCACCTGGCCCTGGTGCACCGCCACCAGGCGGACCTGTCGCTCATGGTAGGTGGCCAGGCGCTCACGCCAGACTTCGACGGACTGATAGGGCATCTGCAGTACCTGGCGGCACACGGCAGGTTCGTTGTAGAGCGCAGTGATGCCCTGCAGATGCTGCTCGGCAAAACGTTCGATGACGATGTCGGGCGATGGGTCGTTCACTGTGTTTCCATCCTTTGAAAAACGAGTGGCGCCTCAGTGTACGAGGCGCAGGCCAAAGCTGGCCAGTGGCGATGGCCGGGCAAGAAAGCGGATGCGCCGTCGTGCCGCGATGGGTAGAGTGCAGCGATCGTCGTCTTGCCGGAGCCTGTCATGTCTTGTGCCTTCACCCTCATGCAATCGCCTGTCGGCCCCTTGACCCTGGTGGCGCGGGGCGAGCGGCTGGCCGCCGTGCTGTGGGAGCACGAGCGGGAGAACCGGGTGCGCCTGGGCGACCTGCACCGCGACGACCGGCACGGCGTGCTGCGCGAGACCGCCCGCCAGCTGGGCGAGTACTTTGCCGGGCAACGCCAGCGTTTCGAGCTGGAACTGGATTTCGCCGGCACCGAGTTCCAGCGGGAGGTCTGGGCGGCGCTGTTGACCATTCCCTTCGGCCAGACCCGCAGCTACGGCGAGATCGCACGGCAGATCGGCAAGCCCGATGCGGTCCGTGCGGTAGGCGCGGCCAACGGACGCAACCCGATCTCGATCATCGCACCGTGCCACCGGGTGATCGGAGCCTCGGGCAGTCTCACCGGTTTTGCCGGCGGCCTGCCGGCCAAGCAGTTCCTGTTGGCACTGGAAGGGCGGCAGAGCCTGGCGCTGGATTTCTAGGCGTCAGTCGAGCCAGAAACAGAGCAGCGCCAACACGAGGGCCAACAGCGTGCCCGCAAACAGGCTGTAGTGGCGGTGTGCGCGGCGGGCGTGGGCTTCGACTTCTCGCAGGTACTGCCCTGGAGGCGGGGCGTCCGGGCGATGGCGCAGGCCTTCGGCAATATCGGCCAAGCGTCCGCGAATCAGGGTGCCCACCAGATACCAGGCGCTGGTATAGCTGGCCAGGATCACCAGCACATACTTCATAGGGGCGATACCCCGGCAGTGCCTGCCGGTGAGACCGGTCGTAGCATGCGGGTCCTCATGGTGCATCCGTCCTTGGCATGTCGTCGGCTGACGAGGATACAATCGATGGGCGCTGACTCCCAGCGCCGATGTGTCGATTTCATGGACGAGACCGCAATGACCCATGCCGCAGCCATACCCGCCGACTCATTGATCGCCCCCCACGCCGCGCAGGCGGGCTTTCGTCATTGCCGGGCGATCGACCTGGCGGACGACGGGCTGCCCGCCATGGCGCACTTCCTGCGCCTTATGGCGAGCATGCCCGGCTGGATCGACGAACTGATGGTGCTACGCAATCGCCTGGTCGGGCTGCTTGGGCTGAAGAACCTGGGCCGGTTGACCGCCATCGACCCGGCCCGCGCCCCGGACAGCTACCAGCCCGGAGAGCGGGTGGGCATCTTTACGTTGATCAGCAACAGCGCGAATGAGGTGCTGTTGGTCGACCGCGATCATCATCTGGACGTACACATCGCCCTGATGCGTCGCCCGACGGCCCCGGGGCGGTGCGAGGTGCTGGTCAGCACCGTGGTGTGCACGCACAACTGGCTGGGCCGCCTGTACATGCTGCCGGTGGCGCCGTTCCATCGCTTGATCGCGCCCATCGCCCTGCGCCGGCTGGCGCGGTGACGATCAGGACGGCGGCGCGAAGCGTTGACGGAACCAATCACCGAGCATGGCCTTTTCCGCATACAGCCGGTCGTTACTGCCCAGGCGGCCGGGGCGGCTGAGGTACATCTTGTCGCTCAGGTGTTCCTGGGCCTTGAGCGCGGCCTGCCCTGGCTGCTGAAGGGTGTAGTCGAGGTCGATGCTGGGCCAGGTGACCTCGCGCATGAAGCGCACATCGTAGGCCTGGCTGTGCCAGGGCTCGAAGCGCCCGGCCAGGTCGATGTCGCGGATGTCGATGACCAGTTGCTGGCCGGGTCGCAGGTAGCGCTGGCCGAGCTTCTGCAGGTGCTGGGTGAGGGCCTTCATCACTTGCGGGTCGGCGCCTTGGGGATAGCCGCGGTTGTCGAGGCTGGCATCGCGGAATTTTTCCGGGTGGTCGAAACGCACCTCGACCTGCGCGGTCGGGGTGCCCTGTGCCATGCTGTCGAATGCCAGCACCAGCAACAGGGCGCTGGCCAGGGTGGTACGCATGATGCACCTCCGGGGTGGGGCGGCTTGCCTGCCTATTTTACGCCGGTACGGGGCATAAGCAGAGGACTGATGCAATGAGCGCTTTTCGGCGGATGACCGCCAATACCCGCGGGCGTGACCTGGCCGTGGGTGATATTCACGGGCACTTCGAACGCTTGCAGGAATGCCTCGAGGCCGTCGAATTCGATCCGGCGGTGGACCGCCTGTTCAGCGTCGGTGACCTGGTCGACCGCGGGCCGGCCAGCCCGCAGGCGTTGGAATGGCTGGCCAAGCCCTGGTTCCACGCGGTGCAGGGCAACCACGAGTCACTGGCGGTCAATCACCTGCGCGGCGGGCGGGTTGACCTGGACATGTACCGGGCGGCCGGCGGCGGCTGGTTCCTCGACCTGCCGAAATCAGAGCAGGCGCGTTTCGTCGAGGCGTTCGAGCGGCTACCGATCGCGTTGCAGATCGATACACCCAACGGTCCGGTCGGGCTGCTGCACGCCGACAGCCCGTTCGATGACTGGGAGCATCTATGCGTGAACCTGCAGGCTGGGGATGACCCCGAGGTGCGCGAGGTGTGCCAGTGGTCGCGACGGCGCCTGAAGGAGGGCGACAGCCGACCGGTGAAGGGCTTGCGTGCCTTGCTGGTCGGGCATACGCCAGTGCTGGAGGTGAAAGTGCTGGGCAACGTCTGGCACCTGGACACCGGCGGCTGGAGCCGTGGTCACTTCAGCCTGCTCGAGCTGCGGGGGCTGACGTTGCTCAGCCCAAGGCCAGGTGCATGAACACGCCGCTGGCGAGCAGGATCAGCATCACCCCCGAAGTCCGTTCCAGCCAGGGCAGGGCGCGGGCGAAGCGGTGCAGCACCCGCTGATTGCCGATGGCCAAGGCCACCAGCAGGTCCCAGGCCAGGACGATGGCGAACATCCACATGCCATAGGCCAGCTTGGCCAGGGCGCCGCTGCTGGCGGTCATGCTGGCCAGGCTGGCGTAGAACAGTGCGTTCTTCGGGTTGAGGATGCCCGAGGCGAAGCCCATGCCCAGGCTGTTCAGCCAACTGCCGGCGTGGGATGAAGCATGGGCGGCGGAACCCGTCAGGCCGCTCTTTCCAGCATGGCGCAGGAACAGTTGCCCGATATACAGCAGGTAGCCGCAGCCGGCCAGTTGCAGGGCGACGAACAGCGGGCTGCCGTCGCGCAGGAACGACACCCCGGTGAACGCCGCGCCAATGAACACGCCATTGGCCAGGGCGATGCCGGCGCAGGCGCCACTGGCCACCCGCCAGCCGGCGCTGGCCGAGGTTCGGGCCACCAGGAAGAAGTCCGGTCCTGGCGAGAGCAGGGCGAGGAAGTGGGCGGTGGCGATGAGCAGGAACAGTTGCATGGTCGGGCTTCCAGGGAGAGGAAGCCGCAGTCTGTGGCGGGGTGACAGGGCGGGTATTGAAGATTATTGCAAGGCTGCGCGGTATGTCCCCGGTGTTACCCCGGCATGCGCCTTGAACACCCGCTGGAAGTGACTCTGGTCGGCAAAGCCCAGGCCGTAGGCGACTTCAGCCAGCGGCTGGCCCTGGCGCAACAGTTGCCGAGCCTTGTTTACACGGGCGTTGAGCAGGTAGGCATGGGGCGTCATGCCGGTGGCGAGGCTGAAGGCGCGGATCAATTGATAGCGCCCCATGCCGGCCAACCGTGCCAGGCGGTCGAGGCTCAGTTCGGCCAGCGTCTGCTCCTCGGCATGGCCCAGCAGGTCGCGGAGTGTCGAAGGTGGCAAGGGCGGCGCAGGTGGCAGGTGCGGATGGATGGAGAAGTCGTTGTCGCCGAGAAAGGCCACCAGTGCCGCCTCTTTCTCGAACGCCGTCGCCCTGGAAAACAGCAGGGTGTTCAGTGTGCAAAACCGCCGGTACAGAGCTGCCGAACGGCTGATCCGGGCCGCCGCGCTGGGTTGGTCGGCGGCAATCCCCGACTCCAGGCGCAGGCAACGCAGCCAATCGGCGTCCAGGTGCAGCATCTGGTAGCTCCAGGCCTGTCCGGCTTCGGGGTTGCAGGCATGCACCCGCTGGGCCGGCACGAACACCAAGGTGCCGGGTGCCAGCCGCACCTGTCCGTCGCCGGCCCCGGTGAAGCGGCTATGACCGGCATCCACCGCACCAATGGAAAAGCTCGGGTGGCTGTGGGCCTTGTAGCAGGCACGGCTGTGGCAGGCGCGTCGGCTCTCGACGTAGGGCAGGGCCGAGTCGTGCCAGATTTCGCTGCTCGATGGGGTCATGGCGAGAGGGCCTGGAGGGGAGCGCAGGGCGCCAGTCTAGCGCGTGCCTGCTGTTCCGGCCATTTACCGTGCCACTGTGCTTGACGCGCCTGCCCGCCGGGCGCGACGCTGCGACGGTCACCGCTGGAGAAGAATAATGGACCTGTCGAGCCTGCTGCTGTTCATCCCCGCCTGTTTCGCCCTGAACATGGCGCCGGGCCCCAACAACCTGCTGTCCCTGCACAACGCCAGCCGTTACGGCCTGCGCACCGCCTGCGTGGCCGGCGCCGGGCGCTTGCTGGCCTTCAGCGGCATGATTGCCCTGGCTGCCATGGGCCTGGCCGTGGTACTGCACACCAGCGAGTACCTGTTCCTGGCGATCAAGGTGCTGGGCGCTGGCTACCTGTTCTATATCGCCTGGCAGCTGTGGCGGGCGCCGGTCGGCGAGGCGGTGGTGGCCGGCGAGCAGCCGCGCGGCACCTGGAAGCTGGCGCGCCAGGAGTTCTGGGTGGCGGCGGGCAACCCCAAGGCCATTCTTATCTTCACCGCCTTCCTGCCGCAGTTCGTCTCGGTGGGCAGCGCCACGCCGGTGAGCGAGCAGTTCCTGCAGCTGGGCGTGCTGTTCCTGCTGCTGGAGTGGGCGGCTATCGCCATCTACGCCGGGCTCGGCGCCTACCTGCAGCGCTGGTTCGAACGGCCCGGGCCACGTCGGCTGTTCAACCGGGTCAGTGCCTCGCTACTGGGGTGCGCGGGGCTTGGCCTGCTCGCGGCTCGTCGTTGATCCGCTGTTTTTCAGTGCAGCTGAGTATTGCCGCACTGTGCGCTTGCTGAGACCTTTCCCTGTTTCTGCCCGGCGCTTTTGCGCCGGGTGACAATAGGTGGGTCTATCCCGGGAGCGTGGTGTGAAGTGGTGGAGCAAGGCAGGTCGGCAAGACCCGCAGATCAAGGAGCTGAACCTCGCGCTCGAACGTAGCCGCTCACAGCTGGCGGCGTGGGAGCAGCGCGCCCGCGAGGCAGAATCGAAGGCCACGGAACTGGCACGGGAGAACCAGGTGCTCGCCCACCTGGCCGGCAACCTCTCGGCATTCTCGCATTCCCTGGAAATGACCCAGACCTCGTTCGCCAGCCTCGCCCACAGCATGGAGCAGGAAAGGCAGTACGCCATCCGCATCCAGGGTATCGCCAGCAGCAACCAGGCCAGCATTGATGCCATCGCGACCAATCTTGAGCAACTGGCCGATGCCTCCGGCGAGGCGTCGGAGAAGGTTGGCAGGCTCGATCACCAAGCCCAGCAGGTCGGTGGTGTGCTGGAGATCATCCGCGAGGTGGCGGACCAGACCAACCTGCTGGCCCTGAATGCGGCCATCGAGGCGGCGCGGGCCGGGGATGCCGGGCGCGGCTTTGCCGTGGTCGCGGATGAAGTCAGGACCCTGGCCAGGCGCACGGCGGACGCCACTGCCGAAATCGGCACGCTGGTCTCGGCCATTCGAGCCGACAGTGCGCAAAGCCGCGGGCATATCGCCAGCCTGGCCGATCATTCGTCATCGTACAGCGGTGTTGGCCAGACGGCGGCCAGTACCATGCGCCAGTTGCTGGACATGTCGACGGTGGCGGAGGGTTCGGCATCGGTGTCGGCACTGCGCAGTTTCTGCGAGCTGGCCAAGCTCGACCACCTGATCTACAAGTTCCGCGTCTACAAGGTGCTGTTCGGGGTCTCGCAGGAGCGCGGCGCGGACTTTACCGACCATACCCTTTGCCGCTTGGGCAAGTGGTATCGCGAGGGGGACGGGGCCCTGCACTATGCACATCTTGCAGGATACAAGGACATCGACGCGCCCCATGCCGCCGTGCACCGTTGCGCATTCGACGCCATTGATGCCCATGCCAGCGGCAATACCGCAGCGATGCTCAAGGCAGTGGCCGACATGGAAAGCGCCAGCCTGGCCGTGCAGGAAGGCTTGGAGCGCGTGGTCGCCAGTGGCGAACAATCGCCAGCGCTGCTGCAAAGGCGCCGCGCCGATGAGGCTCAGTCGCGGTAGAACGTCTGCACCAGGTGATAACCGAACTTGCTCTTGATCGGCCCGTGTACCACGCGCAGGGGCTTCTTGAAGATCACCTGGTCGATGGCGCCGACCAGCTGGCCCGGGCGCACCTCGCCCAGGTCGCCGCCGCGCTTGCCGGACGGACAGGTGGAGAATTTCTTCGCCAGCACGTCGAAGGCCTCGCCGTTGGCGATGCGCTGCTTGAGCTTTTCGGCTTCGTCAGCGGTCTTGACCAGGATGTGGCGGGCTTGGGCTTTCATGGGCTTACCTGTGCTTCGGGGGCAAAAGGTCGACATTATGCCTGATGGCGTCATCAGCGTAACTCCGGTCTGTCGCGGAACTGCTCCAGCGCCTCGGGGTTGGCCAGCGCATCGGTGTTCTTCACCGGCAGGCCATGCACCACGTTGCGGATCGCCAGCTCCACCAGTTTGCCGCTGAGGGTGCGCGGGATATCGTCGACCTGGGCGATCACCGCCGGCACATGGCGCGGCGTGGTGTACTGGCGGATCACCAGGCGGATGCGCTGGCGCAGGGCGTCGTCCAGTTGCAGGCCGTCGCGCAGGCGCACGAATAGCACCACGCGCACGTCGTTGTGCCAGTTCTGGCCGATGGCCACGCTCTCCAGTACCTCCTCGACCTTTTCCACCTGGCGATAGATCTCCGCGGTGCCGATGCGTACGCCGCCGGGGTTGAGCACGGCATCGGAGCGGCCGTGGATCACCAGGCCGCCGCCCGGGATCTGCTCGGCATAGTCGCCCTGGCACCAGATACCCTCGAACTGGCTGAAATAGGCGTCATGGTAGCGGCTACCATCGTCGTCCCCCCAGAACCCCAGCGGCATCGAAGGAAAGGGCTGGGTACAGACCAGCTCGCCTTTCTCGCCAGTGATCGATTGCCGCTGTTCATTCCACACGTCCACCGCCATGCCCAGGCCCTTGCCGGCGATTTCGCCGCGGCGCACCGGCAGCAGCGGGTTGCCGAGCACGAAGCAGGCGACGATATCGGTGCCACCGGACATGGACGCCAGGCACACGTCGGGCTTCACCTTGGCGTATACATAGTCGTAGCTGTGTGGTGACAGGGGCGATCCGGTGGAGAGGATCAGCCGCAGGCTGTCGAGGCGGTGGGAGCTTGCCGGTTCGACGCTCGCCTGTTCCAGTGCGGCAAGGTACTTGGCGCTGGTGCCGAAGGCATGGATCCCTTCGGCGTCGATCAGGTCGATCAGGCGCTCGGGGCCCGGATGAAACGGCGAGCCGTCGTACAGCACCAGGGTGGCGCCGACCGCCAGGCCGCTGACCAGCCAGTTCCACATCATCCAGCCGCAGGTGGTGTAGTAGAACAGCACGTCGTCGGCCTTGAGGTCGTTGTGCAGACCGTGTTCTTTCAGGTGTTGCAGCAGCACGCCACCGGCACGGTGGACGATGCACTTGGGCACGCCGGTGGTACCGCTGGAGTAAAGGATATAGAGCGGATGGTCGAAGGGCAGGGCGGTAAAGTCCGGGGTGCCGCCCGGGGTGAAATAGTCATCCCACAGCACGGTCTGCTGGGTGCTGAACTCATCGGCGCGGGTCTGCGGTCGGGTGTGGGGCACTACCAGCAACCGCTCGACACTGGGGAGTTGGAACGCGACCTGGTTGATCTTCTCCACCTGGTCGATGGTCTTTCCGGCGTACTGGTAACCGGCGCAGGCCACCAGCAGCCTGGGCGCGATCTGCCCGAAACGGTCGATGATGCCGTGGGTGCCGAACTCCGGCGAACAGCTCGACCAGACCGCGCCAAGGCTGGTGGCGGCGAGCATGGCCACCAGGGTTTCCCAGGTGTTGGGCATCACTGCGGCGATACGGTCGCCGGGCTGGATGCCGGCGTGCCTGAAGGCCTGTTGCAGCCCGGCGACCTGGGCGGCCAGTTGATTGTGGGTGAGGCTGTGGCGGGCGCCGTCCTCGCGCAGGGCCACCACGGCCGGGCGGTCGTCGCGGCGTAGCAGCAGGTGCTCGGCGACATTCAGGGTGGCGCCGCGGAACCAGCGGGCCTCGGTCATGTGCTCGCCTTCCTCGAGGATGCTTGCCGGTGGCGTGTGCCAGCGCACATGGAAGTACTCGGCCAGGGCCTGCCAGAACTGTGGGCGCTGTTCGATGCTCCAGCGGTGCAGGGCGGCGTAGCTGTCGAGCTGGAGGTTGAAGCGCCGGTTGACCCGGCGGCGGAAGGCTTCCATCCGGCTCGCTTCGATGCGGGTGGTGGAGGGGCGCCAGAGGACGTCGTTCATGCCGGGACCCTCGGTAATGGCTACTGGTCTGATAACAGGCAAGCGCAATCCCTGGAGCGGCCTTGCGTCGCGAAAGGGCCGCGCAGCGGCCCCAGGGTTTCAGCGTTGACGCACCAATCGGCGGGGCTGCTACGCAGCCCTTTCGCGACGCAAGGCCGCTCCTACAAAAAACGTGTATCCCTGATCATTCGGCGTCAGGTCGTCCTTACTCCACTTTAGCCGCTTACTGGGCCAGCCAGCCGCCATCGACGTTCCAGGCGGCGCCACGCACCTGGCTACCGGCCTCGCCGCACAGGAACAACACCAGCTCGCCGAGATGCCGGGGCGTGACGAAGGCCAGCGAGGGCTGCTTCTCGGCCAGCAGGTCGTGCTGCGCCTGCTGCGCGTCGCCCCCATTGGCGGCGCGGTCGTCGATCTGCTTCTGCACCAGCGGGGTCAGCACCCAGCCCGGGCAGATGGCATTGCAGGTGACGTTGCTGGTGGCGGTCTCCAGGCCGATGACCTTGGTCAGGCCGACCACGCCGTGCTTCGCGGCGACGTAGGCGGCCTTGCCGGTGGAGCCCACCAGGCCGTGCACCGAGGCGATGTTGACGATCCGCCCCCAGCCCCGCGCGCGCATGCCCGGCAGGACCAGGCGGCTGCCGTGGAACACCGCCGACAGGTTCAAGGCGATGATCTTGTCCCAGGCCTCCACCGGAAACTGCTCGACCGGCGCCACGTGCTGGATGCCGGCGTTGTTGACGAGGATGTCGACCGCGCCGAACTCGCGTTCGGCCAGGGCGAACATCTGCTCGATCTGCGCCACGTCGGACAGGTCGGCGGGGTGATGGACCACCTTGACCCCGTGCTGCCTGATCTCGGCAATGGCGGCCGCCGGGTCGCCAAAGCCGTTGAGCAGGATATTGGCACCGGCCTCGGCCAGCACCTGGGCTATCCCCAAACCGATGCCGCTGGTGGAACCGGTGACCAGTGCGGTCTTGCCTTTGAGCGTCATGCCGTTCTCCTTCATACGATGCCGGTGGCGTAGAACGTGGCGATGACCACGAATACGGCCAGGGTCTTGATCAGGGTAATACCGAAAATGTCCTTGTAGGCCTCGCGGTGGGTCAGCCCGGTCACCGCCAGCAGGGTGATCACCGCGCCGTTGTGCGGCAGGGTGTCCATGCCGCCGCTGGCCATGGCGGCGACCCGGTGCAACACCTCCAGCGGGATGTTCGCCGCGTTGGCGGCGGCGATGAAGCTGTCGCTCATGGCCGCCAGGGCGATGCTCATGCCGCCGGAGGCGGAGCCGGTGATGCCGGCCAGCAGGGTGACGGTGATGGCCTCGTTGACCAGCGGGTTGGGGATACCGCGCAGGGCGTCGGCCAAGACCAGGAAGCCCGGCAGCGAGGCGATCACTGCGCCGAAACCGTATTCCGAGGCGGTGTTCATCGCCGCCAGCAGGGCGCCGCTCACGGCGCTCTTGGTGCCTTCGGCCAGGCGCTGGCGAATGGTGCCGAAGGCGCACACCAGCACCATCAGGATGCCCACCAGCAGGGCCGCCTGCACCGCCCAGATCGCCGTGAGCTTGGCCACGTCGCTCTGCACTGGCGTGGCCATGCCCGGCAACTGCAGGGTGTGGCTGGCCCCGTACCACTGCGGGATCCAGTGGGTGAACAGCAGGTTCATCACCCCCACCAGCAGCAGCGGCGCCAGGGCCAGCCACGGGTTGGGCAGGGCGATGTCGTCGGCGGTTTCCGGCTCGTTGCGCAGGTTGCTGCCGTAGCCTTCGCCCTTGCGCTGGGCCTTGTTACGCTGGCGTTGCAGGTAGAGCATGCCGGCGCAGAACACGAACAGCGTGCCGATCAGCCCCAGCCAGGGCGCGGCCCAGGCGGTGGTGTTGAAGAAGGTGCTGGGGATGATGTTCTGGATTTGCGGGGTGCCGGGCAGGGCGTCCATGGTGAAGGAGAACGCGCCCAGGGCGATGGTCGCCGGGATCAGCCGCTTGGGAATGTCGCTCTGGCGGAACATCTCGGCGGCGAACGGGTACACCGCGAACACCACCACGAACAGCGACACGCCGCCGTAGGTAAGCAGGGCGCAGACCAGCACGATCACCAGCATGGCCTGACGGGTGCCGAGCAGGCGAATGGCGGCGGCGACGATCGAGCGTGAGAAGCCCGACAGCTCGATCAGCTTGCCGAACACGGCGCCGAGCAGGAATACCGGGAAATAGAGCTTGATGAAGCCGACCATCTTCTCCATGAACACCCCGGTGAAGGCCGGGGCCACGGCGGCGGGGTCGGTGAGTAGCACGGCGCCAAGGGCGGCGATGGGGGCGAAGAGGATCACGCTGTAGCCGCGGTAGGCGGCGAGCATCAGCAGGGCCAGGGCAGCGAGGGCGATGAGCACGGTCATCCTAAGGGGATCTCCAACTGTTGTTTTTATGGTTGGAATACCAGTAGCGGGAATTGTGCCAACTTGTTAAGTCATTGAAATTATTGAATTATCTTGAATTTATAAAGATCGATGTCTCGAATTTGAGAAAGTGGGGCCGCGTTGCGGCCCATCGCCGGCAAGCCGGCTCCCACAGTGGATTGCGGTACGCCATGTGGCAGGCGCCTTGTCGGCGGCCGCGGGCGCAACCATCGCGCTGGTCTCAATAAAGAGATACATATCTCCTTATTGAGACTCGATATCCAGCGCAACCATCTTTTTGTACAAGGTCGACCGTCCCAGCCCCAATGCCTGCGCTGCCTCCGGCACATTCCCGCCAGTGCGCCCCAAGGCCCGCACAATCAGCCCGCGTTCAAACTGCGCACAGGCCTCCCGGTACCCCAACTGCGGTGCCGTCTCGGCCACCGGGCTCAATGGTCCCAGCGCGTTTGTCAGATCATGCACGCCCAGCCGTGGCTGGTCGGCCAGCAGGGTCGCCCGTTCCAGCACATTACGCAGCTCTCGGATATTCCCCGGCCAGGCATGGCGCCCCAACAGTGCCTGGGCCTCGGCCTCCAGCTCATACTGGCTGCCCAATTCGGCAAGAATCGCCTCGCACAGCGCCGGCAGGTCCTCCAGGCGTTCGCGCAGCGGCGGCACCTGCACCGGCAGCACATTCAACCGGTAGTACAGGTCGGTACGAAACGCTCCCCGGGCCATCGCCGCCTGCAGGTCGATGGAGGTGGCGGCGATGATCCGCACATCGCTGCGCAGCATCTGGTTGCTGCCCACAGGCTCGTATTCCTTCTCCTGCAGCACGCGCAACAGCTTGCTCTGCAGGGCCAGGGGCATGTCGCCGATCTCGTCGAGGAACAGCGTGCCGCCTTCGGCCAGTTGCAGCTTGCCGCTGCGGCCCTTGCGGTCGGCGCCGGTGAAGGCCCCGGGTGCGGTGCCGAAGAACTCGGCCTCCAGCAACGCTTCGGGGATCGCCGCGCTGTTGATGCTGACGAACGCCTTGTGCGCGCGCGCCGAGGCGGCGTGGATGGCGTGGGCCAGCAGTTCCTTGCCGGTGCCGGTCTCGCCGAGTAGCAGCACCGGTGAGTCGCTGGTCGCGCCGCGGCGGGCGCGGCGCTTTGCTTCAAGGCAGGCCGGGCTGCTGCCGACGAACTGGGCGAAGCTGTAGCGGGCCTGGCGCGCACGCAGTTGCGAGCGGGTCGAGGCCAGTTCCTGCTGCATGCTGGCATAGCGCTTGAGCAAGGGCGACAGGCTGCGTAGCTCGTCGAACAGGGCAAAGCCAATGGCGCCGATCAGCGCGCCCTGGTCGTCGTGGATCGGCAGGCGCATCACCACCAGCGGCTCGTTCGGCGTGTCGAGCATGTCCAGCAGGATCGGCTTTCCGTTGCTCACCACCTCGCGCATCAGGCTGCCGGGGATTACCGCCTCGCAGGGCTGGCCGATGGCGCTGGCGGCGTCCTGCAGGCCGAACCGTCGGGCATAGCGCTCGTTCATCCAGACGATGCGCGCCTGGCGGTCGACGATCACCGTGCCTTCGCTGGATTGCTCGATGATCTCGAACAGCGAGCGGATGGCCAGTTGGCGGACCTGGGGGTAGTCCTTGAGGTTGTCGTGCATGGAAGACGTATCCGTTGAGACAAGTGTCGTGCGCCCCTGTAGAGCGGCCTTGTGTCGCGATAGGGCCGCTCCTGCAGTGACCGAGGTAAGGCTATGAGCGGGGATCGAACGCCTCGCGCAGCGCATCGCCGATAAATACCAGCAACGACAGGATCAGCGCCAGGGCAAAGAACGCGGTAAAGCCCAGCCACGGCGCCTCGAGGTGCTGCTTGCCCTGGGTCACCAGCTCGCCCAGCGAAGCGCTGCCGGCGGGCATGCCGAAGCCGAGAAAGTCCAGCGCGGTGAGGGTGGTGATCGCCCCGGTGAGCATGAAGGGGACATAGGTCAGGGTCGCGTTGAGGGCGTTGGGCAGGATATGCCGCAGCATCACCTGGGTATCTGACAGTCCCAGTGCGCGAGCGGCCTTGACGTATTCCAGGTTGCGCCCACGGAGGAACTCGGCGCGCACCACATCGACCAGGGTCAGCCAGGAGAACAGCGCCATGATCCCCAGCAGCCACCAGAAATCCGGCTCGACGAATCCTGACAGGATGATCAGCAGGTACAGCACCGGCAATCCCGACCACACTTCCAGCAGGCGCTGGCCGAACAGGTCGACCCAGCCACCGTGGTAGCCCTGCAGGGCACCGGCCGTCACGCCGATCAGCACGCTGAGCAGGGTCAGGGCGAAGGCGAACAACAGCGAAACCCGTGTGCCATACAATACCCGCGCCAGCACATCGCGGCCCTGGTCGTCGGTGCCCAGCCAGTTGCTCGCGCTGGGCGGGCTGGGGGTGGGCACCTGCAGGTCGTAGTTGGGGGTATCGGCGCTGAACGGGATGGGCGCGAACAGCATCCAGCCGCCCTGGCCCTCGATCAACTGGCGCACGTACTGGCTGCGGTAGTCGGGCTGGAACGGCAGCTGCCCGCCGAACTGCTGCTCGGTGTAGCGCTTGAGCGCCGGGGTGTACAGCTCGCCCTGGTAGCCCAGCAGCAAGGGCTTGTCATTGGCCACCAGTTCCGCGCCCAGGCTCAACAGCAACAGCCCGGCGAACAGCCACAGCGAGATCCAGCCGCGGCGGTTGTCGTGAAAGCGCCGCAGGCGCCGCCGGGCGATGGGCGAGAACATCAGCGGCCCCTCGCGTCGAAGTCGATGCGCGGGTCGAGCACCGTGTAGCACAGGTCGCCCAGCAGGCGGATCAGCAGCCCGGCCAGGGTGAAGATGAATAACGTGCCGAACACCACCGGGTAGTCCCGCGACACCGCTGCCTCGTAGCTCATGCGCCCGAGGCCGTCGAGGGAGAAGATCACTTCGATCAGCAGCGATCCTGCGAAGAACACCGTGATCAATGCCTGGGGCAGGCCGGCCACCACCAGCAGCATGGCGTTGCGCAGTACATGGCCGTACAGCACCCGGCGCTCGCTCAGGCCCTTGGCCCGTGCGGTGACCACGTACTGGCGGGCGATCTCGTCGAGGAAGGCGTTCTTGGTCAGCAGGGTGAGGGTGGCGAAACCGCCGATCACCAGGGCGCCAACCGGCAGCACCAGGTGCCAGAAGTAGTCGGCGACCTTGCCCAGCAGGCTGAGCTGGTCGAAGTCCTCCGACACCAGGCCGCGCACCGGGAACCAGTTGAGCGAGGTGCCGCCGGCGAACAGCACGATCAGCAGCAGGGCGAACAGGAACGAGGGCAGGGCGTAGCCGATCACGATCAGCGCGCTGCTCCAGGCGTCGAAGCGGCTGCCATGGCGCACCGCCTTGCGAATGCCCAACGGGATCGACACCAGGTAGGTGATCAGCGTGGCCCAGAAGCCCAGCGACAGGGTCACCGGCAGTTTCTGCACGATCAGCTCGGTGACCGTGGCGCCGCGAAAGAAACTCTGGCCGAAGTCCAGCCGTGCATACTGGCCAAGCATCAGCCACAGCCGTTCGGGCGCGGACTTGTCGAAACCGTACTGGCGCTTGATCTCCTCGATCAGCTTCGGGTCCAGACCGCGGGTGGCGCGGGACTCGCCCTGTACTGCCTCGACGCGGGCACCCGGCGCGCCGCCGCCGATGCCCTGCAGGCGCGCCACGGCCTGTTCCACCGGCCCGCCGGGCGCGGCCTGGACGATGGCGAAGTTCACCAGCAGGATGGCCAGCAAGGTGGGGATGATCAGCAGCAGGCGGCGCAGGATGTAGGTGGTCATGGCATGCTCCGCAAGCGCTCGGCCATCCGCGGGTTGGTCAGGGCCCGGGGGCTGACTTCCCACCAGGTGTCCAGGCCTTCGTCATAGGCCGGCTGTACCTTGGGCAGGCCGAAGCGGTTCCACCACACCGTCGAGCTGCCCGGCGGGTAGTAGTTGGGAATCCAGTAGTAGTTCCATTGCAGCACCCGGTCCAGGGCGCGGGCGTGGCGCTGCATGTCGGCCTGGCTGGTGGCGCGTACCAGGCCGTCGAGCAGGCGGTCCACCGCCGGGTCCTTGAGCACCATCAGGTTGTTCGAGCCCGGATCATTGGCTGCGGCGGAACCGAAGTAGTTGTACTGCTCGCTGCCCGGCGACAGGGTCACCGGGTAGCCGGTGACGATCATGTCGTAGTCGCGGGCCATCAGCCGGTTGACGTACTGGGCAGAGTCGACGTTGCGGATGTTCAGTTCGACGCCGATCTGCGCCAGGTTGCGCTTCCACGGCAGCAGCAGGCGTTCCATCCCCGACTGGCCATTGAGGAAGGTGAAGCTCAACGGCTGGCCCTGGGCATTGACCAGTCGATCGCCCTGGGGATGCCAGCCGGCGTCCTGCAGCAAGGCCAGGGCCTTCAGTTGCTGCTGGCGGATGATGCCGGAGCCATCGGTGACCGGTGCGTTGAATACCTGGCTGAACACCTGGTCCGGCACCTGGCCGCGCAGCGGTTCGAGCAGCTTGAGCTCCTCGGCGTCGGGCAGGGCGCGGGCAGCCAGGGGGGTGTTCGAGTACAGGCTCTGCTGGCGGATGTACATGTTGCGCATCATCTGCCGGTTGCTCCATTCGAAGTCCCAGAGCATGGCCAGGGCCTGGCGCACGCGGCGGTCCTTGAACTGCGGCTGGTCCAGATTGAACACGAAGCCCTGGGCGATCTGCGGCTTGGCCGGAGCCAGGTGGGCGCGCTGCAGGCGCCCGTCATCCAGCGGGGCACCGTTGTAGCCGAGGGTGTAGGCGGTGGCGGAATACTCGCGGTTGTAGTCGTAGCCTCCACCCTTGAGCACCTGGCGGGCCACCTCGGTGTCACCGAAGAATTCGACGCCGATGCGGTCAAAGTTGTACAGCCCGCGGACGACCGGCAAATCCCGCGCCCACCAGGTCGCATCGCGCTCGAAGGTGATGCTGCGGCCGTTGTCGATCCTGCTGATGCGGTAAGGGCCGCTGCCCACCGGCTTGTCGAAGCCGGCGCCGTTGGCGAAGTCGCGTTGCTGCCAGTCGTGCTCGGGCAGCACCGGCAGGCCGGCCAGCTCAAGGGGGAGCGTACGGCCATGGGGCTGTTTCAAGTCGAAGCGCACCTGACGCGGGCCTTCGACCGTGACCGCGGCGACATCGGCGAACTGGGTACGAAACTTGAGGCTGCCCTGGTTCATCAGCAGCTCGTAGCTGAAGCGTACGTCTTCGGCCCGTACCGGCTTGCCGTCGGCGAAGGTGGCGCGGGGGTCGAGGTAGAAGCGCAGCCAGGCGTCATCGGGGCCGCGCTCCATGCGCTGGGCGACAAGGCCGTATACGGTGTAGGGCTCATCAAGCGAGCGCACGGCCAGCGGTGCGTACAACCAGCCATCGACCTGGCTGACGCCGATGCCTTTGTCGATGTAGGGCAGGACATGGTCGAACTGGCCGATCTCGATGGCCGAGCGGCGCAGGCTGCCGCCCTTGGGGGCGTCGGGGTTGACGTAGTCGAAATGGTGGAAATTCGCGGGGTAGCGCGGGGCTTCGGCGTAGACGGTGAGGGCGTGGGTGGGGGCGGCATGGGAGGTGGCAGTCAGGCACAACAGCATGAACCCACACAACAACTGTGGGAGCGGGTTTACCCGCGAATGCGTCAGCTCAGGCAACGATGTTGCATGGACCGGCGTATTCGCGGGTGAACCCGCTCCCACAGGGTACGTCATCGGCTGCGATGACTTAGTCCTGACGGCTGGTCACTTCCAGCAGGTGGTAGCCGAACTGGGTCTTCACCGGACCCTGGACGACATTCAGCGGCGCGCTGAAGACCACGGTGTCGAACTCGCGAACCATCTGGCCCGGGCCGAACGAACCCAGGTCGCCGCCCTGACGGCTGGACGGGCAGGTAGAGTGGGCCTTGGCGACTTCGGCGAAGTCGGCGCCGCCTTCGATCTGTGCTTTGAGTTCGTTGCACTTGTCTTCGGTGGCAACCAGGATGTGGCGGGCGGTGGCACGGGCCATGGGTACTGCTCCTTGGGATCGAAAAGGCAAGCCTAGCGCACTTGTTCGTGCCGTGTCTCGCAAGGCTTGCCATAGAGGCCTACAGGCGAGCGGCGGCCTCGCGCAGCAAGGCCTCGGTCGCCTCCCAGCCCAGGCAGCCGTCGGTGATCGACACGCCGTACTTCAGCGCGCCCTTGCCCAGGGCCTGGCAGCCATCGAACAGGTGCCCTTCGAGCATTACCCCGACCAGCGAACGGTCGCCGGCCAGGCGCTGGGCAAGCACATCCTCGAACACCGCCGGCTGGCGAGCCGGGTCCTTGCCGCTGTTGGCGTGGCTGCAGTCGACCATGATCCGTGGCGCCAGCCCGGCCTTGGCCAGGCCCTGGCGGGCCAGGGCGACGCTCTGGGCGTCGTAGTTCGGGCCCTGGTGCCCGCCGCGCAGCACCAGGTGGGTGTCAGGGTTGCCCAGGGTCTCGATGATCGCCGGGTGGCCTTGGACGTCCATGCCGAAGTGACGGTGCGGGTGGGCGGCGCTGCGCATGGCGTCGCAGGCGATGCCGATACCGCCGTCGGTGCCGTTCTTGAAGCCGACCGGCAGCTCGAGGCCGCTGACCATCTCGCGGTGGATCTGCGACTCGGTGGTGCGCGCGCCGATGGCGGCCCAGCCCAGCAGGTCGTCGAAGTAGCCGGCGGCCATCGGCTGCAGCAGCTCGGTGGCGATCGGCAGGCCGCGTTCGAGCATGCCCAGCATCAGGCCGCGGGACAGGGCGATGCCGGCGTGCATGTCGTCGCTGCCATCAAGGTGCGGATCGTAGGCCAGGCCTTTCCAGCCCACGGTGGTGCGCGGTTTCTCCACGTAGGCGCGCATCACCAGCAGCAGCTTGTCGTCGACGTCACGGCTGAGTGCGGCCAGGCGGTCGGCGTATTCGAGGGCCGAGCGCGGGTCATGGATCGAGCAGGGGCCGACCACCACCAGCAGACGTGCGTCGCGGCCTTCGAGGATGGCGCGGATTGCCTGGCGGTGAGCGTGGACTTGCTGGGTGAGTTCGCAGGACAGCGGCATCTGCTGCTTGAGCAGGTGCGGGCTGGGCAGGCGCTGGCTGACGGTGGTGTTGGCAGCGTGCGGTTGGGTCAGGGGCAGGGCGAGGTTCGAGGCTTGCATGGCGTTTTTTCCCTGGGCGGACGGCGGGTTCTGGCCCGCGTCGTCGGCCCTATCGAGGTGTTCGACTGATCGTCAAATGGGGTGTCTGTGGGGCATTGCCACCGGAAATCGACCGAACGGAGGCGGCAGGCTGGCCCGAACGGAACTGGCTAAATCGCCATGCATAGGTGCGGTAGTACGTGGTGTAGTTCATGTCGCTGTCCTCAAGGTAATCGGTATGTTTCTTGGGTCCGGAAAAGCAAAACCCCCGGTCGGGGAGCCGACCGGGGGTTTGAGTATTCTCATGTTCGGCGGCCCCTCGAAGGTGGGCGCCGGATGGGTCATCGGCGCCTAGTGGCTAAACCAATACCCAAAATAAAAGCTGGCAACGGCGTTACGACCGGCAACGGCCAGCACGCGGTGCGCGGAGCGACCGGTGTGGTTGGCGTGGTTGCGGGTTTGTTTCGACATGTTGCTCTCCAGTGGTTGGGACCGAGCTTACTGCACCTTTGCGCTGGCGTTCAATCACTAAATGCTATTGGGGTCATTGTGTTCCTGTACTGGCCTTATCGCCGGCAAGCTGGCTCCCACGGGGAATGTGCTGGCAAAGGCCTGCGTAGCAGCCCCTGATCCGGGGCATGCCACTGGGTGATTTTCCCCGAATCGCATGGTCATAATTCATAACTTATTGAAAAATAGCAGTTAATTGGCTGGCATGGCCCTTGCTCACCTTTGTGCATATTCCTGTGTTTCCGGAGGTGCCCCATGTCGACCCCTCGCAAAGGCCCGGTCCTGTCCACCTTCCTGCTGGCCCTGCTGGGCTGGCAGGTCTCCAGCGAGGCCGCGGTGCAGTGCCAGCGCACGCTGGTGGCCAACGTGGTGGCGCTGGATCAGCCGCTGATGTTCAACCGCCTCGGCGCGCAGAACGCCAACGGCATGATGTACGCCCTGCGCCAGGACGTGGTGGATGAGCACCAGGTGCCCTTGGGCAAGGGCGGCGCCGCGGTGCCGGGCAAGGTCACCCTGCGCCCGGACAAGCGCCCGCGGCCGATCGTGCTGCGGGTGGCCGCCGGTGACTGCCTGACGGTCAACCTGACCAACCTGCTGGCCTACCAGGCCAACCCCAACAAGCACGGCATCGACCATGACGAAACCGGGGTCGAAGGGGAGGAAGAAGAGGGCGCCGAGGTCGAGAACGAAGGCGGCGAACACTTCGTTGCCGACGAGCAGGTCACCGACCGCCATGTCGGCTTCCAGGTCAACGGCCTGCAGGCGGTCAACAGCATCGGCGACATCGCCGCCAACACCGGGCGCAACGGCAACTTCCTGGTCGCTCCGGGCGGCACCCGCAGCTACACCCTGTACGCCGAGCGCGAGGGGGCGTTCGCCGTCACCAGCCAGGGCGCCACCTTCGGCGGCCAAGGCGGTGCCGGCAACGTCGCCAACGGCCTGTTTGGCCAGGTGGTGGTGGTGCCCAAGGCCGGGCGTACCTATCGCAATACCCTGACTGAAGAAGAGATGCGCCTGGCCACCACGGGGCGCACGGCCACCGGGCAGCCGGTGATCGACTACCAGGCCCGCTACCCCAACCTCGAGCCGTGGATCGCCGAGGGCAAGGCCGGCAAGCCGATCATCGCCATGCTCGACGGCAACGAGATCCTCAGCAGCGAGACCGACGCCATCGTCATGGGCCCCAACCCCGACGGCAGCTTCCCGGCCAGCACCTATCCACTGGAAAGCGTCGGCAAGCGCAACCCGGCGTTGCCCAACCGGCTGGAGGCGTTCCGCGACTTCGCCTCGCAGTTCGCCGACGAGGTGGCCGCGACCCAGGCCTTCCCCGCCTACTGGGCGGACCCGGTCATGGGCCATGTGCTCGAGCCGACCCGCGACTCCTTCATGATCAACTACGGCTCAGGCGGGATGGGCGCCGAGGTGGTGGCCAACCGCCTCGGCGTGGGGCCGATGCACGACTGCCTGTCGTGCGCCTACGAGGAATTCTTCCTCAGCGCCCATACCGTCGGCGATGTCGGTACGTTGGTGGATATCCCGGCCAATGTTGGGCTGGAGCACATCCGTCCTGGCGAAACGCCGCCTGCCAGCGCCACCGGGGTCAAGGCGACCATGGCCCTGTACCCGGCCGAGCCCGCCAACGTGCATCACAGCTACATTGGTGACTTCACCAAGTTCCGCAACACCCATAACGGCCACGAGCAGCACATCTTCCACTTGCACGGACACCAGTGGCTGTTCAATCCCAACGACGACAATTCCGACTACATCGACGCCCAGGGCATTGGCCCTGGCGTGGGCTACACCTACGAGATCGCCAACGGCGGTTCGGGCAACCGCAACCGTGTGGCGGGCGATGCCATCTATCACTGCCATTTCTATCCGCACTTCGCCCAGGGCATGTGGGCCATGTGGCGGGTGCACGATGTGTTCGAGCCGGGTACCCGCCTGGAGGTCAGTGGCGAGGGCGCCAACGGCTTCCACAGCACGCCGTTCGCCTTGCGCAATGGCAAGCCGGCCCAGGGCGCCCGTGCGCTGCCGGACGGCGAGATCATCGCCGGCACGCCGATCCCGGCCATCGTGCCGTTGCCGGGCAAGGCCATGGCGCCGATGCCGGGCAAGGTCACCGTGGTGCCCAAGCTGTCCGAGACCCTGGTCGCCGGGCATGAAGATGACGATGAAGAGGAGGAGGGCGATGATCATCCGGATCAACCGCCCATCCCGCGCGCCGTCGGTTCCCTGGCCCTGGTCGACCGCAGCGAGACCAATCGCAACGCCGACGGCAGCCTGAAGAACCCAGGCTACCCGTTCTGGATTGGCGGCATGGAAAGCAGCGTCGGCCAGCGCCCGCCGACCCCGCCGCTGGACATGCTCGACCCGGCCCTGGCCCGCCAGCTCAAGGACAGCGGCAAGGCGCTGTGGGCCAACCTCGACCCCAACCAAGTCGACGGCTGGGACGGCGGCCTGGGCCGGCACACCCTTGACGGTGTGTCTGCCGGTGGCGATGCCGTGACCACCACCACCAAGCTGGATTTCTCCAAGGTGGTGCACAAGGCCAAGCCGATCTACCTGCCCGAGGAGGGCACCGAGGTCGAGCAGGCTGCCATGCAGTTCCACGCCAAGGCCGAACATCCAAGCTTTGCCCTGATCCCCGGCGGCGCGCCGGTGGCCAAGGCCTTTCGCACCAACGGCGCCTTGCCCACGGCGGGCGCGCCGTTCTACGAGCCGTGCATGGACGACCGCGGCAAGCGCCTGACCCAGTCCTCGGGCGTCGGCGAGTTCTTCAGCGGTGAAAACCTCACCGGCATGAGTTTCCGCGGTTCGTCCACGTTCACCGCCGACCGCCCGCGCATCTACAAGGCGGCCAACATCCAGTTCGACGCGGTGTACAACAAGGTTGGCTACCACTTCCCGCAGGCGCGCATCCTCGCCCTGTGGGAAGACGCCTGGCCGGTGATCACCAAGCAGCGCCCGCCGGAGCCGCTGGTGATGCGCATGAACACCTTCGACTGCACCCAGTACGTGCATACCAACCTGATCCCGTCGTTCTATGAGATGGACGACTACCAGGTGCGCACGCCAACCGACGTGATCGGCCAGCATATCCACCTGCCCAAATGGGACCTGACCGCCGCCGACGGCTCTGCCAACGGCTGGAACTACGAGGACGGTATCCTCTCGCCCGGCAGCGTGGTCGAGCGTGTGCATGCCATCCGCAGCTTCAACAACTGCACCGAGGGCGACACCCGCGACGGCACCGCCGCCTGCCCGAAAGCCAAGCAGCATCCGTATTTCGGGCGCTTCGGCCGGGCCGATTGGCTCGGCGCGCGCAGCGCCATGCAACGCTGGTTCGCCGACCCGCTGGTGAACGTGTACAACGTCGATCGTGGCCTGGGCACCATCTTCACCCATGACCACCTCGGCCCATCGACCCACCAACAACTGGGGCTGTATGCAACCGTGCTGGCCGAGCCCGCCGGTTCCACCTGGTACCACGCCGAGACCGGCGAGCAGCTGTACAACCCGGCCACCCGCCAGGACGGCGGCCCGACTTCGTGGCAGGCGGTCATCCAGACCGGTGACCACGACGGCGATGGTAAAAACGACAGCTATCGCGAGTTCTTCCTCGAGTACAGCGACTTCCAGCACGCCTACGAGGCTGGCGTGTATGTCGGCGCAGGCCCCAACGGCATACCTGACGGCCAGGCCTATCCGGCCACCGCCGACAGCTTCCGCTACGCCATCAACCCGCCCGTGCGGCAGAAAGCCTCGACGCTGCTCGAGTCGGTGGTCGAATCCCGTGGCGGGTTGAGCCCAGGTTGCCCGACCCGGCCATGCCCGCAGGCGATCTCGGTGGATGACCCGGGCATGTTCGTCGTCAACTACCGCAACGAGCCCCTGGCCCTGCGCGTGTTCGACCCCAACAAGGTCGGCCCCGACGGCAAGCGCGGCATGCAGGCCGACGGCCTGGGCGGTGACCTGGCCTACGCCATGCAGAGCCGCACCGACCGCGCCATCCCGGCAATGAACCTGGCGCCTTCGGCGATCACCCAGGCCACCGGCCCCACCGGCGGCACCACGTTGTTCCCGCCCCATATCAACAAGGGCACCGAACCGGGCGACCCGTTCACGCCGCTGCTGCGTACCTACTCCGGCGACAACGTACGCCTGCGCATGCATGCCGGCGGCCATGAGGAGGAGCACAACGTCACCCTGCACGGCGTGAAGTGGCTGCAGAACGGCTCGGGCTTCGGCAACAGCTCCAACTCAGGATGGAAGTCGTCGCAGATGATCGGCATCTCCGAGCAGATGGGCTTCATGGCGCCGGTGTCGATGATCTCCAGCTCCGCCGCCACCAATGGCGATTACCTGTACTCCATGGACGCGGCTCTGGAAGGCTACTGGAACGGCATCTGGGGCATCATGCGCAACTACACCGCCCAGCGCGCCGACCTGTTCACCCTGCCGAACAACCCTCAACCGGTGGCCATGCGCAACACTGTCAACTTCGACGGAATCTGCCCGAAAACCACGGCCAACGCCAATGGCATCGGCACCCGGCCGACGGTCAAGCGCAGCTACGAGATCGTCGCGGCCCTGGCCAACGACATCCTCGAGAACCGCCATGGGGTCAGCATCAGCGACCCGGCCGGTATTGGCCAGCACGTGGGCGGGGCGCTCAAGGCCAATGGCGGCACCCTGGTGTTCAACAGTCGCAAGGTCGATATCCCTCTGGCCACGGTCACCGACGAAGAGGACGGCGCGACTTTCACCGTCGGTGGCCACAGCTCGCCATTGCACGACCCGACTGCCGTGCTCTATGTGCGCAAGGCCGACCTCGATACCAGCACCGGCAAGCTCAAGGCCGGCGTGCCGGTCGAGCCCCTGGTGCTGCGGGCCAATGCCGGTGACTGCATCAGCATCACCCTGGAGAACCGTCTGCCGCTGATGATGCCGGACCTGCCCAGCACCGCGGTGATGCAGAACGTGGTCAAGCGCGATCGGGCCGGCGGCGAGGGCTCAACGGCGTTCAACAACAACCTGATGCGCCCGTCCAGCCACGTCGGCCTGCATGCGCAGCTGCTGGCCTACGACATTACCAAGTCGGATGGTGTCAACGTTGGTCTCAACCCGGTACAGACCGTGCCGCCGCGCGTCGGCAGTAGCGGCGCCTACCCGAGCCGGGTGTACCAGTACTACGCCGGGCACCTGGAGCGCGAAGGCAAGCCGGTACTGCAACTGGGCCGCACGGTGGACAACATCAACACCACGGCCATCGAGTTCGGTGGCCTCAACCTGACCCCGGCGGATGTCATCAAGCAGCCGCAGAAGGGCCTGGTGGGCGCAATGAGCGTGTTGCCGCAGAGCGCGACCTGGACCGAGGACAACGCCAGCCGCGCCCAGGCCACGGTGAAGGTCAGCGGCCAGCCCGACTACCGCGACTTCGTCACCGTGTGGCAGCGCTCGCTGAACATGCGCTGGTCCGATGGCCGGCCGGTGGAGGGCATCGCCACCGAGGGCAATGGCGTACCGGGTGATCCGAAGGACAACGGCAACATGGCGATGAACTACAAGAGCGAGCCGCTGTGGCTGCGCTTCGGCCTGGCGCCGGACGCACCGTTCGGCCATGCCGACGGCTTCGGCTTCGCCGACGTGCCCAACGCCCACATCGCCTACAGCAACGCCCTGGTCGGCGGTGATCCGCAGACCCCGGTGCTCTGGGCCAAGCCGGGCCAGCCTGCGCGCAGCCATGTGCTGATGCCCAGCGGCGGCAGCCGCGGCATTACCTACCAGCTCGACGGGCACCTGTGGCCGCTGCACAACTACCAGGCCGAGAAGAACGATGTGAACGGCTACCCCATGGGCCTGCCGGGCATCGGCTCGGTGCGCTACGGCTACAACCCGATGGCGATATACGTGGGCGCCCAGGAGAGCGTGCTGCCGGCGGCGCACTTCAGCTTCATGCTGCCCAGCGCAGGCGGCGCCAACGCGGTGCCGGGGGATTATCTGTTCCGCGACTATGCCGCGTACGGCAATGCCTCGGGTCTGTGGGGCATCCTGCGGGTGACCAACGAGGCGCCGCCGGCCACGGCGCCGGCGCAGTAAAGGGGGCTGGTAGCCTGGCTTGGGAGTGGGGGAGGCCACCAGCTGTCTGGCGACAAGGATGCAGCGCCTATGAGATCGAGCGCCGCCCGCACGGCGCGTTGCCAGCTTGCCGGCGACGCGCCATGCGGGCGGCGCTCGATTTCATAGGCGCTACAAGGCGTTCGTCTTACACGCATCGCGCATTGAGCCTGAAGGGGGCGCAAAGCGCCCCCGTGTTTGGGGCAGCCTCCCCAATACTCTCCGCTTGTTTCTCCAAAACCCTGATTTAAAACAATTTTACTGATGGCATAGCGCTTGCTTCCACCCTCCACAGAACCCTTGAGCCCCGTGGAGGTGCAGCATGGTCATCCCGCTCGAAGGCGCTGCCCCGTGCGCGCCCATACCCGCCAACGGAGTACGGACATGAACCGCAAGCTACGCCCAGCCTACCTGGGCCTGCTGCTGGGCACCGCGCTGATCGGCCTCGGCGTGGCCTACGAAAAGCTCTGGTGCGATCCCCGCGAACTGCTGCAGGAGGCCGCCGATCCCCAGGCCCTGCACACCCTCAGCCGCGACGGCGTGACCGTGGAGTTCGAGGCGCGCCCCTTAAGCGGCGGCGAACTGCGCGAAGGCGACTTTGCCAATATCCGTTTCAAGGTCAGCGATCAGAGCAGTGGCCAGCCGCTGTCGGGCATGGCTCCCGGCGCCTGGCTCGACCCCGCGCAGTCGGCACCGGTGGGCGACCGCGACAGCAGCTGCAAGGCGCGGGTGGCGCTGTTCCTCAAGAGCAGCATCGGCGCGCGTCCGTTGCTCGATCTGAACAGCTACTTCCTGCTGGTGCTGAACAAGGACGCCAGCCTTACCGTGATCGACCCGACCGTGTCGGTAGGCGGGGTCACCAGCACCCTGGCGCGCATCGACCTGCCGGGACGGCCCATGGACTGGGTGGCCACGGGCGATGACAAGCAGGTGTTCGTGTCCATGCCCGAACGCAACCAGGTGGCGCTGATCGACTCCGAGACCTTCACCCGCGTGGCCACCCTGGAGGCCGGCGAGCAGCCGCTGCGGGTGGCGCTGCAACCCGACCAGCGCCTGCTGTGGGTGGGCAACAACAGTCAGGACCCGGCCAAGGGCGGGGTGACGGTGATCGACGTCCCCAGCCGGACCATGCTCAAGTCGTTTGTCACCGGCTCTGGCCACCACGAGATCGCCTTCAGCGCCGATTCGCGCTTCGCCTTCGTCAGCAATCGCGACGGCGGCACCCTGAGTGTCATCGACACCGCGCAGATGCGCCTGGTGAAGACGCTTGAGGTCGGTCCGCATCCGCTATCGGTGGCTTACTCGCCCTTGTCACAGGCGGTGTACGTGGTCGATGGCCAGGAGGGCACGGTGCGGGTGATCGACGCGCGCAGCCTCAGCCTGCGCCACACGGTCCAGGCCGAGCGGGGCCTGGGGCCGATGCGTTTCAGCCACGATGGCCGCTACGGCGTGGTGCTAAACACCCTGGAGAACCAGGCGCTGGTGATCGACGCCAGCACCGACCAACTGATCCACCGCATCCCGGTGGCCGCCGAGCCCTACCAGCTGACCTTTACCAAGGCCTACGCCTACGTGCGCGGCCTGGCCTCGCCGAAGGTGAGCATGATCAACCTGGCAAGCCTGGGGCAGGGGCGCACGCCGATCGTCCAGGGCTTCGAGGCCGGCCCGGCGGCGCCGCGCCAGGCCGGTGATCTGCCGCTGGCCCAGGGCGTGAGCATCTCCCGCGACGACAACTCGGTGTTCGTGGTCAACCCGGTGGACAACACCACCTACTTCTACGCCGAGGGCATGAACGCGCCGATGTCGGGCTACAACAACCGCGGCCACCAGGCCCGCGCCGCGTTGGTCATCGACCGTAGCCTGCGCGAGGTGGCCCCGGGGGTATATGGCTCGACGGTCAAGCTGCCGGCGGCCGGCACCTTCGACGTGGCGTTCCTGCTCAACCAGCCGCAGATCATCCACTGCTTCAGCACCGAGGTCGCGGCGCTGCCGCAGTCGAGCCTGCGCAAGCGGGCCCATGCCGAATTCATCGGCACCGCCCGGCCGTTGCGCCAGCACGCGCCCTACATGGCCCAAGTGCGCATCCTCGGTGAGGACGGCAAGCCGCGCCAGGGGCTTGAAGACCTGAGCCTGCGCTACTTCCTGGCGCCTTCGTCGCTGCCGCGCAATGTAGCGCTGGTCGAGGTGGGCGAGGGGCTCTATCAGGCGCCGCTGGAACTGGCCACGGCTGGCGCCTGGTACCTGCATGTGCAGTCGCCCACCCTCGGGCGCAGCTTCGCAGAAGACAACTACACCAGCCTGCGCGTCCTGCCGGCCGCAACGGCACCAACCGCTTCCCAAGGGGAACCCAGGAGTGTGCGATGAACCGTCCGCAGGGTGGAAAACTGTTTGGCCTGAGCCTGCTGCTGGCCAGCAACCTGGCCTTGGCGCATGCCGGCCACGACCATGGCGGCCAGCCCGAAGCCCCACCGGCCGCCCACCAGGAAAAGGCCAGCGTGCGCTTCGCCGACGTGGCGCTGCTGGATCAGGACGGCATGCCGATACGCCTGGAGAAGGACCTGGTGGGGGATCACCTGGTGGTCATGGGCTTCATCTACACCAGTTGCACCACGGTGTGCCCGGTGGTCTCGTCGATCATGAGCAAGGTCCAGCAGCAGCTGGGCGGGCGGGTGGGCGAGGAGATCCGCCTGGTGTCGATCAGCGTCGATCCGCAGCGCGATGATTCGAAACGCCTGGCCGGGTATGCCCGGGCGTTCCAGCACGGGCCGGGGTGGAGCTGGCTGACCGGCTCGCCCTATGCCATCAGCGAGACGCTCAAGGGGCTGGGCAGCTTCAGCGCCAACCTCAGCGAGCACCCGCCGCTGATCCTGGTCGGTGACGGGCGCAGCGGGCACTGGACGCGTTATTACGGCTTCACCGACCCCAACGTGCTGATCGGCGAGATCAACCGCCTGAGCGCACGCCGGGTGCACGCCAAGAGCACAGCCATTGCCGGGCAGGAGGCACAGCCATGAGCGCGCAGACTTCTCGCCACGCCGGCATGCGCAGCCTCGACTGGCTGGTGCTTGGTGGCTGCCTGTGGATCCTCGCCTCGGTCGCGTTCGCCCACGAAGGTCACGCGCCGGCACCGCAACCCGCGCCGCAGCCGATGGTCAGCGGCGGCGGCACCCGCGATGCGCAGGCCTGGTTCACCGACACCGTGCTCAAGGACCAGGACGGCCGCGAGCTGCGCTTTTACAGCGATGTGCTCAAGGACAAGGTGGTGATGCTCAACGTGATCTTCACCCACTGCAACGACGCCTGCCCGCTGATCACCCGCAAGTTGCGCGAGGTGCGCGAGGCCATGGGGCCGGAGCTTGCGGCGCAGGTGACCTTCGTCTCGGTGAGCAGCGATCCTTTGAACGACACGCCCGAGGTGCTCAAGGCGTTTGCCCGCAAGCAAGGGGTGGAGGGGCCGAACTGGCTGTTCCTGACCGGCGACAAGGCCAGCGTCGACCTGGTGCTCGGGCGCCTGGGGCAGTTCCTGCCCAGCCCCGAGCAGCATTCGACGCAGTTGATCGCCGGCGACGTGGCAGGCAAGCGCTGGAGCAAGATCCGCCCGGACGCGCCACCGGCGGCGATTGCCCAGCGCATGCAGCTGCTGGCTCAGCCGCTGGCGGGGCGGTGAGCGCATGAACAGGCGCACCGTCGCTCCCACGTTGGTCATGCTCATGATGGGGTGGTGCCTGTGCGGGGCGGTGCAACTGAGCGAACAGGAACTCGCCGGCAAGCGCCTCTATCGCGAAGGCGTCTCCAGCAGCGACGCCCAGTTGCTGGCCCGGGTGGGGCCGGGGGACATGAGCGTGCCGGCCAGCGTGCTGCCGTGTGCCAGTTGCCACGGCAACGACGGGCGCGGCCGCAGTGAGGGCGGGGTGCGCCCGCCGAGCCTGGACTGGCAGCGCCTGGCCCTCGGCACGGGCGATCGCGAGGCCAACAACCGACGCTATCCGGCCTATACCGAAGCCAGCCTGGCGCGGGTCGTGCGCAGTGGGGTCGATCCTGCCGGCAATCGGCTGGACCCGGCCATGCCGCGCTTCGAGCTGAGCCTGGCCGACCAGCGCAACCTGGCGGCCTACCTCAAGCGCTTGGGCGAAGACCGCGATCCGGGCGTGGAGGAGAGCACCTTGCGCTTGGGTACCTTGCTCCCCGAACAGGGCCCGCTGGCCGAGACCGGACGGACGGTGAGGGCGGTGCTGGAGGATGGCGTCGCACAGCTGAACCAGGCGGGGGGCATCCATGGCCGCCGCTTGCAGCTGATTGCGCTGGACCCGGGACCGGATTCGGCCAGTACCGCGCAGGCGCTGGGCCAGTTGATCCAGCGTGAGCGGGTTTTCGCCCTGATTGCGCCCGTGGCACCGCAGCTCGACAGTCGCCAGCTGGAACAGGCGGGCCTGCCGCTGATCGGCGCCACGCCGCGCAGTGGCGGCAGCGCTCAGGTATTCGACCCTTTACCGGGCGTACCCGAGCAATTGCTCAGCGTGGCCCTGCATGCTCGCGATAGCCTTGGCCTGGCCCGCGATGCCGTGCAGTTGGTCTATGCCGGCGAAGACCAGGTCGAGGCGGCGCAGGTCGTACAGCAGCGTTTGCGCCAGTTGGGCTTTACCGGCGTATCCGCGCAAGCGTTCACGGGCCAGGCGCTGGCGGGCGAGGGCATCGTCTTCCTGGGGCGTGCCCAGGGGTTTGCCGAGCTGGCCGCCAGTCTGCAGGCCGGCGGGCGCAAACCCTACCTGCTTGCCGCGTCGAGCCAGGTGGCCGGTGCCGTGCCGGGGCTGGCACCGGCTTGGTCGCGGCGGGTGCTGCTGGCCTATCCGTTCGTGCCCGGCGACTGGACCGCTCGTGGCCGGGAGACCCTGGCCGGCGTGCAGCAGCGCCAGGGGCTGGAGCCACGTCAGGCGTCATTGCAGGTCAGCACGCTGTGCGCCTGGCAGTTGCTGGTCGAAGCGCTGAAACAGGTGGGACGCGACGCCAGCCGCGAAGAACTGCTCGGCGCCCTGGAACAGTTGCATGACGTCGACACCGGCCTGACACCGCTGCTGGGCTTCGGCCCCGGACGTCGCCAGGGCATGGCCGGCGCCCATGTGGTGGCGGTGAGCCTGCCGGGGCCGAGCTTTGCCGAGGTGGCGCCGTACCGTCCGGTACCTGACACACCATGACCCTTTCAGGAGTGGATCACCATGCGCGTACTGATTGCCTGCCTGCTGTCATTGCTTGCCCTGGCAAGCCACGCCGACACGCCAGTGGCGCGGGTCAATGGCGTGGATATCGGCGTGCTGCGCCTGGAGCACTACTTCAGCGAATACCTCCAGGCCCAGGGGCGGGCGGTGGCGAGCATCCGCAACCCCAACCTGTACCAGCGTCTGCGCGAGCAGGCCCTGGATGAGCTGATCGACAAGGAGCTGCTGTGGCAGGAGGCCCAGCGCCAGGGTATCGAGGTCAGTGACGCGCAGGTGACGGCGCGGGTCGGCGAGGTGGAGGCGGCCTTCGGCAGCCCGGCGGTGTTCGAGCGGCGGCTGGAGGAGGCGGGCTTCGATCGGCGCAGCTTCGCTGACTACACTCGACAGGAGATGGCCGCCCAGCAGGTCTACGCCCGTTTGACGGCGGTGGCGTCGCCCAGCGAAGCCGAGGTGGCGGCCTTCCATCAGGCCAATGGGCAAAGACTGCAAGGGATGCAGAACCAAAGTGATAATACTTCTGTCTCATCTGAACACGGCCTGCGCCTGGCCAGGGATGCGCTTGTCGCGCAATTGCAGGCCCAGGCGCGGCAAGCAGTGCGCCAACGTTTGCGTGATTCCGCTACAGTGGAGCGCGCCGACTGAAGGGACGCCAAGGCGTTTCCCCATTGTTGGGGAATGCCCCAAAGGCAAAGTGCCATCAGCTTCCCCGGTTGTGGGGGAAGGTCTGCCGGCACGACCTGAAATGGATTGAAAGCTACAACGATATCAATGACTTGAAAGCGGTGCGCAATGACTTTTCATGCCTGGCACGAAGCCTGCTCAAGCCTCTACAAGGCCGCACTTCGCAGACCGGGGAACCGGGCAGTTCATGGGAGTGGACCTTGGTGAACAGAGTATTGGTAGTCGATGACGAACAGACCCTTGCGCAGAACCTGCAAGCGTATCTGCAGGCGCAAGGCCTGGAGGTCCATCTCGCCCACGACGGTACTGCGGGTATCGAACTGGCCGAGCAACTGGCACCGGACGTGATCGTGCTGGATTACCGCTTGCCCGACATGGAGGGGTTTCAGGTCCTGGAGACCGTGCGCAGGAACAGGTCGTGTCATTTCGTGCTGATTACCGCCCACCCGACCGCCGAGGTCCGTGAGCGCGCCGCCGAGCTGGGTGTGACCCATGTCCTGTTCAAGCCGTTCCCGCTGATGGAACTGGCCCGCGCCGTCTTCGACCTGATGGGCATCGAGCGCCAGCGCAGGAGCACCGACCAGCCGGCCGCGGGGTTCGTCGAACGACGCCAGAACAGGAACGAATCGTTCCCCTTGCAGTTGTACGATGGCAGCTGGGTGCTGGCCGACCGCCGACGCAACGGCGCCAAGCCAGGCGAACCTGACGACGAACAACTGCTCACCGGGGAATAGCGGCGCCCAAGGTCCCCCAGCCTGCGGCGCCGCCCCTGAGCGGAGTCGCTGGCCATGTCCCAGGCATTCGATGCAGATTCATCGCTACCCACGATCGCTGGCTACCCCCGTGACCTCCTGGCCCAGGCCCGCCAGCAAGCCGGCGAAGAGCGCTTGCTGGCCTGCCTGGAGCGGCTCTCCCGCGACACGCCCAGCACCTTCACCCAGCGCCTGGCCATCACCCTGCATTACCCGGTGCTCGCCACCCAGACCTTGTTCGCCTGCGCCCCGGCCTTCGACCTGGTCAGCCTGGCGCAATGCCTGAAGCGTGAATTCGCCCTGGTCGAGCACGATGGCGAGCGCCTCGGCGTGTTCGCCGACCCCTTCGACAGCGCCCGCCTGGCCTGGATCGACGACTGCCTGCAGGGCGCGCCGCTGTACCTGGTCCATGCCGCCGACCTGGCCGCATTCCTGGCCCGCCACGAAGAGAGCTTCCACGCCGTCGACGCCCTCGGCCACGACGCGGAGGCCGGCGGCGAGGCCGACCCGCTGCAGCGCCTGTCGCTGACCAGCATCAGCGAAGACCAGAGCCGGGTGGTCAAGCTGGTCAACTCGACCCTGTATGACGCCCTCAAGCTGCACGCCAGCGACATCCACTTAGGCATGACCGGCCAGGGCCTGACCATCAAGTACCGCATCGACGGCGTGCTCAACGGTGCCGGCAAGGCCAGCGGCAGTGCCTTCGCCGAGCAGGTGATCTCGCGGATCAAGGTCATGGCCGAACTGGACATCGGCGAAAAGCGCGTCCCCCAGGACGGGCGCTTCAAGGTGGCCATCGGCGAGCGGCAGATCGACTTTCGCGTCTCGATCATGCCAAGCATCTTCGGCGAGGACGCGGTGCTGCGGGTGCTGGACAAGCAGGACCTGTCCGACCAGGTCAGCGGCGTGCAGTTGCAGGCCCTGGGTTTCGAGGAACACACCCTGCGCGCCCTGCGCCGGCTGGCCAGCGAGCCCTACGGCATGATCCTGGTCACCGGGCCCACCGGCAGCGGCAAGACCACCACGCTGTACGCCATGCTCAGCGAGATCAACCACGGCGTCGACAAGATCATCACCATCGAGGACCCGGTCGAGTACCAGCTGCCCGGCGTGCTGCAGATCCCGGTCAACGAGAAGAAGGGCCTGACCTTCGCCCGCGGCCTGCGCTCGATCCTGCGCCACGACCCGGACAAGATCCTGGTCGGCGAGATCCGCGACCCGGACACCGCGCAGATCGCCGTGCAGTCGGCGCTCACCGGGCACCTGGTGTTCACCACCATCCACGCCAACAACGTGTTCGACGTGATCGGCCGTTTCAGCCAGATGCAGGTCGACCCCTACAGCTTTGTCTCGGCGCTCAACGCCGTGCTGGCCCAGCGCCTGGTGCGCCTGGCCTGCGTGCATTGCGCGGCGCCCTGCGAGCCCGACGACGAACTGCTCGCCGCCTCGGGCCTGGCCCGTGACGCGGTGGCCGGCTGGCGCTTCGTGCGCGCCCAGGGTTGCGGCCAGTGCCGTGGCAGTGGCTACCGCGGGCGCAACGCCATCGCCGAGCTGCTGCACCTGGACGACGACCTGCGGCAGATGATCGTCGAACGCCGCCCGCTCGCGCAGATCAAGCAGCTGGCCTGCCAACGTGGCCTGCGCCTGCTGCGTGCCTCGGCCCTGGACCTGGTCCGTGACGGCCGCACCACACTCGAGGAGATCAACCGTGTCACATTTATCGCCTGATCGGTACTGCGCCGTGCTCGGCGCCGAGAGTGTCGGCCTGGGCCGCTGGCACGGTCATCAACACCAGTGGCTGGGCAGCCGCGCCTTCAGTTGCGACGCCACCCAACCCGCCTGGGCCCCGGCCCTGGAGGCCCTGGCCGGCCTGCTCGGCGAGCACCCGGCACGCGGTGCGCAACTGCGGGTGCTGCTCTCGGCCCGCTACAGCCGCTTCTGCCTGGTGCCCTGGAGCGACGCCATCGGCACCCCGGGCGAGCTGGACACCTACGCCCGGGCCTGCTTCGAACACCTCTACGGCCAGGCCCTGGACGACTGGCGCATCGTGCTGTCGCCGGAGCCGGCGGGTGCCGCGCGCATCGCCACCGCGCTGCCCGAGGCGCTCCTTCAGGGCCTGCAGGCCCTGGGCCGGGAAAGCCATCTGAGCCTGCGCTCGGTGCAGCCTTACCTGATGGCCGCCTACAACCGCTGCTCGGCGCAGTTGGCCCAGGGCGACTTCCTCTTCGTGCTTGCCGAGCCGCGCCGCAGCGTGCTGCTGCTGGCCGCCGGCGGCGCTTGGCAACAGGTGCTGGCCCAGGGCTGTGCCGACAGCGACCAGGCCCTGCAGGCGCTGATCGAGCGCACGTGCGAGCTGTACGGCGAGCAGCCGCCGCGGGTGTACCTGCATGCGCCGGGGCGCACGACGGCCTCGCACCTGGTGGCGGTGCAGCTGTGCGCGCCGAGCGCCGAGGCCGACCCGCTGTGCGCCATGTGGCGGGCGGTGGCCTGAGATGCGCCGCCTCGACCTGGAATTCCAGCCCCGTCACAGCAGCCCCCTGGCCTGGTCGCTGCTGGCCCTGGGCGGTGCCGTGCTGGCGGTGCTGCTGCTGGCCCAGCAGCAACTGGTGAGCGAGCAGGTGGACCTGGAAGGCCGCGTGCATCAGCTCGAACTCAAGCTCGGCCGGCGCCCGGCCACCGCTGCCGTGCAAAGCAGCGCGGTGATCCGCGAGCAGGCCGAGCGCCTGGCACAGATGCGCAGCGTCTCGCAGCAGCTTCAGCGGCCCTGGCAGCAGCTGTTTGCCATGCTCGAGGCGATGCCGCAGGAAGACGTGGCGCTGCTCAGCCTCACCCCTGACGCGCGCAAGGGCCAGGTTCGCATCAGTGCCGAGGCGCGCAACCTCGAAGCGATGCTGCAGTACCACCAGCGCCTGGAACGCAGCAGCGAGCTGTCCGATGTGTCGCTGCTCAACCATGAGGTGCTGGCCGGGCAAGCCGAGCATCCGGTGCGTTTCAACCTCACTGCCACCTGGGAGACCGGCCATGCGCGTCCCTAGCCTGATCGTCCATGAAACGCTGCGGCGCCTGGGCCGGGCAGGGCTGGCCGCACTGCTGGTCGGCGTCCTGGCGCTGGCCGTCTGCCTGGCCGGGGTGCTGCCACAGTGGCAGACAGTGCGCGAGCTGCGCGCCAGCGAGGCCGACGCCAGCGCCCAGGTGCAGCGTCTGGCGCGTGGCGAGCTGAAGGTCCAGGCCCGGCCCGAGCAACAGGCGCTGGACGAACTGCGCCAGCAGCTGCCCGGCCAGCCTCAGGCCAGCGAACTGATCGAGCGCCTGTACCACCTGGCCAGCGCCGAGCGCATCAGCCTGTCCCGCGGTGAATACGCCCTGGGGGTGGACCCCAAGACCCAGTTGGCGCGCTATCAGATCGTCCTGCCGGTACGCGGCAGCTACCCCCAGATCCGCGGCTTCCTCAAGGCGCTGATCGGCCAATTGCCGACCCTGGTGCTGGAAGACCTGGAGCTGCAACGCAAGCGGATCGGTGACCGGGAACTGACCGGTCGTGTGCGCATGACCCTTTACCTGTCGAGGTCGTGATGAACACTCAGCGTGCGGTGATGTGGGCAGGGTTCCTGGGGCTGAGCGCCGCGCTGGCGTGGGCGCCTGGTCACTGGTTCGGCCTGGAGGAAGAGGAGGCTGGTCCGATCGCGGGGCAAGCCCGCTTCCTCGCAACTTCCACCCACGTGGAAGCGGGCTCGCCCCGCGATGAGGCGGTAAGCCCCTCACGCGACCTGTTCCCCAGCCAGCAATGGACCCCACCCCAGGCCCTGGCCACCGTCACCGAACAACCCGTGGTCACCGCCCCGGTGACCGTCGCGCCCACCGCCCCGACGCTGCCGTTTCGCTTCATCGGCCGCATGGGCGAGCGCGACGACCTGCAGATCTTCCTGCAGAGCGGCGACAAGCTCTACGTCGTGCGCCAGGGCGATGTGATCGATGACACCTACCGTCTGGACCACGTCTCGGCCACCGAGCTGGGCCTGGTCTACCTGCCACTGCACCAGCCACAGACCCTGTCTGTCGGGAGCGCACCATGAAATCGTCGAAGTTGTGCAAGCCTGCGCCGTTCATGCTCCTGGCCCTGTGTGTGGCCATCGGTGGATGCGGCTCGAGCGCCGTGCGCAAGGACAGCCAGGAACTGATCAAGGAAGGCCAGTACGAGGCGGGGATCGCCCGCCTGGAGGAGGCCCTGCGCGAGGACCCGCGCGACACCGAACTGAACATCGCCCTGGCCCATGGCCGTCAGGCGGCGGTAGAGGCGCTGCTGACCCAGGCCGACAGCGACCGCGCGCGCCACGACTTCGCCGGCGCGCGCATGGGCTACGGCCGGGTGCTGACCATAGAGGCCAACAACCGCCGCGCCCAGGAAGGCATCCGCCAGCTGGAGTTGATCCGCACCCTAGACGATCGCGTCGCCCTCGGCCAGGCGGCGTTGCGCCAGGGCGACCTGTTCGGCGCCGAACGCTACATGCGCGAAGTGCTGCGCCTGGATCCGCAGAACCAGAAGGGCCAGACCCTGCGCAGCGACATCGAGAACGTCCAGGCGCGTACCGCCACGCCGTACCCGCAGCTGCGCAGCAAGCTGGAGCGCCCGGTGACCCTGGAGTTTCGCGATGCCGATCTCAAGACCATCTTCGAGGTGCTGGCCCAGGTCGCCGGGATCAACTTCATCTTCGACAAGGACCTGCGCCCGGACATGAAGGCCACCATCTTCGTGCGCGAGGTGCGCATCGAGGACGCCGTGGCCCTGTTGCTGGAGCAGAACCAGTTGCGCCAGAAGATCGTCAACGACAACACCCTGCTGGTCTACCCGGACTCACCGCAGAAGACCAAGGACTACCAGGAACTGGTCATGCGCACCTTCTACCTGACCAGCATCGACGCCAATACCGCGCTGAACATGGTCAAGACCATGCTCAAGACCCGTGACGTGTTCGTCGACGAGCGCCTCAACACCCTGACCATGCGCGACACCCCCGACGCCGTGCGCATGGCCGAGAAGCTGCTGCAGTCCCAGGACCAGTCCAACCCCGAGGTGGTGCTGGAGGTGGAGGTGATGGAGGTGGCCACCTCGCGCATCCTCGACCTCGGCCTGCAATGGCCCAACACCTTCGGCGTGCTGACCAGCGATGGCAAGTCGGTGAGCGTGCTCGACCAACTGCGCGGCATCGACTCCAGCCGCATCAGCATCTCGCCGGCGCCACAGGCCAAGATCAATGCCCAGGACAAGGACATCAACACCCTGGCCAGCCCGGTGATCCGGGTCAGCAACCGCGAGCAGGCGCGCATCCACATCGGCCAGCGGGTGCCGATCATCAGCGCCACCTCGGTGCCCTCGACCCAAGGCCCGGTGATCACCGAAAGCGTCACCTATCTGGACGTCGGCCTCAAGCTCGAAGTACAGCCCACCGTGCACCTGAACAACGAGGTGGCGATCAAGGTGGCCCTGGAAGTGAGCAACGCCACGCCCCTGGAAGCGACCCGCCAGGGCACCATTCCGGTCCAGGTCGACACCCGCAACGCCCAGACCAGCCTGCGCCTGCACGACGGCGAGACCCAGGTGCTGGCCGGGCTGGTGCGCAACGACCACAACGCCAGCGGCAACAAGATCCCGGGGCTGGGTGACATTCCCGGCCTGGGTCGGCTGTTCGGCAGCAACAAGGACGACATGAGCAAGTCCGAACTGGTGCTGGCGATCACCCCGCGTATCGTGCGCAACCTGCCGTACCAGAGCCCGTCGGACATGGAGTTCGCCACCGGCACCGAGTCGGCCCTGCAGGTGCGCCAGCTGGCCCAGCCGGTGCCGGCCAGCGCCGTGCCCACCGAGGCCCCGGACGACGAGTCGCAGGGGGCGCCACGGGTGGAAGGGCAGATGGCGGTGGTGCCGGCCAGCCCGAGGCCACGGCCATGACACCCCGCCAGCAGGGCTTTAGCCTGATCGAGGTGGTGCTGACCCTGGCGCTGCTCGGGCTGCTCGCCAGCATGGCCGCGCCACTGACCGAAACCGTGGTGCGACGGGGCAAGGAGCAGCAGCTGCGCGAGGCCCTGTACCAGATCCGCGACGCCATCGATGCCTACAAGCGCGCCTTCGACGCCGGCTACATCGAGAAGCGCCTGAACGCCAGTGGCTATCCGCCGAACTTGCAGGTGCTGGTAGATGGCGTGCGCGATGTGCGCAGCGCCAAGGGCGCGAAGTTCTACTTCCTGCGGCGCATCCCCCACGATCCGCTGCGTGCGGTCAAGGCCGACGACCAGGGCGACTGGGGCCTGCGCGCCTATGACAGCGCTGCCGACAATCCGCGCGAGGGCGAGGACGTGTTCGACGTCTATTCCAAGGCCGCCGGCAAAGGCCTCAACAACGTTCCCTACGGGCAATGGTGACGGCGATGAAACCGAGCAAGGGCTTCACCCTCATCGAGCTGCTGGTAGTGATGGCAATTATCGCCACCTTGATGACCATCGCCATGCCGCGCTACTTCAACAGCCTGGAGGCCTCCCGCGAGGCCACCCTGCGCCAGAGCCTGGCGGTGCTGCGCGAGGCCCTGGACCACTACTACGGCGACACCGGGCACTACCCCGATTCCCTCGACCAATTGGTGGAGCAGCGCTACCTGCGTAACACCCCGGTCGACCCGATCACCGAGCGCCGCGATGCCTGGCAAGTGGTGCCACCGCCTGAGGGCGTGGCCGGCGGGGTGGCCGACATCAAGAGTGGAGCCAGCGGGAGGGCGCGTGATGGCAGCCTCTATGCCGAATGGTGAAACCGGCTTCACCTACCTGGGCGTGCTGCTGCTGATCGCCGTCAGCAGCGTGGCCCTGGCGGCCACCGGCACCCTGTGGGCCACCAGCGTGCAGCGCGAGCGTGAGCGCCAGCTGCTGTGGGTGGGCGGTCAGTATGCCCAGGCCTTGCGCAGCTACTACCGCGCATCGCCGGGCTTGGCCCAGTACCCACATGACCTGGGTGAACTGGTGGAGGACAACCGTTTCCCGGCACCGCAGCGTCACTTGCGCAGGCTCTATCCAGACCCGATCGGCGGTGAAGAATGGGGCCTGCTGCGCGCGGTCGATGGCCGCATCACCGGGGTGTACAGCCGCTCCGAGGCCACGCCGCTCAAACGCAGCGGCTTTGATGCCCAGTGGAGCGGTTTCGAGGGGCTGGAGCACTACAGCGACTGGCAGTTCGTCGCCGAGCAGGCGTTTGCCGAAAGCGCCGGCGGCGCCCGCCAGCACGCAGGCCCGGGAGAAGCGCCATGAAACGCCTGGCCGCGTTGCTGTGCCTGTGCCTGGCGCTGCTGCAGGGCCAGGCCCGGGCGGGCGCCGAGGACGAGATGATGGGATTTATCGTCGACAACACCATCTCGCACATCGGCCACGACTTCTATCACGCCTTCAGCGACCGGCTGCGCGCCACCAGCCGGCTCGACTTCAACCTGGTGGTGCGCGAACGCCCGGATGCCCGCTGGGGCAGCCTGGTGACGGTGGAGTACGAGCGCGAGGTGCTGTACCGGCGTTTCCTGCCGCCCAACACCACGCAACTCAACGACGAGGCCATCGCGGCCGCCGACCTGGTCAGGCAACAGATCGTTCAGCGCAAGCTGCAACGACTGCTGCAGGACACAACTGATCTTGAGAGGGACGAGCTATGAGCACCCACCTTGCACGACGCATCGCCGCCTGCCTGCTGGCTGCCGGCCTCGGTGGCCAGGCCTTGGCCACGGAGCTGGTGTACACCCCGGTCAATCCGTCCTTCGGCGGCAATCCGATCAATGGCACCTGGCTGTTGAACAACGCCCAGGCGCAGAACGACTACGACGATCCAGACCTCAAGGACCGCACTTCGGCGTTCGCCGGTACCTCGGCCCTGGAGCGCTTCAGCAACCAGCTCGAATCGCGCTTGCTTGGACAACTGCTGGACAACATCAGCAACGGCAACACCGGCAGCATGTCCACCGACGCCTTCCTGATCGACGTCATCGACGATTCGGGGGCGCTGAGCATCAAGGTCACCGACCGGGCCACCGGGGAAGTCTCGATCATCGAGGTCAGCGGCCTGAACCCCTGAGAGGGACGGGTCTTTACTGGGGAGAGAACGCCATGAAACGCCTGCTGAGCACACTGCTGGTCCTCGCCGCCCTGGGTAGCCTGCACGGCTGCGGCCTGCGCGAGCCGATGCCCGCCGAACAGGACCCCGAGACCCCGACGCTGACGCCGCGGGCCTCGACCTACTATGACCTGGTCAACATGCCGCGGCCCCGCGGTCGGCTGATGGCGGTGGTGTACGGTTTCCGCGACCAGACCGGGCAGTACAAGCCGACCCCGGCCAGCTCATTCTCCACCAGCGTCACCCAGGGGGCGGCGAGCATGCTGATGGACGCGCTCAACGCCAGCGGCTGGTTCGTGGTGCTGGAGCGCGAGGGCCTGCAGAACCTGCTGACCGAGCGCAAGATCATCCGCGCCTCGCAGAAGAAACCCGATGTGGCGGAAAACATCCAGGGCGAGCTGCCGCCGCTGCAGGCGGCCAACCTGATGCTCGAGGGCGGCATCATCGCCTACGACACCAACGTGCGCAGCGGCGGCGAGGGCGCCCGCTACCTGGGCATCGGCCTGTCCCGTGAATACCGGGTCGACCAGGTTACGGTCAACCTGCGGGCGGTGGACGTGCGCACCGGCCAGGTGCTGGCCAATGTGATGACCAGCAAGACCATCTACTCGGTCGGGCAGAACGCCGGGGTGTTCAAGTTCATCGAGTTCAAGAAGCTGCTCGAAGCCGAGGTGGGCTATACCACCAACGAGCCGGCGCAGCTGTGCGTGCTGTCGGCCATCGAAGCCGCGGTGGGGCACCTGCTGGCCCAGGGGATCGAGCGGCGGTTGTGGCAGGTAGCGGGGGATGGGGCGGGGGACAAGGCGGTGCTGGACAAATATCTGAGTCAGTATCAGCAGCCGTAAGCCGAGGTAACGCTCCTACAGGGGAAACGCATTGCGTGAGGATCCTGGATCCGGCTTCATATCATAGCGTTGCCGAGCCTGAACAATCGCTGGCATGTTCGACTCCGCCCAATGCGCCGGTTGCTCCACCGTGCTACCCAGTGTCGCGCCCAGTTCGGTCAGGGCGTATTCGACGGTGGGCGGTACGGTCGGGTGTACCTGGCGTTCCACCAGGCCATCGCGCTCGAGCTTCTTCAGGGTCTGCGACAGCACCTTCTGCGAGACGCCGGCGATATCCTGTCGACCCTGCCGCCGGGGCGGGCGCAGGGCGTTGAAGGGCCGCTGAAGGCTTCCCGGGCATTCCGCGCGGCGGTGCCGGACCTGCGCTGTGAGGTGCTGCAGATGATCGTCGCGGGCGACCGGGTCACCGCGGCGCTGCGCTTCACCGGCCACTTCACCGGCACGCTGGGCGAGCACCAAGGCCAGGGCCAAGCCATCGACTTCATCGCCATGGACATCTACCGCATTGCCGATGGCCGGATCGCCGAGGACTGGCACCTGGAGGACAACCTGGCGTTCATGCGCCAGGCGGGCCTGGTGGGGCGTTGAACCCTGTGATCAGCTAAACCCCCGAGGCGGATTGACCGGCGCGTCGTCCTGGGCCAAGGTCCAGCGAGCGATGTCGTCCTTGCGCATGAAGGCCACCCCGGCATGGCTGCGGGCGTAGGCGAAGAACTGGTCCAGCGCCCGCACCACGGTGGGCGTGCCGCCGATGCGGTCATGGGCCGACAGTGACATCAGCCGGCGGCGCTGGCTGCCTTCGGCGTACAGCACGTCGAACTCGTCCTTGAGCTCCTGCAGCAAGGCGGCGCCGGTCATCGCCGTGGATCCGGCGATGCGGCCGATGTCATTGTTGCGCAGGGTGTAGGGCACCACGGCGAACGGCTTGCCGCGCACCGGGGTGATCGAGGGCTCGTCACGGGCCAGGTCGTCGATGTGGTAGAGGAAGCCCAGGTCCTGGAGGATATTCAGGGTCTCGCGGGAGTGGCGCATCCAGAACGCGTTGAAGCCCAGCGGACGCTGCCCGGTGACGCGTTCAATGATAGCGCTGGCCTGCTCGTACTGGCGGCGCTCCTCTGCAGGCGTCAGGCTGTACTGGGGTGCCCAGTGCAGGCCGTGCCCGGCGGCCTCATGACCGCGCCGGACCACCTCGGCCGCCAGCTCCGGGTAGGCTTCAACAGCCTTGCCGACCATGTGCGAGGTGACTTTGATGCCGTGCCGGTCGAACAGCGCGAGCAGGCGCGGCACGCCTTCCAGCGGGCCGTAGCGGTACCAGCTGGGGGCTATGGTGTCGGGGTAGCGTGGGTCCAGTGGCGGGAAAGGGCTTTCGGCATGCTCCGGCTGCCCACCTGATTCGAACTGCAACGACACCGAGATCACCAGTTGCGCGCCGTTGGGCCAGAACGCCTTGCCACCGCCGTTACCGGGCGTCGTTCCGTTGCTGCTGCCGGGCTGGCTTGCCAGTGCCGCGCCCGCCGCCACGGCGATGCCGCCGGCGAGGGTGCCTTTCACGAAGTCTCTTCTGCTGGTCATCGGTTCGCTCCTGAGTGCGGGGGTTTCGATACCGGGCAGTGTAATTAGCGGAAAAATCGCTAATAATTAGCCAAAAGACAAAATCATATTTCGGAAAAATCGAAAGCTATGTTGGATCAACTGGCGTTGTTCCTTACCATCATCGAAAAAGGCAGTCTGTCGGCGGCGGGCCGTGAACGCGGGCTGTCACCGGCCACGGTGTCCGAGCGCCTGTCGGCGCTGGAGGCGCATTACGGGGTGACGCTGCTGACCCGCAGCACCCGCTCGCTCAGCCTGACCGACGCCGGTCGCCTGCTGGCCGACGGCGCCCGGCGCCTGCTGGCCGAGGCCGAGGAGTTGCAGAGCCAGCTGCAGGACGGCCAACAGAAGATCTCCGGGCTGGTGCGCCTGAGCGCGCCGGTGGACCTCGGCCAGCACTGCATCGTGCCGCTGCTCGACCGTTTCCTCGCTGAGCACCCCGACGTGTCGATCGACCTGGACCTGACCGACGGCTACGTCGACCTTGTCGGGCAGGGCATCGACCTCGCCATCCGCTACGGCACATTGGCCGACAGCTCCCTGCGCGCCAGACCCCTGGGCGACAACCGCCGGGTGGTGTGCGCCGCGCCCGACTACCTGCGCCGGCATGGCATACCGCTGCACCCGGACGACCTGGCGCGGCACGACTGCATCGTCATGCGCTTCGGCATCCACACCGAGCGGGTCTGGCCGTTCCGTCTGGGCGCGGCGGCGTATCCGGTCAGCGTGCGCGGCCGGCGCGTCGCCAACAACGGCGAGCAGGTGCGGCGCTGGGCCCTGGCCGGGCATGGCCTGTGCCTGAAGTCGCTGCGCGATGTGCAGGATGACCTGGACGAAGGCAGGCTGGTGGAGGTGCTGGGTGACTTCAGCGCCGGGCCGGTGGCGCTGCAGATCGTCTATCCGCCGACCCGGGTGCAACCGAGGCGGGTGCGGGCGCTGATGGAGGCGATCGTGGCGCAGCTTGGTTGAACAGGCCGCTCCTACAGGGGATAGACAGTTGCCTGGCTGAACTATAGTGATGAGCGGCCAGTGCGTGACGACAAGGGACTTCGATGGCAGCAGCCAGGAAACACACTGATGACGGCCTCTTCGCGGTCACCGGCGAGGGCCGCGCCGTGTCGTTGTTCCGCCTGGTGCTGGGTTTCATGGCGGTGGTGATGCTGGCGTTCGTGCTGATCGAGGGCTGGCGGATCTGGCGCGATTACCGGCAGGCGTTCGGCGACGCCGAGAACGCGGTCACCAACCTGGCCCGAGCTACGGCCCAGCACGCCGAGGACGCCATCCGCCAGGTGGACGCGATCACCGCCGTCCTGGCCGAGCGCTTGGAAGGCGATGGCTTTGCCCACGTCGATCGACCGCGCCTGCACGCCCTGCTCAAGCAACAGGCGCAGATAATGCCGCAGTTGCACGGCCTGTTCGTTTATGGCGCCGATGGCAGCTGGATCGTCACCGACAAGGATGCCGTGCCGCCGGGGGCCAACAACGCCGACCGCGACTATTTCCTCTACCACCAGACCCATGCCGACCGCCAGGTGCGCATCGGCTCGGTGGTGCGCAGCCGTTCCACGGGCGACCTGATCATCCCCATCTCGCGGCGTCTGGACCTGCCCGATGGACGCTTCGCCGGGGTGCTGCTGGGCACCATCAAGGTCGACTGGTTCGTGCGCTATTACGGCGACTTCAAGATCGATGAGCGTGGCGCCCTGGTTCTGGCCAAGCGCGACGGCACCATCCTCGTGCGCCGGCCCTTCGTCGAGCAGGTCATCGGCCGCAGCCTGGCGGGCAGCGAGATCTTCCGACACTACCTGCCCTACGCCAATGAAGGGGTGACCGAGGCAGTGGCGGTGGTTGATGGCACGACGCGGTTGTATGCGTTCCGCGCGCTGTCCAGTTACCCGCTGGTGGTGCAGGCGGGCTTGTCCCTCGAGTCGATTGTCGGGCCCTGGCGGCGTGACATGATCAAATCGTTGGCGGTGCTGGTTCTGCTGCTGGTCGGCCTGGCCGGCTTCGGCTGGATTGTCCTGCGCCAGTTGCGCGAGCGCATCGCCATCGAGCGCGCGCTGCACCAGGCCCACCAGACCCTCAAGGCGCTGGCCCTGAGCGACAGCCTGACCGGACTGGGCAACCGTCGACGGCTGGACGCGGTGTTCGAGCCGGAGATCCGCCGGGCGCGGCGCCAGGGTCGGCCGCTGGCCCTGGTCATGCTCGACCTGGACTACTTCAAGGCCTACAACGACCGCTACGGCCACCCGGCGGGCGACCAGTGCCTGCGGCGTTTCGCCGAGCTGCTACGTCAGGCGCTCAAGCGCCCCGCAGACCTGGCGGTGCGCTATGGCGGCGAGGAGTTCACCCTGTTGTTGCCCGATACCGATGTCCAGGGTGCCAGCCAGATCGTCCAGGAGATCCTGCAGCTGTTGCGCCGGCTGGCCATCGAGCATGCCGGCAGCCCGTTGGGGCATGTCACGGCCAGTGCCGGTATCGCGGTGGGCGCGCCGACGTTGGAGACGGTGACCCCGGAGAACCTGATGGCAGCGGCGGATGCGGCGCTTTATGCAGCCAAGCGCCAGGGGCGGGATCGCTACTGCCTGGCGGGCAGTGTGGAGCAGCATCCGGCGCATTGAGGCCCCAGGGATCATTCAGCCATCACCAGCGTTGCGCGCCCATGCCAGGATCCCCCTTAGGCGTTACTCCACCTCGACCACCACCCCATCACGGCCAAGCCGATAACGCTGCAGGTCCCGGGCCAGGGTCAGGTGCCCGTTGTAGTGCGCTTGCGCCTCCTCGCGCACTTCCTCGATGGAGCCGCCGCGCCCGCCGCCGGATTGGTAGCGGGCGCTGAAATGCGTCAGCACCAGGTTCCTGACACCCGCCGTTTCGGCGAAGCGCGCCACCGCGGCGGCGGTGCTGTGGCCGAAGGTGGCCTGGGTACGTTCGACCACCGGCTGGGTGAAGGTGGCCTCATGCACCAGTACATCCACATTCGCCGCTAGCGTGCTCAATAGCTCCGGGCGGTCGTTGTCGCCGCAGACGATGATCCGCTGCGCCGGGCGTGTCGGTTGCAGGTAAGTCTGCGGATCGAGCTGACGCCCCTCGTGCTCGACAGTCCTGCCACGGGCCAGTTGCCCCCACATCGGCCCGGCGGGGATGCCGTCGGCCTGCAGGCGCTGGGTGTCGAGCCGGGGCTCGGGGTCACGTTCCTCGAACACGAAACCGTAGGACGGTACCCGATGCGACAGCTCGACCACGCCGATCTGCACATTGCCATGTTCCAGCCCGGTGAAGGTCTCGACCGGCTGCATCTGCAACTCGAAAGGCAGGTAGGTATCGCTGACCGCCAGGCTCTGGCGCACCCAGGTCTGCAGGTCGGCCGGCAGCACCAGTTGCAACGGCTCCTTGCGCCCTGACATGCCAGCGCTGGCCAGCAGCCCCGGCAACCCGAAGCAGTGGTCGCCGTGCACATGGGTGATGAGGATGGCGCGCAGGTCGCGCACCGACAGCGGGCTGTGCAGCAGCTGGTGCTGGGTGCCTTCGCCGCAATCGACCAGGTACCACCCAGTGCCGGATGCCTCGATGACCGCAGTCGCACTGACGTTGCGGGCCTTGGTGGGCACACCGGAAGAGGTGCCCAGAAACTGCAGGTCCATTGCCTGACTCCTTGGTTCGATGTTGTTGCGACCCCGCAGGGCGGGGCGCGCGGAGGCTAGCATGGCACTGTCGCAGGGGCCAGTACGCTCCCAACATCGAGCTTACGCGCTACCAGGCCGGACTAGTAGACACCGCCCTGGGCGCTGGTAGCGGCCCCTTCCTTGAACTTGCCCGCCAACGTCTGCAAGCCGCGCATCAGCACCGTGGTGTCGACCCCCACAGCGACGAACGCCGCCCCTAGCTCGATATACCGGCGCGCCAGCGCTTCGTCGGCACTGAGGATCCCCGCCGCCTTGCCTGCACGGCCGATGCGCACGATGGCATCGTCGATGGCCGCCTGTACTTCGGGATGCCCCGGGTTGCCCCGGTGGCCCATGTCGGCGCTGAGGTCGGCGGGGCCGATGAACACGCCATCGACACCTTCGACGGCGCAGATCGCGTCGAGGTTGGCCAGGCCTTCGCGGTTCTCCACCTGTACCAGCAGGCACATCTGTTCGTCAGCCTGGTCCAGGTAGCCGGGCACGCTGTTCCAGCGCGATGCTCGTGCCAGCGCGCTACCTACGCCGCGCACTCCGTGGGGCGGGTAGCGCATCGCACGCACCAACTGGCGTGCCTGCTCGGCGCTTTCGACCATGGGCACCAGCAGGGTCTGCGCGCCGATATCCAGCAATTGCTTGATCAGCGCGGTGTCGCCGATCACCGGGCGCACGATCGGCTGAGCCGGGTAGGGCGCCACCGCCTGTAACTGGCCGAGCAGGCCACGCAGGTCGTTGGGCGCGTGCTCACCGTCGAGCAGCAGCCAGTCGAAGCCGGCGTTGGCCGCCAGTTCCGCGCAGTACGGATCGGCCAGGCCGAGCCACAGGCCGATCTGCGCCTGGCCCGTGCGCAGGCGTTGCTTGAAGGTATTGATGGGCATGTCCATGGTGGATCCTCAGACGAATCGGCAGGCGATCGAGCCAAGCTGGTCGTAGTCGACGTGGAAGGTGTCGCCGGGGCGGGCGGCTACCGGGCGGGTGAACGAACCGCCGAGAATGATCTGGCCGGTCTCCAGCCCCACGTCGTACGGCGCCAGTTTGTTGGCCAGCCAGGCGACGCCCTTGGCCGGGTGGTTGAGCACCGCCGCCGACACGCCGGACTCCTCGATCACGCCGTTGCGGTACAGCACCGCCGGCACCTTGCGCAGGTCGACGTCGCCCGGGCGCACCGCGCGACCGCCCATGACCACGCCGGCGTTGGCTGCGTTGTCGGAGATGGTGTCGAACACCTTGCGGGTCACGCCGCTGTGCGGGTCGACCTGCTGGATGCGCGCATCAATGATCTCCAGGGCCGGAATCACCCATTCGGTGGCGTCGAGCACGTCGAACAGGGTCACGTTCGGCCCCTTGAGTGGCTTGCCGAGGATGAACGCCAGCTCCACCTCGACCCGGGGCACGATGAAGCGCTCGAAGGGAATGTCGCTGCCTTCGTCGAACAGCATGTCGTCGAGCAGCGCGCCGTAGTCCGGTTCGGTGATGTTCGAGGAAACTTGCATGGCCCTGGAGGTCAGGCCGATCTTGTGGCCGACCAGCTTGCGGCCGCCCTCGATCTTGCGTGCCACCCAGGCGCGCTGTATGGCGTAGGCGTCCTCGATGCTGATCGAGGGGTGTTCCAAGGAGAACTGGCCGACCTGTTCGCGGGTGCGTTCGGCCTGGTCTAGACGGGCGGCGGCTTGCTGGATGATGCGGGCGTCGAGCATGGAGACCTCAGGGCTGACGGGTGAACAGGGGATGCAGGCTGCTGTGCTTGGCGTCGTACACCTGTGCCTGGCTCTCATCGATCTGCAGGGTCACGCCGACCGGGCGACGTTCCAGCAGCGCGTCCAGTCGCTGGCGCAAGACAGCCAGCAGCGCATCGCCGACCTGCCGGTGCACCGTGGCGCTGCGACCGCTGCCCATGCGCAGGTTGGCGTAGACGAAGCCGTAGTCGCCACGACCATCGGCGATCGCGGCATGGGCTGCCGGGTAGGCCAGCACGCGGGTGCCGCCGGTGGGGAACACCTGGCGATCATGTTCGTCGCGCTGGGCGAGCATGCAGTCGGCCAGGGCGCGGCACAGGCCGGGCATATCGGCGTCGGCTTCGATATCCGGGCTATAGAGCAGGACCAGATGGGGCATGGGGGCTCCTTACAGGCGGCTGGTGGAGGTGATCCCAGCCGGGTTCGAGGCCTGGGCTGCGGGGATCGCGCTGCCGTCCTGCGGGGTGACCGGGAAGATCGCGTTGATCTGGCCGGTACCGGAAGAACCGAAGTACGGTGTCACCACCTCGGCCTTGCCGTCGTATCGCGACCAGCCGAGCGCACCGAGCAACATGGCAGTGTCGTGCATGAAGCCTTCGCCATGGCCCTTGACCGCATACTCGGGCAGCATCGCGCAGAAGTCCGCCCAGTCGCCGTCCTGCCACATGCGCACCACGCGGTGGTCGAGGGTTTCCAGGAACGGGCTCCAGACCTTGGTGGCAAAGTCCGGGGCCTGGCCGTTCTGGGCAAAACGGTGTGACAGCGAGCCGCTGGCGAGGAAAGCCACGGTGCCGTCGTAGTGGTCCTCGACCGCCTTGCGCATGGCCCAGCCCAGGCGCGCGCTGTCGTTGAGGTAGTGCGAGGTGCACAGGGCCGAGACCGAGATCACCTTGAAGTGGCGGTCGGCGTTCATGTAGCGCATCGGCACCAGGGTGCCGTATTCCGGGGCCAGGGTGGTGGCGTCGTGGGCCATGGTCTCCACGCCCAGTCGATTGCATTCTTGCGCGAGGATTCGCCCCAGCTCGGGGTTACCGGGGAAGCCGTAGTTCATGTTGGCGATGAAGTGCGGCAGTTCGTTGCTGGTGTACAGGCCTTCGAAGTGCGCGGCGCAGTTGATGTGGTAGTTGGCGTTGACCAGCCAGTGGGTGTCGAACACGACGATGGTGTCCACGCCCAGTTCGCGGCAGCGCCGGCCGATCTCGTGGTGCCCGTCGATGGCCGCCTGGCGAAAGCCCTGGCGCGGGCCGGGCAGTTCGGACAGGTACATCGAGGGCACATGGGTGATCTTGGCGGCGAGAGCGAGTTTGCCCATGGTATGTCTCCTGTTGAAGGTTGTTGTTTTTGGTGTCCATGGCAAGGGCTGCGCAGCAGCCCCGTTCTACACGCCCCAGCGTGGAATGTGATGGCTACCCATGGATATACACACGTTCTTGATCTCGGCGAAGACCTCGAAGCTGTATTGCCCACCCTCGCGCCCGGTGCCCGAGCCTTTCACCCCGCCGAACGGTTGGCGCAGGTCACGCACGTTCTGGCTGTTGATGAACACCATGCCCGCCTCGATACCGCGGGCCAGGCGGTGGGCTTTGCCGATGTCCTGGGTCCAGATGTACGACGCCAGGCCGTATTCGGTGTCGTTGGCCAGTTGCAGCGCCTCGGCCTCGTCCTTGAACGGGATCAGGCAGACCACCGGGCCAAAGATCTCTTCCTGGGCGATGCGCATCGTGTTGCTCACGTCAGCGAACACCGTCGGCTGGATGAACTGCCCCTTGGCCAGGTGCGCTGGCAGCCCGGCCGGACGCTCCAGGCCACCGGCCACCAGGCGTGCGCCTTCCTCGAGGCCGATGCGGATATAGCCGGTGACCTTGTCGTAGTGCTGCTGGGTGATCATCGAGCCCACCTGGGTCTTCGGATTGGTCGGGTCGCCGACGATCAGGCGCTTGGCGCGGGCGGCGAACTCGGCGACGAACTGCGGGTACACGCTCTCCTGGATGAAGATGCGGCTGCCGGCGGTGCAGCGCTCGCCGTTGAGCGAGAAGATGGTGAACAGCGCGGCGTCCAGGGCACGGTCCAGGTCGGCGTCTTCGAAGACCAGCACTGGCGACTTGCCGCCCAGTTCCATGGAGTACTTCTTAAGGCCCGCCGTCTGCATGATCTTGCGGCCGGTGGCGGTGCCGCCGGTGAACGAGATGGCGCGCACGTCCGGGTGGCGCACCAGGGCATCGCCGGCGGTGGCGCCGTAGCCCTGGATGACGTTGAGCACGCCATGGGGGATGCCGGCCTCGACTGCCAGGCGGCCCAGCTCATTGGCGGTCAGCGGCGACAGCTCGCTCATCTTCAGCACCGCGGTGTTGCCCAGCGCCAGGCACGGCGCGGTCTTCCAGGTGGCGGTCATGAACGGCACGTTCCAGGGCGACACCAGCCCGCACACGCCCACCGGTTGGTACAGGGTGTAGTTGAGCATCTGGTCGTCCACCGGGTAGGTGTGCCCGTCCATGCGCGTGCACACCTCGGCGAAGAAGTCGAAGTTGTGCGATGCGCGGGGAATCAGCACGTTGCGCGTCTGGTGGATCGGCAGGCCGGTATCCAGGGTCTCCAGTTCGGCCAGCTGCGGTACGTTCTGCTCGATCAGCTCGCCGAGGCGGCGCATCAGGCGGGCGCGTTCCTTGGCCGGGGTGTTGGCCCATTTCGGGAAGGCCTCTTTTGCCGCAGCCACGGCCTGGGCGACTTCCTCGGCGCCGCCGCTGGCGACTTCGCCGATGGCTTCACCGGTGGCCGGGTTGTAGTTGATGAACGTGTCGCGGCTCTCGACTTCACGGCCGTTGATCCAGTGCTTGATCATGCTGTTGCCTCGTGTGCTTTGTGGGCGAAGAACTCGGCTTCGCTGACGATTCGGTTGACCAGGCGGCCGACCCCTTGCACCTCCACCACCACTTCGTCGCCGGGGACCACGTCGGCAAGGCCTTCCGGGGTGCCGGTGGCGATCATGTCGCCGGGCTGCAGGGTCATGAAGCTGGAGAAGTATTCGATCAGGTAGGGGATGTCGAAGATCATGTCGGCGGTGCTGCCTTGCTGTTTCAGCTCGCCGTTGATCCAGGTGCGCAGCGTCAGGTTCGACGGATCCGGCACGTCGGCGACGTCGACGATCCACGGGCCTACCGGGGTGGTGGCGTCGCGATTCTTCACCCGCAGGTTGGGGCGGTAGTAGTTTTCCAGGTAGTCACGGATGGCGTAGTCGTTGCACACGGTGTAGCCGGCCAGGTAGTCGAGGGCGTCCTCGCGCCTGACGTTGCGCGCCGGCTTGCCGATCACCGCCACCAGCTCGCACTCGTAGTGCATGTACTTGACGTTGTCCGGGCGCCAGGTCACCTGCTCGTGCCCGGTGTAGGTGCCCGGCGACTTGATGAACGCCAGCGGTTCGGTGGGCGGGGTGAAGGCCAGCTCGGCGGCGTGGTCGGCATAGTTCAGGCCCAGGGCGAACATGTTGCCGGTGGCCGGTGGCAGCCAGGTAACCTGGTCGGCCTGGACCAGGCGACCATCGGCCAGGCGCAGTTGCTGGTCGTCCTCGACGGTGACCTGATGGACCTGGCCATCGAACTGGATACGGGCGTGCTTCATGGGGCGAGTCCTTGTTCGGCGACTATGGGGTTGGTCAGCTGGCCAAGGCCGTCGATCTCGACCGTCACCCGGTCGCCGGGCAGTACATCGACGCGGCCTTCGGGGGTGCCGGTGATCAGCACGTCGCCGGCATGCAGGGTCATGAACTCGCTGATCTCGGCGATCAGCCGGGCCACGCCGCGCACGCAGTTGGCGGTGTTGTTGTGCTGGCGCAACTCGCCGTTGACCCACAGGCGGATGCCCAGCGCGTCGGGGTTGTCGACCTGCGCGGCTGGCACCAACTGCGGGCCGATGGCGCAGAAGCCGTCGCGGCACTTGGCCTTTACCGCCGGGCGGTAGTAGCTGTCCTCGGGCAGGCTGAACTCGTTGACGATGGTGTAGCCGGCCACATGCGCGAGGGCGTCGTCGATGCTGACGCGGCTGGCGTCCTTGCCGATCACCACGCCCAGCGCGGGGCCGGGTTGCAGGCGCTCGACTGCCGAGGGGTAGGTTACCGGCTGGGCATGCCCGTTGCGGGTGTTCGGGGTCTTGATGAACAGCACCGGCTTGACCGGCGGCTGCTGGTACGGCGCTTCATGGAAGGATGCCAGATGCTGCTGCAGCAGGCCCTGGTAGTTCAGGGCGACGCCGAACAAGCTGCCGTTGGCGACCTCGTGCAAGGCACGGCTCATGCTTTTCTCCTGCGCTTCGTGGTGTTTTTGTTAATGTGTTAACGTTATATTTAATATGTTAACGATCGTCAAGGCGTCTACCGCTGGCTGGTGGTGCTACGATGATTTCCCCGGCGCGTTTCACCGCTGCGAGAACAACAATGAAAGAACGACAGCCGATCCCCAATATCAACATCGGTCAGGTCTATGACCAGCGCTACAGCGACAGCGAGGTGCACTACGACCGCCTGGGCAACCTGGCCGGTTTTTTCGGTCGCAACATGCCAGTGCACCGCCACGACCGCTTCTTCCAGGTGCACTACGTCAAGACCGGCAGTGTGCGGGTGTACCTGGACGAACAGCGCTACCACGAGTCCGGGCCGATGTTCTTCCTCACCCCGCCGACCATTCCCCATGCCTTCGTCACCGAGGCCGACGCCGACGGCCATGTGCTGACCGTGCGCCAGCAACTGGTCTGGCAACTGCTGCAGGCCGAGCCCGGGCTGGCGTTGGGACCGCGGCTGCAACCGGCCTGCGTTGCACTGGGGCACCTGCAGGGCGCGGCGGCCGGCGAGGTACGGCGCCTGGAGCAGCTGTTCGACCTGCTTGGCGACGAAATCGGCCATGGCCAGGCCGGGCAGGGCACCGCCGTGCAGGACCTGGCGCGGCTGGTGATGATCAGCCTGCTGCGCCTGGGCGCCAATTCGCTGGAGGCAACGCCCGCGCGGCACGAGGACTTGCAGTTGTTCCATCGCTTCAACGAGCTGATCGAGCGCCACTACCTCGACCACTGGACGCTGCCGGCCTACGCGGCGGCGCTGGGGGTGACCGAGGCGCGGCTGAATGATGTGTGCCGGCGCATGGCCGACCTGCCGTCCAAGCGCCTGGTGTTCGAACGGCTGATGCAGGAGGCGCGGCGGTTGCTGCTGTACACCGGCGGTTCGGCCAACGAGATCTGCTACCGGCTGGGGTTCAAGGATCCGGCGTATTTCAGCCGCTTCTTCCAGCGCCATGCGCAGATGACGCCGGGGGAGTACCGTCAGCGCCAGGCGGGATTGCGTTGACATGAGGCGATCAGCTCCGGGCTGCAGGCTTCACCTGATCGTGCAACGAAGGCGCTGCTTGGAAAATGCGCGTTTGCCGGGAGCGCTGGTACTTTTCACTGGGGCTGGACAGCACCGGTGAAAATGGTTTTCACTTTATTAATATCTTAATAAAACCAGCCGCTTATCCTGATGACCAATCCAAGACCTTCCCTGACGTTGACCCTGTTGCAGGCCCGCGAAGCGACCATGGCGTTCTTCCGCCCGGCCCTCAATGCCCACGACCTGACCGAGCAGCAGTGGCGGGTGATCCGCATCCTGCGCCAGCAGGGCGAGCTGGAAAGCCACCAGTTGGCGGACATGGCCTGCATCCTCAAACCGAGCATGAGCGGCGTCCTCAAGCGCCTGGAACGCGACGGCCTGGTAGGCCGTCGCAAGTCGCCGGAGGATCAGCGGCGGATATTCATCAGCCTGACCGTGCGTGGCCAGCAGGCATTCCTGGCCATGAGCGAGGAGATGGAGCGCAATTACCAGGAGATCCAGCGCCAGTTCGGCGAGGACAAGTTGGAGAAGTTGATGGAGTTGTTGAACGAGCTCAAGAAGGTCAGGCCCTGATGCCGCGAGCGCTGACCACCGCCATCGCGGGGCCCTTGAATCGTGTACAGGGTCCCCCTACAGACCGGCAAGATACAGCGAATCATCGAGAATCTTCAGCAACGAAGCCGCCCGCCGCGCATACACCGCCGGGTTCGCATACAGCAGCTCCACATGCAGGCTGTCGATGATCCCCAGGTACGCATCGCCATACAGTTCCAGCTTGTTGCCATCGCTGCGGGCCCAGGCGTGGCGCTCGCGCAGGGCCTGGCAGAAGCCCAGGCGGATCTGCTCCAGGTAGGCCTCGAAGCCGCCGGTGACAACCGAGCGGATCGGCGTCGGCGGCAGGAACGCCGTGCGCAGCACGAAGCGCAGGTTGGCCGAGGCGGCGTAGCGCTCGGCCAGGTGCAGCGGGTGCCAGTGCCCCGGCGCCTCGCGGCCCGCCGCCTCGTGGCCGAACCCTGCCTCGACGTAGGCGGTTTCGTCCGCCAGCGCCCGTTCGAAGGCGCGCACGAACAACGCATCCTTGTTGGCGAAATGGGCATAAAGCGATGCCTTGCGCATGCCCGCCAAGGCGGCGATCTCGCTCAATGACGAGCCGTCGTAGCCATGTTCGGCGAAATGCACGACGGCATGGTCGCAGATACGCGCGGCGGAAGGGGTCAGGGCTTTCAAGGCGGTCACTCCGGGTTGACGCTGGGGCAGGGCGAGGCGCTGATTGTCTTTGCCACGGCGGCGCGGGTCAAACCGACGATGATCAGGGCAGCGGCCGCCAACAGCCAGGCCCAGGCCAGCGGCCCCAGCGTTGCCAGGTGCCCGGCCAAGGGTGTAGCACTGGATGAAATCACCAGTTGCAGGGCACCAAGCAGGGCTGCGGTGGAGCCGACGTCACGTTGCTGCGACGACATCGCCAGGGCCATCAAGGTGGCCTCGCAAATGCCCAGGCCGAACAGCGCCAGCACGACGCCCGCCAGCAGCAGCGCCAGGCCCGCGCCGCTCAGCCCGGCAAGTACCGCCAGCAGCGCGCCACCGCCCATGCACAGCGCGCCCCACCAGGCCACGCGAGCCACGCCGTGGCGCGTCACCCAGTAGCCGGACAGCGCCGCGCCGAGCAGGATGGCCACGCCGCAGGCCCCGAACAGCAGGCCGAAGTGGGCGCTGGAAAGGCCGAAATGCTGCTGGTACACGTAGGCGGAGCCGGCGATGTAGGCGAACAGGAAGAAGAACACCGCCGACAACGCCAGGGCCGGTCGCAGGAACGCGCCATCGGCGGCGATGCGCGCATAGGTGCGCCATGCGCGGGCCGGCGCCAGGCGTACCCGCTGCCCCGGCGGCAAGGTCTCGCCGAGCGTCAGCATCGAGTTGAGCAAGGTCAGCAGGCCCAGACCGGCCAGCACCAGCATGATCGCCCGCCAACCATAGGCCGCGTCGATCATCCCGCCCAACGCCGGGGCGAGGATCGGCGCCAGGCCTTCGATGGTCATCAGCAGGGCGAAGATCTGCGCCGCCCGCGCGCCGTCGGCGCTGTCGCGGACCATGCTCATGATCACCACCAGCGTCAGCGCGCTGGCCAGGCCCTGGACCAGGCGTGCGATCAGCAGCAGGTCCAACGAAGACGCGGCGGCCGCGCCGAGGGAGGCCAGGCTGAACACCACCAACCCCGCGAGCAGCGGACGACGGCGGCCCAGGGCATCGACCACGGGGCCGAACAGCAACTGGCCGGCACCCATCGCCAGCAGGAACACGGTCAGGGTCAGCTGCACCTGGGTATAGCCGGTGGCGAAGTCGCGGGCCATTTCCGGCAGGCTGGCCAGGTACATGTCGATGGCCGAAGGGCCGAGGGCGCCGATCAGGGCGAGGGAGGCGGCGAAGCGCAGGTGGGAAGCAGGCATGACTGGGAAATCCGTTGACGAAAATAAGCCTACCGACCGGTAGGTCACGAGAATTATGCCAGAGTGCCTGAAGGGGTCAACCCTGCCCGCGTCCGCTTGCGTCCCAGATACAGGGCAGCGGCATGTTTAGCGCCACCGGTCCGATCCCCCCGGAATAATCCGAATCCCGCCTTATCGCCGTACTCCCAATCCTGTACGGCATGCAGCCGTGCATCCCTTAGCCACACGAGGTTTTGCAACCATGGCCAACAAAGACAGCAACATGACCGGTCGCCAGGACAGCAACAAGACCGGCAGCCAGGGTGGATCGAAGAACCCGGGCAACTTCGCCAACGACCGCGAGAAGGCCTCCGAAGCCGGCCGCAAGGGCGGTCAGAGCAGTGGCGGCGACCACCGTCAGACCGAGTCTGGCCGCAAGGGTGGCCGCACGTAAGTGAGGGCACGCGGTGCCGGGCTTGCCTGGCACCGCGCATACCCCACCCAGGAGGCGCCATGCGTGGCGACCGATGGCCTTGAGCATCGCTATCGGGCCCTGCTCAAGGGCCCTGATCCGCTAGGCGAGGCCTGGCTGCAGCAGCCGCTGCGCCAAGTGCGTACGCTTGCGGACGACCTGCCGGATGATCCCGGGCGATTGCTGGAATGGTCAGCCGCCTATGCCCAGCGGGTCGCCAGTGAACACATGGCTTATCTTGAACAACGGCGCCAGGGGCCGCGCGCCGCTACTTCACCAACCGGGCCCATGCCTTGTGGTTCCTGCAACAGGTTGCGCCGACCAAGGCGGTCGACGGCGCATGGTTGCACGGCGCCCTGTGCCATTGGCGGGAACCGCGTTTTCACGGGTTCATCCGCATCTTTCTCGAGGAACAGGGGGACGGCGATCCGCGCTGGCAGTGGGAGCAGGCCTTCGCGGCGGTTTGCGACAGTCGAACTGCGTATCTGCGATGGCTGCCCCCGGTTGGACGATGCCTTGGCCGTCGCCAGCCGCGAGATGCGCTGGGTCACCCAGGAAAACTATTGGCGTGCCCTGCGTCAGGGCCGCCTAGGCACCTTCATCGGCGTGTACGAGCAACAGCCGGTGAGCGCCGAAGGCTGGCTGACGCAACTGCAGTTGCAATGCCCGGCCGACACCGCCGATGCCGAACGCGCCTTCATCCAGGCCCGGCGCATCTTGCGCGACGGCACCAGTGCCGATCACCAGCTGTCGGTGCTCGGGACTCATTGAGTAAACCATTCGCTGGTCGCCAGCCTCGAAAGCTGTGTGCCCCACAATTCGACAACATGCAGCCAAAACAGAAGGAGCCCCACCCATGCCCGGCAAGCCCCAGGACCAATTCACCCTGCGAAATCCCCTGACCCAATATCCCCATCCGCCCTTTGCGGCCCAGGGCCAACCCGCCCCTGGCCTGGATGCCCACATGCAACCCAAGCCCGACCACGGTGAAGCCACCTATAAAGGCTTCGGCCGCCTGGTCGGTCGTCGCGCCCTGATCACCGGCGCCGACTCGGGAATCGGGCGCGCCGTGGCCATCGCCTTCGCCCGCGAGGGCGCCGACATCGCCCTCAACTACCTGCCCACGGAGGAGCGTGACGCCCGAGAAGTGGTCCAGCTGATCGAGGCCGAAGGGCGCAAGGCCGTGGCACTTCCTGGCGATCTCAAGGATCCGCGCTTCTGCAGCCAGTTGGTGGACCAGGCCCACGAACAGCTCGGCGGCCTGGACATCCTGGTCAACGTCGCCGGCAAGCAGGTGGCGCGCAAGGACATTGGCCAGATCACCCACGAGCAGTTCGATCACACCCTCAAGACCAACGTCTACGCGTTGTTCTGGTTGTGCCAGGCTGCCGTGCCGCTGATGCCGGCCGGGGCCACGATCATCAACACTGCCTCGATCCAGTCCTACCAGCCATCGGCGACGCTGCTCGACTACGCCACCACCAAGGCGGCGATCGTTGCCTTCACCAAGGCGCTGGCCAAGCAGGTGATCGAGCGCGGCATCCGCGTCAACGCAGTGGCGCCGGGCCCGATCTGGACCGTGTTGCAGCCCAGCGGCGGCCAACCGCCGGAGAAGATTCCCGACTTCGGTGGGCACACACCGATGAAACGTCCCGGCCAACCTGCCGAATGCGCGCCGCTGTATGTGCTGCTGGCCAGCCAGGAGTCGAGCTATATCACTGGGGAGGTATTCGGCGTCACGGGGGGGAATCCACTGCCGTAGGGCAAACTCGAATAAACCTTGGCCGCGCCGCGCAGTCAGTCCTTGTAAGAGCCCCTATTCATGCGGGCCAGGGAGGTGGCTGATGAAACTCGTCTGCCTGTTGCGTGGCTGCCAATGGCGCAGTCTGTTGGTCCGTGAAATCGCCGGGCTCCATTGCCAGTGCTGCGAACGCTGCGGCGCGTTGCGCTACAGCCAGCCCGGCCAACCGTTCGACGCGTAGGAGCCGACCATGGCCCGGGCAATCTGGAAAGGCGCGATCAGCTTCGGCCTCGTGCACATCCCCGTCTCCCTCAATACCGCCGTGCGCAGCGAGCGGGTGGATTTCGACTGGCTCGACAAGCGCAGCATGGATCCGGTGGGTTACAAACGGGTGAACAAGGTCACCGGCAAGGAGATCGACAAGGAACACATCGTCAAGGGCGTGGAGTACGAGAAGGGTCGCTACGTGGTGATCAGCGAGGAGGAGATTCGCAAGGCCCGGCCCGAGGCGACCCAGACCATCAATATCTTCTCGTTCGTCGATGCCCGGGAGATACCGCTGCAACAGTTCGACACGCCTTATTACCTGAGCCCCGACCGCGGCGGCGGCAAGGTCTACGCCTTGTTGCGCGAGGCTCTGGAAAGTACCGGCAAGGTCGCCCTGGCCACCGTCGTGCTGCACACCCGCCAGCATCTGGCGCTGCTGCGCCCGCTGCAAGACGCGCTGGTGATGATTACCCTGCGCTGGCCCGAGGAGGTGCGAGGCCTGGCGTCGCTGGAACTGGACAAGAGCGTGACCGACAGCAAGCTGGACAAGCGCGAACTGGACATGGCCAGGAAGCTGGTGCAAGACATGAGCGGGCCATGGTCGCCCGACGAGTACCATGATGCCTTTCGCCAGACCATCCTCGAGCTGGTGCAAGAGAAGGCCAGCAAGGGCAAGATCGAGACCGTGGACAAAGGCGAGGGCGCGCCGGCGGAGAAGGGCGCGGACATCATCGACCTCACCGAGCTGCTCAAGCGCAGCCTGGGTGGCAAGGCCAAGGCGAAGAAACCGGCGGCCAAGCGACCGCGCAAAGCATCTTAGCGCGGTTGCAGAGGTTACGGTAGTTGCCCCTCCAGCCCATTCAGGTAGTCGCCGAAGCCCTGGCGGGCGCGGCTGTCCCGGCGACTGCTGGTGGCCACGCTGTGCGCCGCCGTCCAGACAATCTGCGCGCCACTGGCCTCGAGGGCCAGCACCAGTTGCACATCTTCGTGGGCCGGCAATGGCTGGAATCCGCCGACGCGCTCATAGGCCTTGGCGCAGACGCCCAGGTTGGCGCCGTGAATATGCCGATGGCCGTCCCGGGCCTGGTAACGGCTGCGGTACAACTGGCGCAGAGCGGCGCCTTGCCAGGGTTGCCAGCGCTCGATGTGCACCGTGCCGCAAACCGCGTCGGCGTGCCATTGCAGCTGCGACACCAGCCAGTGCTCGGGTACGCGACTGTCGGCATCGGTAAACGCCAGCCACTGGGCGCCGCGGTCGATCATCCATGCCGCGCCCAGGCGCCGGGCAATGCCGACGTTGCCGGCCTCCAACACCATGGTATGCACGCCATGGCGGCGGGCGATTCGCGCGCTGGCATCGACGCAGCGATCGAGGACCACCAGCACTTCGACCTCCAGGCCTGCCGCCTCGGCCCGCGCCACCGCCAGCTTGATGGCAGCGAGGCAGTGCCCGAGGCGGCGGGCCTCGTTGTGGGCCGGAATGATGACGGCGATCATGGGCAGGTCTCGTTCAGGTCCACGGCGCTGGGCTGGCACGACCAGTACTCGAGCAGGAAATCCGCCTCCTCGTGGCGCAGCAGCGGGTAAAGTGGCAGGTGTCGGGCCAGCAGGGCATGGACCTCGCCACCCTCCTGCGGGCAAGCGGCAATGGGATGGCGCCAGTGGCAGGCCAGCAGGCCGCCGTCATGGCTCAGGCTGGCCACCGATTGCTCGATCACCTGCAGCCACTCGGTGGGTGCCAGGTAGTAGCCGATCTCGCTGAGCACGATCAGGTCGAACTGTCCGCCCGGCCAGTCACCCGGGAGGTGGCCCTGTTCGACGCGGGCATGGCTCGCGCCCGCCAGCCGCTGGCGGGCCAGGGCCACGGCGGTGGGGTCGATGTCCTGGCACAGCAGCTCGGCGCAGCGCTCGGCCAGCAGGATGCTCAGTTCACCGTTGGCGCAGGCCGGCTCGAAGACGCGCTCGTAGTATTGGCGGGGCAGGCTGGCCAGGGCCAGGTCGCGCTTGCGCCGTTCATACCAGCGGGTACGAAAGGCCCATGGGTCGTCGTTGTCGGCATACAGGTCGGCAAAATACTGCGCGTCGAGGCTCATGGCGACTCCATTGACAGGAAGACCAGTTCGAAGGGTTGCAGCAGGCAGGCCTGCAGGTGTTCGGGCAGTACCGGCGGATGGTCGCCATCGGGCTGCAACTGGCTGGCATGGGCGGCCAGGGCTTCGCGTTTGCGCGCCAGACGCGCCTCGTCGAGCGACAGGCGATGTGCCCGGGGCCACGGCAGCCTAGGATCGTCGGGTGCGGCCCAGTGCCACGCCCAGACCGGCACCTCGGCCAGTTGCGCGCGACACGATTGCGCCGCCCTGGCGCAGGCGCGGCCGGCCGCTTCATGATCGCAGTGCCCATCACCCCGCCAGGTGGTCAGCAGCAGGTCGTCGGGCTGCAGCAATTGCTCCAGGTGCGCGACCAGGAACGCCTCATCGCGGGGCAGGGCGCCGTCCTTGAGGTTGAGCCGTCGCCATTCGACGCGGTTGAGGTCCAGCTCCAGCTTTTGCAGGGCATGGCGGCTCTCCAGAGGGCGCTGATGGCGCAGGCGGTGCTCGGTCCATTGGTTGGAGTGAGGATGGCTGGCCTCGCCGTTGGTGGCGGAAATCAGTACCAGGTCCTGTTCCCGGCCGTGGAAGCTGGCCAACAGACCGCCGGCCATGAGGATCTCGTCGTCCGGATGCGGCGCCAGCAGCACCAGGCGTCTGCCGGGCGGGCACAGTCGGTCGGGCGTCAGCCAGGTGGCACGGGCCAGGTACGCGGACTGTTGCCAGGCGCTCCAAGGCGTGCCGTGAGCGGCCTGGATCAGATTCTGGCTCATAGTTTCCATGCTCCTTCAGGCCTATCGGTCAGTTGCCGTCCCAGCTCGGCCAGGTCGCGTTCAGCGTGACTTTGCCGCAGGTATACCGGCAGGTCGGCGCTGAGCCGGGCGAAATGGCTGTTGCGACAGTACGGCGTTGCGCCCAATGCCCGGCCGACATGCTGGATGACCTGCTCGACCGCCTGCTCGACCTGGGCGCGGGTGCGGCGTACCTCGTAACTGGCATCGTCGCCTGGGTGGCGGTCGATCCAGGCGGCGCATTCTCGCAGGGCGGCGCGGGCTCCGAACAAGGCCGCATCGACGGCGCCCAGGTGTGCGTCGGCGTGTGGGCCGGGCCGGGGTTTGCGGCAGTGTTCGCGCAGGTAGTCCGCCAAGGCTGCGGCCGCGCCGTACCAGCAGGCGGCGATGCCCGCGCCCCCGTGCCAGAAACCTGGGCGGGACAGGTACTGGCCGGGTTCGCCGATGGCCAGCCCGGGCGAATCGTCGAACACGATGGCGACACTGGCGGTGGCGGCCATGCCAACAGCCTGCCAGTGGTCGGCCTGGACACGCTGGCTCGGGTGGCCAAGCTCGATGGCCACCAGTTGAGGCTGGTCGTCTTGCCAGGCGGTCAGCAGCGCACGGTCGATCTGCAACGCTCCCGAACACCAGGCCTTGCGGCCTCGCAGGCGAACCTGCTCGGCGTTCCGTTCGACGATGAGGGCGCGGGCATCCGGCGGCTCGGCAGCCCACACGCCCCAGATCCCTTCGCCGGCATGATGGGCTGCGCCGCATTCGGCAAGGATCGCCAGGGCGTCGGTATGGCCCTCGTAGAGTTTGGCCAGGCTGAGATCGCAAGCAGCGACCCGCGCCAGGGCCCGCCAGCGCTCCAGGGTCCGCCCCTGGCCGGGCAAGGGAAGCAGGTCGAGGTGTTCGCGCTGCAGAGCCCGCAGCAGTTCCGGCAGCAAGGGTTCGAGTTCGAGGGGCTGCGCACGGGCAGAGAGCCGGTGTAGCAGTTGATCGAAGTGGGTCGGTTGCATCAGGCGATCCCCAATTGCTTGCGCATGCGCACGGTGATCGACTGGCGGGTTTTGGCCATGTCGGCCCACGGATCGTCCACCTCGGCGAGCCGGGCCTGGAGGTTGCCGATGTTCCATTGGTTCGTGCCTTTGAGTTGGGTCAGTTCCTCACGCCAGATCGGCACCGACACCGGCAAGCCCTCGCGGGCGCGCAGCGAATAGGCGGCGACGGTGGTGGCGCCCTTGCCATTGCGCAGGTAGTCGATGAAGATCCGCCCGACCCGGTTCTTTGGCCCGGACACGGCGCTGAGCCGATCAGGGAACAGGCCGGCCATGTGCTCGACCAAGGCATGGCTGAAGTCCTTCACTTCGTCCCAGCCGGCGCGCCGGGTCAACGGCACGACGAGGTGCATGCCCTTGCCGCCGCTGGTCTTGAGGAACACCTTCAGCCCCAGCTCATCGAGCAGGGTGAGGGTCAGTTGGGTGGCCTCGAGCATGGCTTTCCAGGGCAGTGCGGGATCCGGGTCGAGGTCGAGGACGAAGCGGTCGGGCTTGTCGAAGTCCTTGGTGGTGGCATTCCAGGTGTGCAATTCGAGCGTGTTCATCTGCACCGCGCCCAGCAGGCTGTCGGCGCGGTTGAGCACCATGGCCGCCTGGCCGGCCTGGGCCTTGCTGTAGCTGAGCACGTGGGGAATGTGCAGATGGCCGGCGTTCTTCTGGAAGAACAGCTCGCCGCCCAGGCCATCCGGTGCCCGGACCAGGGCGACAGGCCGATCCTTGAGCTGCGGCAGCAGCCGGTCGGCGACCTGGGCGTAGTACTGTGCGACCTGGCGCTTGGTGGCCCCGGTGGTCGCGTCGACCACGCGCTCGGGGTGGGTCAGGCGCAGGTTGCCCAGGCCCTCGGGTCGTGTCTGTGCTGCGCGCTTGGCGGGCATCGCTCGCTCCAGGTCGATGGCGGTGGCGGGTTTGTCGTCGCGCAGACCGTGAAACACCGAATGGCGCACGATGCCTTCGCGGGTCATCTGGGCGTAGGCGACTTCCGCCAGCAGTTGCGGCTTGAGCCAATGCACGCCGCGGGCTTCTGCTCCGGTGGGGGGGCTGGCCAAGGGCGACTTGGCGGTCTTCAGCGGTTTCAGGCGAGCGAGGATGCTGTCCAGGGTGGCGGCGCTGAAGCCGGTGCCGACCTTGCCGGCGTAGCGCAGCTGGCCGCTGTCGTGGTCGTGCAGGGCCAGCAGCAGGGCGCCGAAACCGTGGCGGCTACCCTTTGGGTCGGTATAGCCGACGATCACGAATTCCTGGCGCTGCTTGCACTTGAGTTTGATCCAGTCGCTGCTGCGCCGGCCGACATAGGGGCTGTCGGCACGTTTGCCGATCAGCCCCTCGAGTTCCAGCTGGCAGGCGCTGTCGAGTAGCGAATCGATCGGCTCATTGAAATCGGCGGAGTACCTGAGCAGCGGCGAGGCGTGGTCATCCAGCAGCTTGGCCAGGGTGTTGCGACGTGCCTGTAGCGGCAGTTCGCGCAGGTCCTCATCGCCCAGCCAGGGCAGGTCGAACAGGTAGTAGGTGATGTGTTCGTCGTGCTCGGTGTCGAAGGCGTTCTGCAAGGCCTGGAAGTCGGCTACGCCGTTGTCGTCGACCACCACCATCTCGCCGTCCAGCCATGCGGCATCGAGCCCCAGCGCCTTGAGCGCCTCGACCTGGCGGGGCATCTTAGTACTCCAGTCGTGGCCATTGCGGGTGAACAGGCGTATGTCGTCACCGTCGATGCGCGCCAGGATCCGGTAGCCGTCGAATTTGACTTCGTAACGCCAGTCGCCGCTGGGCGGGGAGTCGACCAACGTGGCCAGCTGTGGCGTAAGAAGCGCCGGCAGGGACTTGCGACCGGCCTTGCGCTTGCGCGTGGAAGCGGTTGCCTTGGCTGGGCGCCGTGGTGGCAGGGTGCGGTCGCTCAGCACGCTGTCCGGCAGGGCTTCGACGATGCGGTAGTCGGTTTCGCTGCGCGCCTGTCCGTCATGGGACTTGACCAGCATCCACTGCTCTTTCTTGCCGGCCAGGTGGGTGCGGAACAGGTTCCAGATTCCAGATAGTTTTTCGCCCTGCAGGCGAAAGCGCAGCTTGCCCTTGGCATAGGCTTCATGCGGATCGCCCTCGGGCTCCCAGACACCCCGGTCCCAGACGATCACATCACCGGCGCCGTAATGGCCTTCGGGGATGTGCCCTTCGAAGTTGGCATAGTCCAGCGGGTGATCCTCCACGTGCACTGCTAGGCGCCGAACCTTGGGGTCGAGCGAGGGGCCCTTGGGGATCGCCCAGCTCTTGAGGGTGCCGTCGAGTTCCAGGCGGAAGTCGTAGTGCAGGTGGCTGGCATCGTGTTTCTGGATGCAGTACTGCAGCACGTGGGCCGAGTGTGGCTTGGCGCGCTTGCCAGCCGGCTCGGGCGTGGCGTTGAAGTCGCGCTTGCGCTGGTATTCCTGCAGGGGCTTGGCCATGGCGGGCTCCGGGAGGGTTCGCGTGTCTCAAGATTGGGAGGTGGCGGCGCGGCGTGGAGTTCAAAAAAAGCGTGGGGCGGTGCTTTGTGAAGAAACTCTGAATTATTGCTTCGTGGGGGCAGTCGACCGTGTGAAGCCCACTGACGGAGAACGTTCATGGCTAGACCCGATGACCCAAGACCGCAGGTTGATATCGACGACACCGAGGACCGCATGGGCAGTGTCCACGAACTGGATTTCAGCGAGCGCCGCGATGAACGCCAGGGGCGTGTCGGCGACGAGCGTCCGGCGCGCGAAATCGCCGAGAATTACCCGCCCCGACGTGTCGCCGAAAGCGGCATGACCGGCGGCGAGACCCTGAGCGATAGCCTGCACGAGGACAATGTCACCCTCGACGATTTGAGCCCAGACACGCTGTTTGATGAAACCGGCGCTCGCGACCCGCATGAGCCTGACACAGGCGGCGGGCCTGCCGACCAGGACCTGCGCCAGGTGGACGCCCAGGAGATCGGTGGCGGCATCGGCCTGGACGAGGCCGAACTCGCCCGCTCGGCGCCATTGGACGGTGAACCGTGGACCGATGAGGTGGTGCCTGATGACGACAGGAGAGAGCCGTGATGAATGAACAACGCTGTTCCTGCAACCACTGTTCCTGCACCGTAGATGCCAATGCCCTGGTCCAGGATGGCAAGGCCTATTGCTGCGAAGCCTGCGCGACGGGGCATCGCAATGGGGAGGCTTGTCGTATGGCGGACTGCAAATGTGGAGAGATAACCCAGCCGAAGGAGAGCAATGTCGATAACGCTTTGGATGAAACATTCCCGGCGAGTGATCCTATATCGCCATAAAGTTCTTTCATTCTCGACGGCTGTTTCGTTAGAATCTCCGGTGAAGGGGAGTTATTATATCAACATGCGCACCATTCAATAGCAGCTCTTTTGATCTTGATCTTGATCTTGATCTTGATCTTGATCTTGCTGTTGCTTCTAAGTGCACAATAGTTCAGACGCCGCCAATTGCGACTTCAGGAGGCCGAGCGGAGTTCTTGCGGAGGGAGGTGACGGGCATGGATGCCCGTCAAGCGCTGCGCCCCAGGATGGGGCGTTCAG
>NZ_JBLIYX010000018.1:0-133227 GCF_057480955.1 Pseudomonas sp. P65(2024)
GCAGACTATGAAGCGCTACTGCCGTGGAACTGCTCGCCGGAGATGCCACGATAACTGCGACTTCCTATTCTCGGTAGGTGGGGTTCATGGATCGCTTACGCAGGTCGTACCGTGGAACGGTTTGCTGGCATTGATCGAGCCGCATTACCCAAAGGCGGCGATGGTCGCAAGCCGTACCCACTGGAAACCATGCTGCGTATCCACCTGCTGCAAAACTGACTTTCGCTGAGCGATCCGGCCATGGAAGAAGCACTGTGCGAAATCACTTCGATTCGCCAGTTTGCTCGACTGACGCTCAGCGCGCCGATTCCCGAAGACGCGACGATCATGAATTTCCGGCACCTGCTGGAGAAGCATCAGCTCGCGGCAGGGATTCTGGAAACCATCAACAACTACCTGCAAGACAAAGGCCTGTCGTTGCGTCAGGGCACGATTGTCGACGCCACCATCATCCACGCGCCCAGCTCGACCAAGAACAAGGAAGACAAGCGCGACCCGGAAATGCATCAGACGAAGAAGGGAAACCAATACTTCTTCGGCATGAAGGCGCATATCGGCGCCGATGCTGAGTCGGGTCTGGTGCATCGCGTCCACGGCGCCGCCGCCAACGTGGCTGACGTGACGGAGGTCGCTCATCTGTTGCTCGGTGACGAAAACATTGTCTGTGCTGGCGCGGGTTACACCGGCGTAGAGAAGCGGCCTGAGCACGACGGCCGGCAAGTGATCTGGCAAATCGCTGCGCGACGCAGCACCTACAAACACTTGAGCAAACGCAGTGTTCTCTACAAAGCCAAACGTCAGATCGAGAAGGTCAAAGCGCAGACACGGGCGAAAGTCGAGCATCCCTTTCGCGTGATCAAGCGCCAGTTTGGTTATGTGAAAACCCGCTTCCGTGGGTTGGCCAAGAACACGGCGCACCTAACCACGCTGTTTGTGCTGTCGAATCTGTGGATGGTGCGCTGGCATTTTTTGACTGCTGTGGGAGAGGTGCGCCCGTAAGGCTTGATGACCAGGGTTTTACCCTGGTTTTTCAATAATCAGCGCCTGTAAATCGAGCTTTTCTGAGGCTAAAAGTCATCCATTGTCGGTTGCTGGGCGACTTGTTCGGAGGTTCCCTAGATTTTACCGGTAGGGGCGAACACTATTTGGCTACGCCATGCTTGCATTTCACTGTATTGTTGTTTTCTGGGGAGGTGAGCTTACCTGCTCGCCAAGCCTCAGATGCCTCTCAAGCTCGCCTGGTATTTGGCGGCAAGTCGGTAGTGTGTTCGAATGTATTCATTGGATGGGCATATCCTTGAAGAGGATTGAGTGACTCGATTGATCACCGAACATCATGTCATACTGAATAGCTTGGTATTGCTGCAGTAGTGTTTCATGATGATCGCGCCAGTTTTCGATCCATTGGCCGTTATGCGTATGCAGGACGCGACGCTCGACTACAGGAAATGCATGTCTCACATCTTGCAGTATGCCAGAGTAGAAGGGGTGATGGATATTTAGCTTCTTCATTAGCAGGCTCGGAAGCAAGCTTGGACTGGTGAGTTCATCGATAGGGGCATTTTGATCTTCGGGTATGGAGGACCAGATGACCAGAGGCGTTCGATGTACGCTTACATAGTCTTTCGTACTCAGTTCTTCGGTTGGTGCATCGCTGATTAGGCCGGCCTGCCGGTAGGCAGAGAGATTTTTGCCTAAATAAGGTGTATGGTCACCAAAAAAAACCAGCAAGCTGGGGCGTGAGCGTTTGCTCAAGCGCTCGATCAGCAGGCTCAGGGCATTGTCTGTCTCAAGTATGCCTTGACTGAAGGTCTGAATGGCGTCTTGCTCATCAATTCTTGTGTCAAATTGGATTGGTACGGTCGGCTGTCCATATCGGCCTTTTTCATAAGGACCATGGTTCTGCATGGTGACGGCGAACAGTACGGCTGGCTTCGTCGCAGCCTCAAGGGTTTCATGCACACGTTCGAACAAGGCTCTGTCGCTAACAAATGGGCCTTTGGTAGTCAGTCCGGACATGTCCTCAAGTGCAAGGAAGTGGTCGAAGCCCAGATATTGATAGACGCTATCTCGATTCCAGAATTTTTTGTAATAGGGGTGGATGGCTATTGCTTCATAGCCTTGGGATTTAAGTGTCCAAATGAATGAGGGGGTGTTACGGCGCAAATAGTGCTGATAAGGTACGGAACCGTCTGGCAGGAATGCATTTGAAAAGCCAGTTAGAAATTCAAATTCCACATTTGAGGTATATCCACCCTGGCTGGGAGAAAAGAGATCACCGCCAGACAATGCGCGTATTGTTGGCATCGGGTCGATGCTCAGATGAGCCTCGGGCAGTCGGCTAGGGTCCCAGAACGCTTCACTCATGATAATGATGATATCCGGATGCTGCTCGCTATCTGCTGTGCCGGACTCAAGACTCGATGGTAGCGTTTTAGAAAGTTCATTGACTAGCACATCGCCTGAGATATGGGGGCGCTCAATCAACGCTGATTTCATGTTCATGGAAAATGCAAGAATAAAGCCTTTTTCTTTGTAGTTTTCAATCTGAACCCAAGATAAAGGCTGGATTTTCAAGGTGTCTCGTATCCACCTGATGCCGGGGGCAGTATTGACACTAATTGCCAGGGTTGCAACTATCAAAAGGCTGGCGGCAAGCATTGTTCGACCTGGGGGGTTACCTTGCTGTCGGCGGTAAATTAGGGTGGTGAGACGGAAGGTGATATAAAATAGAGCGAGGCCACAAATAGTCGAAATAATTACCTGTTTTAATTTTTCGCCGGCGAGCTCAGGTAGCAGGTTGTAGATGTGTTTGGCAAAAATGAAATCCCATGGATAAAGCGGCTCTGAGAGGTAATCAAGCTTCTGCCTGCTGACAAGAGCGATCAGTATGAGTGGCACCGCTAGGGGTAAGATCGAAACGTAGCGTCGCCGTGACAGAGTATCCAGCAGGACAAGTAGGCTAATCATCAGTAGTGCTGTCACACCTACCTCGCGATAGGAGGCTTGAAAGAAGTCCAGCGTGACTGGATTCAGTCCTGCGCTCCATTCAACTAGGCATATCAATAGCGCCGATAAACAAAGGTAAATCAGAATCTCGCGTAGAAAGAGAAACGGACTGCTAATCATGTTGTTGCTTTTCTCACTATTTATAGAAGCTGGGATAGATGTCGAGGGATGCCCGTTCGTGGATTCTATTTGGTCAACACAAGAATTTCGACTCTTTGTGTAGAAAACATTGCTGAAAGTCGCCGAGCGGTGTGCCCGGCGGTGATCGACACCGACATGTTCCGCCGCGCCTACGAGGCCGATCCGCGCAAGGCCGAGTTCGCCGCGGCGATGCATCCGGTCGGGCGCATCGGCAAGGTCGAGGAGATCGCCAGCGCGGTGCTGTACCTATGCAGCGATGGCGCGGCGTTCACGACGGGGCACAGCCTGACTGTCGATGGCGGCGCGTTGGCGATCTGACTGAGGTTATCCACAGGGTCAGTGCCACGGCTGCGCAGCCGAGCAGCAACACGCCGCCGAAGGCGGTCAGCGCCAGTCGCGAGCCGAGCCGGTCACTGAGCAGCCCGGTAAAGATCACCGGCAGGCTGAACCCCAGGTAGGCAAGCAGGAAGAACCCGGCACTGGCCCGGGTCTTCTCGCTCCCGGCCAGCTCATTCACCGCCGCCAAGCCGCCCAGGTAGATGAAGCCATAGCAGGCGCTGCTCGCGGCCACGGCGCCCAGCAGCACACCCAGCAGATTGCCGCTGTCAGCCCCCCAGGCCAGCAGCGCGTAGCTGCACGGCAGGATCAGCAGCCCCAGCAAGGTCGCCTGGGCACTGGCCAGGCGCCGGGCCAGCGGCTGGAACAGCAGGCCGCAGCTGATCACGCAGAAGGTCGAGAACCCCGACCAGGCGCTCAGCCCGTGCTGGCGTAGAATCCCTGGCAGCAGGGCGATCACCAGCCCGACACAAGCCCAGGCCAGCAGGATCGCCAGGCCATAGGCCAGGCTGCCGGCGGGGTAGCAGGGCAGGCGCAGCATGGCGCTGCGCTGCGCCGGGCGAGGGTCGGGCAGGCGCCAGACCAGAAGCAGGGCGACGGCGGCCAGCGCCAGTTGCAGGTGGAAGCTGCCGGGGGTGAGGGGCGGCCCGCTCAGCAGGAACAGGCTGGTCAGTGCCGCGCCCAGGCCGAAACCGAGCGACGTGCTGGCAGTGACCCAGGTGGCGGCGCGGCTATCGGCGTCCGGCGCCATCAGTTCGCTCATGTAGGCGGTGGCGGTGGCCGAGGCAAGGCCTGTGCTCAGCCCCAGGAACAGGCGCGCCAGGCCCAGCATCTGCAGGCTCGGTGCCAGCAGCATGAGCAGCGTGGCGACCATCGACAGGGCCAGCGCGACCAGGATCAGCGGGCGTCGGCCCACCCGGTCGGCCAAGCCGCCGAGGGCCAACAGCACCGGCAGCACGCCGAGCACATAGCCGGAGAAGGCCACGGCGGTCGCCGCCGCGCCTTGCCCGGACAGGTCGGCGTAGGTGATGTAAAGCGGGGCCTGCAGGTTCACCGCGAGGGTGATCAGGCACAGGGCGAAGGCCAGCAGGACTGGGGCATGGCGAGTGGGCATCGGTACGGATCCGCAAGGCAGTGACAGTGGTTGGCAGCATCGGCCTTGGCAGTGGTGCTCGCCAAGGCACACTCGCGGAGCATTTATGCTTAACTGTTTGCCTGAAAACAGCGAACACTTGCCATGCATTTTCATCTTGATCGTGATCTTCCCATCCCCTTGGTCCAGCAACTGACCGAGCACCTGCAGGCCTGGATCGAACAGCAGCGCCTGCGCCCCGGTGCGCGCTTGCCGTCGATCCGCGCGCTGGCCAAGGCCCAGGCGGTAAGCGCCTCCTGCGTAATCGAGGCCTACGACCGCCTGGCGGCCAACGGCTGGCTGCAGGCGCGGCATGGCGCGGGCTTCTTTGTCGCCGAGCGCAAACCGGGCCTGCGGCCCGACCCTGGGGAGTCCTGGGGTGAGGCGATCGACGGCAGTTGGCGGCAGTTTCGCGAAGGTCATGAACAATTGCTCAAGCTCGGCTGCGGCTGGCTGCCGGTGGCCTGGCGCGCCGAAGCCGAGCTGGCCCAGGCCATCCGCCAGGTCAGCCGCGGCGCGCCCGAGGCGCTATTCGACTACTGCCCGCCCCAGGGCCTGGCCAGCCTGCGTCTGCAACTGCACAAGGGGCTGGCGCGGCTGGATATCGCCGCCGAGCCGGAGCGGATCGTCACCACCCAGGGCGCCAGCCATGCCCTGGACCTGCTGGTGCGAACCTTGCTGAATCCGGGAGATACAGTGCTGGTGGAGCGCCCCGGCTATTACAATCTGTACAACTTGCTGCGCCTGCAAGGTGTGCACATGCTCGAGGTGCCGCGCACCGCCACTGGCCCGGACCTGGTGGTGCTCGAGCAGTTGCTGGCCGAGCACCAGCCCCGGTGCCTGTTCATCAACAGCCTGTACCAGAACCCGACTGGCACCTGCCTGACGCCCAAGGTGGCCTACCGCTTGCTGGAACTGGCCCGTGAGCATGACCTGCGGATCGTCGAGGACGATCTGTATGCGGACTTCCAGGACGGCCCGGCCACGCGCCTGGCGACCCTCGACAGCGAGCAGCGGGTGATCTACATCGGCAGTTTCTCCAAGACCCTAAGCAGTTCGTTGCGGGTCGGCTACCTGGTGGCCGACCCGCCGTTGATCGCGCGCCTGGCCGAACTGAAGATGGTGGCTGGCATTGGCACCTCGCGCTTCGCCGAACAGGTGGTCGGGCAGATGCTGGCCAATGGCGGCTACCGCAAGAGCGTGCAGCGTCTGCGATTGCGCTTGGGTCAGCACCGGGCCACGACCCTGGGGCAGCTGGAGGCCTGCGGCTGGGAGGTGTTTTGCGAGCCGGTAGGCGGCATGTTCGTATGGGCCCGGGTGCCTGGGCGCGACTTTGCCGAGCTGGAGCGATTGGCGCTGGAGCATGCGGTGCTGCTCACCCCGGGCAGCGCCTTCGATCCGCAGGGGCGGGCCAGTGACTGGCTGCGGATCAATGTCGCCTATGGACAGGATTCCCGGGCCCAGGCGTTTTTCCGGCATGCGGGGCGACCTCCGGCAGTCTGAAAGCGACACGCTCATAGCTAAATGACACCATTCGCGCGCCCGCCCCTTGTGACGAGGTCGGCGCCATTGTCACTCTTGCCGTTGGCAGAGGGCCAAAAGGAGAGGAGGGCGGTGATGACGGCGACCAAGCACGGTGTATTGGCCAACCTGGGCATGGCGCGCAAGCTGGGCCTGGGTTTCGCCCTGGTGTTGCTGCTCACCCTGGTGGTGGCCGCCATCGGTGTGTACGCCCTGGGCAACGTCGGCCAGCGCTTCGAGGAGCTGCGGCAGATGGCCCAGTTCAACACTGACCTGTTAAAGCTGCGCCAGCACGAACAGGCCTTCGCCCTGCGCTCGGACGTCAAGGAGGCCGATGCCCTGCGTACTGGCCTGCAGGGGCTGGTGGAGCGGGCCCGCGCGGTGCCGGCGCTGTCTTGGGCCGAGGCCGACCTTAACGCCTACGGGCAGGCCTTCGATCAGTTCGTCCAGGCCGTGCAGGCCAAGGAGCTGGCGCTGGACATGGCCAGCTGGTCGGTGTCGAGCGTGGCCAACAACCTCGATGTTCTACAGGCCGGATTGGCCGACGATGGCACCTATACCCTCAAGCAGTCCCAGGGGCAGCAGGGCGGTGAGTTCCTCGAGCAGGCCGGGCAGGTGGCGCAGGTGTCGCGGCTGATGCTGCAGGCCATGGACGAGGCCCGGGTACGCCTGGAGCAGAGCCGCAAGGGCGGCGAGGCCGTTGCCGAGGGGCGCATCGCCCAAACGGTGGAGGCGGCCGGCCTGGTGGAGCAGCTCAAGTCGGCGGTCACCGACGCCGGCTACCAGAGCGTGCTGGGCGAAGTGGCCGGGCATATCGCGAGTTTTTCCGAAAAACTCAACGAGTACACCGACCTGCTGGGCCAGGAGCGGGGGATCAAGGATCAGTTGCAGGCCCGGGCCGAGCAGGTCACCACGCGGGTCGACCAGGCCTACGTCGCCCAGGAGCAGGCCATGCAGGCGGAGCTTGCGCGCAACACCGTGGCCATCGCCGCGGCCACGGCCCTGGCTCTGCTGGTAGGCGTGCTGGCGGCCTGGTTGATCACCCGCGCCGTGGTCGCGCCGCTCAAGCGGGTGATCAGCCGTGCCCGGCGCATTGCCGCAGGCGAGTTGGGTATCGAGGCCGAGCCGCCGCGTGCCGACGAGGTCGGTCAACTGCTGCAGGCCATGCAGCAGATGGCCGAGGGGCTGTCGGGCATCGTCAGTGGCCTGCAGCAGGGTATCGATCAGCTGGCCGGCAGCGCCCAGGCCTTGTCGGCGGTGACCGAGCAGACCAACCGCGAAGTGGGCAGCCAGAAGGACGAGACCGAGCAGGTGGCCACCGCCATGCAGCAGATGACCGCGACGGTTCACGATGTGGCGCGCAACGCCGAGCAGGCAGCCCAGGCGGCCCAGGATGCCGACGACAAGGTCGAGTCGGGGCAGCAGGTGGTACGCCAGAGCATGCAGCGCATCGAGCAGCTGGCGGTGGCGGCTGAAACCGCCAGCAGTGGTATCGACAGTCTCAGCGCCGAGATCCATACCATCGGTGATGTGCTGGAGGTGATCAAGAGCGTGGCTGAACAGACCAACCTGCTGGCGCTCAACGCGGCGATCGAGGCGGCCCGCGCCGGCGAGCAGGGCCGTGGCTTCGCCGTGGTGGCCGATGAAGTGCGCGCGCTGGCCCGGCGTACCCAGCAGTCCACCGAGGAGATCGAACGGCTGGTCGCCAGCCTGCGCGGCAACGCCCAGCAGTCGGTGACGCAGATCCGTGGCAGTACCGAGCTGGTGCGCCTGGCGGTCGCCGACACGCTGCAGACCGAGAGCGCTCTGGGCAGCATCGCCGCGGCGGTGTCGTTGATCCAGCAGATGAATCAGCAGATTGCTGCGGCGGCCGAGCAGCAAAGTTCGGTGGCGGAGGAAATCAGCCGCAGCGTCACCCAGATCCGTGGCAGCGCCGACCAGGCGGCGCTGGCGATGCAGGACAATGCCCGCTCAAGCGTCGAGCTGGCGCAGTTGGGCAGTGACCTGAAGGGGATGGTGGGGCACTTTCGCCTGTGATTGGCTGTGGCTTGCCCCGCGATAGCGTTGTCAGCCCCTGCGCGGACTGAGGATCAGCAAGGTCAGCACCCCCGCCACGATCCCCCAGAACGCCGAGCCGATCGAGAACAGAGTGAACCCCGACGCCGTGACCATGAAGGTGATCAGCGCCGCCTCGCGCTCGCGCGCCTCGCCCATGGCCACGCTCAGGCCGTTCATGATCGAGCCGAACAGCGCCAGGGCGGCGATCGACAGCACCAGTTCCTTGGGCAGGGCGCCGAACAGCGCCGCCAGGGTCGCGCCGAAGGTGCCGGCGATGCCGTAGAAGATCCCGCACCACACCGCCGCCGTGTAGCGCTTGGCCGGGTCTTCATGGGCATGCGGCCCGGTGCAGATCGCCGCGCTGATCGCCGCCAGGTTGATGCCGTGGGAGCCGAACGGCGCCAGCAGCAGCGAGGCGAACCCGGTGGCCGAGATCAGCGGCGAGGCCTGCACCTGGTAGCCGTCGGCGCGCAGCACGGCGACGCCGGGCATGTTCTGTGAGGTCATGGCCACCACGAACAGTGGGATGCCGATACTGATGGTCGCCGCCAGCGAGAAGCTCGGCGTGGTCCACACCGGAGTGGCGATCTCCAGCTGGAAGCCGCTGAAGTCCAGCAGCCCCAGGGTGCCGGACAGCGCCGTGCCGACCAGCAGAGCGGCCAGCACGCAGTAGCGCGGTGACAGGCGCTTGACCAGCAGGTAGCTGAAGAACATGCCCAGCACCAGCACCGTGCGATGCTGGGCGGCGACGAAGATTTCGCTGCCGATCTTGAACAGGATGCCGGCCAGCAGGGCCGAGGCGAGCGAGGCGGGGATGCGCCGCACCAGGCGCTCGAAACTGCCGGTCAGGCCGCATATCAGCACCAGCACGGCGCAGGTGATATAGGCGCCGATGGCCTCGCCGTAGGTGACGCCACCGAGGCTGGTGATCAGCAGCGCCGCGCCGGGTGTCGACCAGGCCACGGTGACCGGGGTACGGTAGCGCAGCGACAGGCCGATGCTGCACACCGCCATGCCGATCGACAGGGCCCAGATCCACGACGAGATCTGCGCGCTGGTCAGGCCGGCGGCCTGGCCGGCCTGGAACATCAGCACGAGCGAGCTGGTATAGCCGGTGAGCATGGCGATGAAGCCGGCGACGACCGCCGATGGGGAGCTGTCCGCCAGCGGCCGCAGGCGCGCGGAGGTGGCATCGGTCATGGGGAATTCCTTGTACAGGTGTAAGCAGTTTTTTCAGGCTACCGTGCAATGGCGTGATCCTTGCCATACAGCAGGCATTGCATTTAGCCGTACAGTCGCCAACTATGGGGTATTACTGCGCAACTGCGTGAATGGGGAGGGGCGATGTACAAGGTGTATGGGGATTACCAGTCGGGCAACTGCTACAAGGTCAAGCTGATGCTGAGCCTGCTCGACCGTCCGTATGAGTGGCACCCGGTGGATATTCTCAAGGGCGAGACCGAAACCCCCGCGTTCCTGGCCATGAACCCCAACGGCAAGGTGCCGGTGCTCAAGCTCGAGGACGGCACGTGCTTGTGGGAGTCCAACGCGATTCTCAACTACCTGGCCGATGGCAGCGAGTTCCTGCCCAGCGAGCCACGCTTGCGTACCCAGGTCCTGCAGTGGCAGTTCTTCGAGCAGTACAGCCACGAGCCGTACATTGCCGTGGCGCGCTTCATCCAGTTCTACCTGGGCTTGCCCGACGAGCGCCTGGAGGAGTACAGGGGGCTGCACAAGGGCGGCTACAAGGCGCTCAAGGTGATGAACAAACAGCTGGAAATGACGCCTTACCTGGTCGGTGAGCAATACTCGATTGCCGATGTGGCGTTGTACGCCTATACCCATGTGGCGCATCAGGGGGGCTTTGACCTGACTGAATATCCGGCGGTGAAAGCCTGGCTGGCGCGGGTGGCCAGTCATCCACGGCATGTGCCGATGGTGGATTGACCGGCCTCATTGCACCCTGTGTAGGAGCGGTCAGGCCGCCGCGAAGCGTTTGTCCAGATAGGCAATGATGTCCTTGGACTCATACATCCAGGTCACCTTGCCGTCCTCCTCGATCCGCAGGCACGGTACCTTCACCCGGCCGCCGCCTTCGAGCAGCGCCTGGCGGTGCTGCGGGTCGTTCTTGGCATCGCGCAGTGCCACCGGTACGTTCAGGCGGTGCAAGGTGCGACGGGTCTTCACGCAGAACGGGCAGGCGTGGAACTGGTACAGCGCCAGGTCCTTGGCCTGCTGCTCGACCTGGGCCTGGGCCGAGGCATCGCGCTGTTTTTTCGCCGGGCGACTGATCCAGTCGCCGAACACGATTAGCTGGCCGAGGCCGACTCGCAGGGCTTTGACGATCATGGGCAACTCCTGAAATGAAAAAGCCGACCCCATGGGGTCGGCTCGGAACACAGGCCGATCACTTGATCAGGCTGAGGAACTCGCTGCGGGTGGAGGCGTTCTCGCGGAACTCGCCGAGCATCACCGAGGTGAGCATTGTCGAGTTCTGCTTTTCGACACCGCGCATCATCATGCACATGTGCTTGGCCTCGATGACCACCGCCACGCCCGCGGCGCCGGTCACCTGCTGCACGGCCTCGGCGATCTGGCGGCTGAGGTTTTCCTGGATCTGCAGGCGACGGGCGTACATGTCGACGATCCGCGCCACCTTGGACAGGCCAAGCACCTTGCCCTTGGGCAGGTAGGCCACGTGGGCCTTGCCGATGAACGGCAGCATGTGGTGTTCGCACATCGAGTACAGCTCGATATCCCGGACCAGCACCATTTCGCTGTTGTCGGAGGTGAACAACGCGCCGTTGGTCACTTCTTCCAGGGTTTGCTCATAACCGCGGCAAAGGTATTTCATGGCCTTTGCGGCCCGCTTGGGCGTGTCGAGCAGGCCCTCGCGGGAGACGTCCTCGCCGATCTGGCTGAGGATCGCGGTGTAGTTTTGTTCCAGGGACATGGATCTACCTGTGGAAAATTTCGCAAAGACGAAGGGTACGGCGGCGACGGCGGCGCTGCAAGCGCGATGTCACTCGTCGCGGCCTTCGAGCATGGTTCGCTTGAGCATTACGTACACCGCGCCGGTACCGCCGTGGCGGGCCTGGCATGAGGCGAAGCCGAGCACCTGCGGGTGCTGGCGCAGCCAGGTGTTGACGTGGCTCTTGATCATCGGGCGCTTGCCGTCCAGGCGCGCGGCCTTGCCGTGGGTGACGCGCACGCAGCGCACTTCGAGCTTGGTCGCCTCGGCGATGAAGTCCCAAAGTGTCTCGCGGGCCTTCTCGACGCTCATGCCATGCAAGTCGAGGCTGCCCTCGAAGGCGATCTGGCCGAGCTTGAGCTTGCGGATCTGGGTTTCCTGGACGCCGTCGCGGCGCCACATCAGTTCATCCTCGGCGCCAACGTCGATGACGAACTGGTCGGACAGGCCATCAATCACCAGCGGCTGGTCGCTGCGGACGGTCGCCGCCTGGCGCAGACCGGCCAGCTGCTTGCGGTCGGCCTTGGGTTTGCCGACTTCGGCGCGGTCGTGCTTGATCGGCTTGACGCCCTGCACTTGGCTGCGGAAGAGGGAAAAGTCGTCGTCTTGCATGGTGCCTCCACGTGGGCGGCGTAGTTTACGCGACTGTGCGTCGGAGTGAAGCCTTGAGCTGTGCGCTGTTATGTGCAGGAGCACAAGGCTGCGCCTACAGGGGAGGTGTGAGTGTGTCAGTCGTGCTTCTTCATCAGGTGCGGCGACAGGTTCAACTCGCGGCCACGGCGCAGACGGATGCGGCTGCGTCGCCAGACACGAACGCCGATCCACAGCAGCAGCAACCCGACCACGACGAGAATCGCCGACAGTGGGCGGTTGGCATTGAGCTCGGCCAGCGCGGCGTAATTGCCCAGCAGGCCGGCGAAGCCGGCCATGGCGAGCAGTATGCCCAGGGTGGCCAGCAGCACGGATAGGGCGGCGGCAACCCGCGCGCCCCAGTTGCTAGGCTCGCGCTGGCGCAGGCGCTTGGCATCGAAACTGCCTTTGAGCTTCATTCGAATTCCTCAGGATCTGGTAGAGCTGATCCGGATTTCGACCTGCGGGTCACCTTGGGGTTCCGCCCGTCCGCCGGGCGGTCGTGGTTCAGACCAGGCTGGCGGTGGGGGCGACGCAGGCGAAATTGTCGGCCATCACGGCCATTTCGCACTGGTGGATCTGCGCGGCGGGGATCACGGTGTCCTTCAGGGCCAGGTCGCGGGTCGCCGAGGCGTCTTCCACCAGGGTGCAGCGATAACCATAGTCCTTGGCGCGGCGCACGGTGGTGCTGACGCTGGAGTGGCTCATGAAACCGCAGACGATCAGGTCGAGGTGGCCGAGCTCCTGCAGCGTTTCGTGCAGCTTGGTGTTCTTGAAGGCGTTGGGCATGCGCTTTTCGATGACGATCTCACCGGCGCGCGGCTCCAGGCCCGGGATGAACTCGCCCGCCGGGCCCTGGGGGTCGAAGCGACCGCCGACGGTGCCGAGGTGGCGCACGTGGATGATCGGGCGGCCGGCCTTGCGGGCGGCATCGAGCAACCTGGCAATGTTCGCCACGGCCTCGTCCATGCCCGACAGCGCCAGCGGACCGCTCAGGTATTCCTTCTGCGCGTCGATGACGATCAGGCTGGCTTGGCCCAGCTTGGCCGGCGGGTAGTCGCGGCCAGTGAGGCGGAACATCGTGGTTGGAACGGACATCAAGGGCTCCTTGGGGAGGGCTTTTGTGCTCCTATTCTCCCTTGCCTTGACGCCAATGTGAATGGTTGACAGCGCAGGCAGCGTGGTTGCTGGCTTGTGGCTATCGGTTTGGCCATCGGAGGAAACAAATGTGTGGTGTGGGCTGTTAGACTTTTGTCCTGTCTGAAAAGGAGTACCCCGTGATCACATCCCGCCTGCGCACCCTGCGCGACCATATCCGCTGGGCGGTCAGCCGCTTCCATGAGCATGAGCTGTTCTTCGGCCACGGTGCCGACAACGCCTGGGACGAAGCCCGCCTGCTGGTGCTCGGCGCGGTGCACCTACCCTGGGAGGTGGCCGACAGCTACCTGGACTGCGCGCTGGAGGATGACGAAACGGTACGCCTGCAGCACCTGCTCAAGCGCCGTATCGAAGAGCGCGTGCCCACCGCCTACTTGCTGGGCGAGGCCTGGTTCTGCGGCATGTCGTTCATCGTCGACGAGCGGGTGCTGGTACCGCGCTCGCCCATCGGCGAATTGATCGAGAAACGCTTTGAGCCGTGGCTGGCTGCGGAGCCTGCGCGCATCCTCGACCTGTGCACCGGCTCCGGCTGCATCGGCATCGTCGCCGCCGAGGTGTTCCAGGACGCCGAGGTGGTGTTGGCCGACCTGTCCTTTGACGCGCTGGAGGTGGCTAACCAGAACATCGAGCGCCATGGCCTCGATGAGCGGGTGTACACCGTGCAGGGCGATGGTTTCGCCGGCCTGCCGGGGCAACGCTTCGATCTGATCCTGTCCAATCCGCCGTATGTCGATGCCGAGGATTTCGGCGACATGCCGGCCGAGTATCACCACGAGCCCGAGCTGGGCCTGGCCTGCGGCAACGATGGCCTGGACCTGGTGCGGCGCATGCTGGCCGAGGCGGCCGACCACTTGACCGACAAGGGCCTGATGATCGTCGAGGTGGGCAACAGCCAGGTGCACGTCGAGTCGCTCTATCCCGAGGTGGACTTCGCCTGGCTGGAGTTCGAGCGCGGTGGGCACGGGGTGTTCATGCTGACGGCCGAGCAGTGCCGGCAACATCAGGAGCTGTTCAAGGCGCGGGTCTGACGGATTCACACCGCCCCTGAAGCGGCCTTGCGTCGCGAAAGGGGCAGCGTAGCAGCCCCCAGGATTCAGTGTTGATGTAAAGATTGCTGGGGCCGCTTTGCGGCCCTTTCGCGACGCAAGGCCGCTCAGGGATCGCGTGGGGCGGGTCAGCGGGTGGCGATCCAGATCAGCAACCCGGCCTGGAATACCGCGAACGCCACCAGGCAGGTGATGGTGAAGCGCAGGCCGCTGTCCTCGCGGCGGTACTTGGCCACGCGCTCGTCACGTTCGCGTAACTGGGCTTCCTTCTCCATCAGGTTCTGCTCGGCTTGCTGCAGCATGCCGGCGGCCTCGAGATTGTCCACGCGCTGGACCTTCTCGGTGTTCCAGCCGCCCTTGAGCTGGCCCACTGGCGTTTCCACCAAGCGCCCCTTGAGCAGTTGGCCGTCGGTGTACTCCACCGCCAGGCCGACACTGCTCAGCACGCGGTCGCGGCGCAGGCGGGTGTCTTCGTTCAGAGCGTCCTTGTTCGGCAAGCTCATACCCTCGACCTGATAGTGCGAGCAACGCTGCTGCAGCCACTGCACCGCCTGCGCCAGTAGGTAGCGGCCAAGGCCACGGTTCAGCGGCTCCAGCTGCAGGCCGGCCGGGTCGCCGATGCGCACTGTGCGCGTTTCATGGTCAACGCGGATGTCCAGCTGGTTCTGCTCCTTGCGCACCTTCTGCCCCGGCAGGCGGATTTCCATGCGCAGCAGGCTGTGGGCCTTGTCGTGGCGCTCGGCGTAGCCGAACTGGACAAATCGCAGGGGGCGGGCGCCGCTGTTGCGGTCGGTCGGCAGCGGCGCCAGGCGCAGCAACTGGAAGTGCTCGGCTGCAAGCTCCGCCCAGGGCAGCGGGGCGCTTTCCGGGGCTTGTTCTTCGGTCGCCTCGGCGGCGGGGGCATCGGTCATCAGGGAATCCTCAGGTGCACGGCGGCCGGGTGCCATTACCTGCAAGGACATCGCAGATGTGGGCTTGCCCGCGATTCGGGCGCGCATGCCCCCGGATCACTGCCTTCTTAGCCGCGTTATCGGCAGGCCAAGCCAATACCTGAGGGTGCTTTCAGGCCTGCGGCAGCCCGTGGATGAACAGGACGATGCGCTCTCCCAGCTCTCGGGCCAGCGGTAATTCAGGATTGCGGTAGCTGTCCCGCTGTTGGTCCATCTCCCGAGGGCTGATGCGCAGCATGTGGTTCATGCCGTCGATCAGCGCCAGTTGGGCGTCGGGCTTGGCGGCCTTGAGGCGCTCGGCGTCGGCCACCTCCACCTGGATGTCGTTGCGGCCCTGGACGATCAGCGCGGGCACCTTGAGCCGGGCGAACGCCGCCGCCGGGTCCTGATGCAGCAGGGTGATCAGGTACGGCTGCACGCTGGGGCGGAACACCTGACGCAGCGGAGCGGGCACGTCGAGGCTGGTCTGCCCGGCCTGCAACCGGTCGATCAGCGCCACGCCCCCGGCCAGTTGCGCCGGGGGCAGGCGCAGGGCCAGTTGTTCGCGCAGCACATCAGCCACCGGCCGGCCGCTGCCGGCCAAGGTGATCACCGCGCTGGCGCCGGCCTGCTCGGCGGCCAGGCTGGCGATCAGCGCGCCTTCGCTGTGGCCGACCAGGATCAGTGGGCCGAAGCGCGGGTCCTGGCGCAACGCGCGCCCCCAGGCCACCACATCGGCGACATAGCGTTCGACGCTGAGGTCGCGCTCGTCGGGCGTGGCCGGCTGGCTGGCGGCCACGCCACGCTTGTCGAAGCGCACGCTGGCGATGTGCTCGCCGGCCAGAAACAGGGCCAGGCGCTTGAGGTTGTCGATGCGTCCGGAGGCGGGGTTGTTGCCATCGCGGTCGGTAGGGCCGGAGCCGGCGATGATCAGCACCACCGGCGGTGGGATGGCTTGTTGCGGCAGCAGCATGCTGCCATGCAGCACGCCCTGGCCGGTGTCCAGGTCGATGGGGCGTTGCAGCACGGTGGGGGCTGCCTGGGCGAGGCTGGCGCAGAACAGCAGGAGCAGGGCGGCGAGGCGCGACTTCATGGATGGGGGACTACATGGGAAGTTGATGTTTCGACCTTGGGCCAAGCTGAAGGTTCGCGGGGCTCGTCGCCGGGCAAGCACGGCCCCCAAATCCCCGCTGTTTTCCGTATACTGCCGGTTTCGACCACTTCAGGCAGATTCGCGGAGCGTCCATGTCCGGCAATACCTACGGCAAGCTGTTCACTGTCACCACCGCTGGCGAGAGCCATGGTCCGGCGTTGGTCGCCATTGTCGACGGCTGCCCGCCAGGCCTGGAAATCTCGCTCGCCGACCTGCAGCACGACCTCGACCGGCGCAAGCCCGGCACCAGCCGGCACACCACCCAGCGTCAGGAGCCGGACGAAGTGGAGATCCTCTCCGGCGTATTCGAAGGCCGCACCACCGGTTGCTCGATCGGGCTTCTGATTCGCAACACCGACCAGAAGTCCAAGGACTATTCGGCGATCAAGGACCTCTTCCGCCCGGCCCACGCCGACTACACCTACCACCACAAGTACGGTATCCGCGACTACCGCGGCGGTGGCCGCAGCTCGGCGCGCGAAACCGCGATGCGTGTGGCGGCTGGCGCCATCGCCAAGAAGTACCTGGCCACCCAGGGCATCCGCGTGCGCGGCTACATGAGCCAGCTCGGCCCGATCGAGATCCCGTTCAAGACCTGGGACTCGGTCGAGCAGAACGCTTTCTTCAGCCCCGACCCGGACAAGGTGCCGGAGCTCGAGGCCTACATGGACCAGCTGCGCCGTGACCAGGACTCGGTGGGAGCGAAGATCACCGTGGTCGCCGAAGGCGTGATGCCGGGCCTGGGCGAGCCGATCTTCGACCGCCTCGACGCGGAGCTTGCCCATGCGCTGATGAGCATCAACGCGGTCAAGGGCGTGGAAATCGGCGCCGGCTTTGCCAGCGTCGCCCAGCGTGGCACCGAGCACCGTGACGAACTGACCCCGGAGGGCTTCCTCAGCAACAATGCCGGCGGCATCCTCGGCGGTATCTCTTCGGGCCAGCCGATCGTCGCCCACCTGGCGCTCAAGCCGACCTCGAGCATCACCACCCCGGGCCGCTCGATCGACGTCGACGGCAACCCGGTCGAGGTGATTACCAAGGGCCGTCACGACCCGTGCGTGGGCATCCGCGCCACGCCGATCGCCGAGGCGATGATGGCCATCGCCTTGATGGACCACCTGCTGCGCCACCGGGCGCAGAATGCCGATGTTCGGGTAGATACGCCGGTCTTGCGTTGATCGACTCATCCTGGGGCCGCGTGGCGGCCCATCGCGATACAAGGCCGCACCCACAGGATGCATGCGGATCCTATGGGTGCGGCCTTGTGTCGCGAAAGGGGTGCGCAGCGCCCCCACAGGGTTGAAGCATGCCCCCGATCCCCTACTGGCGCCTCTCCAGCTTCTACCTCTTCTACTTCGCCCTGCTCGGTTCCACTGCGCCGTTCCTGGCCCTTTATTTCGACCACCTTGGTTTCTCCCCTGCACGCATCGGCGAGCTGGTGGCCATCCCCATGTTGATGCGCTGCATCGCTCCCAACCTGTGGGGCTGGCTGGGCGACCGCAGCGGCCAGCGCCTGCTGATCGTGCGCCTGGGCGCGCTGGCGACACTGGCGACCTTTTCGCTGATCTTCTTCGCCAAGAGCTATGCCTGGCTGGCGATGGTCATGGCCCTGCACGCGTTCTTCTGGCATGCGGTGCTGCCGCAGTTCGAGGTGATTACCCTGGCCCACTTGCATGGCCAGACGGCGCGCTACAGCCAGGTGCGGTTATGGGGCTCGATCGGCTTCATCCTCGCGGTGGTCGGGCTTGGGCGCCTGTTCGAATGGCTGAGTCTGGACATCTACCCGGTGGCGCTGGTGGCGATCATGGCCGGGATTGTCGCCGCCAGCCTCTGGGTGCCCAACGCGCAACCTGTGGAGCAGACCGAGCGGCGCGGGGCAGGGGGCTTCCTCGCGCAGGTGCGGGCACCCGGCGTGCTGGCCTTCTATGTGTGCGTGGCCCTCATGCAGCTCAGCCACGGGCCGTACTACACCTTCCTCACCCTGCACCTGGAGCATCTGGGCTACAGCCGTGGTGCCATCGGTCTGCTGTGGGCGCTCGGAGTGGTGGCCGAGGTACTGGTGTTCATGGCCATGAGCCGGATCTTTGCCCGTTTTTCCGTGCGCAAGGTGCTTCTGGCCAGCTTTGTGCTGGCCGCCTTGCGCTGGTGGCTGCTGGGCAACCTGGCGGATATCCCGGCAGTGCTGGTGTTCGCCCAGATGCTGCACGCGGCCACGTTCGGCTGCTTCCACGCCGCGGCCATCGCCTTCGTCCAGGCCAGTTTCGGCGCCCGCCAGCAGGGCCAGGGCCAGGCGTTGTACGCGGCGCTCTCGGGCACCGGCGGCGCGTTGGGCGCCCTGTACTCGGGCTACAGCTGGAAATTGCTGGGCCCGCACTTCACCTTTGGTATGGCCAGCGTCGCGGCGCTCGCGGCAGCCGTTATCATTGCCTTCCGACTCAAAGACAGCAGGAACCACCCCTGATGAGCATCCTCAGCGTATTCGACCCGTCCAGCCCGGAACTGCCGCACAAGGTGCTGACCCACCACGACGACATCGCCGCGACCCTGGCCGAGCAGGGCGTGCGCTTCGGCCGCTGGCAGTCTGGTGCGCGCCTGCGCCCGGGCAGCAGCCAGGATGAGGTGGTCGCCGCGTGCCGTGGGCCGCTCGACCATTTGATGACTGCCCATGGCAGCCGGGTGTTTGGCGTGCTCAGCCGCGATGGCGACGACCCGAGCCAGGCTGACCTGCGCGACGAGCATGTGCATGACGGCGAGGAAGTGTTCGCGTTGATCAGCGGGCGCGGCCAGGTCAGCCTGCGCCTGGGGGATGCGGTGTACGCCGTGCTGTGCGAGAAGGATGATGTGCTGGTGGTGCCGGCCGGCACGCGCCGCTGGCTGGACCTAGGCGCCACGCCGTTCTGCCTGGCCCTGCGTCTGTTCGCCAGTGACTCGGCGGTGCCGCCGCGGTTCACCGGCGATGCCACGGCCCGGCAATTTGCCGGACTCGACGAATTCTAAAGGAATTGGCTCGCGGGGCCGCCTGTGCTCACGCTGTCCTTGGGTGAGCGCAGGCATGTCCCGCGAAGAGGGTTACGCGATCAGCGGTAGGTCGGCAGGGCGAAGCGCTGCTGGCTCTGCAGCATCGAGATTACCGGCAGCTCGCTTGGCTGCCCGGCCAGGTCGCGGCGGATGGCGCTGATCGCCCAGGACAGTTGCTCGGCACTGTGCAGTTGCGCGTAGGTCAGCACGCGGCGGGTCACCACGCCGTCGCTGGCGCGCAGCGTCAGCAGGACACCACCGTCCGGACGCGGCTGAGTGGTGACCTGGTAGGCGGCGAAAACCGAGGCAAATTTTTCCTGGATGAGGTCCATATCAACTCCTGACTGTTGTACTGGCAGACTTGAGTTGATATTGCAGTGACCGTGCCAGCCTTTTACTTGAAAAAAATCCTTTTAAATCAATGATTTAAATTTGTTTGCTCAAGTTTGTGCATTGCAATCTGCACGCCCGTGCATTTTGCACAGTGCATTTTGCACGGTCATGGTCTGGCCATGGTCATAGCCTGGCTCTGTGCCGCCGATAGAATCTGAACCTTGGACCGCTCGCCGTTGCCTGATGGACACTTGGCCCATTGCCAGATGCCAGGAGGTTCCCGATGTCCGATCACCAGCCCGCCACCATGACCGCCGAAGAAACCGCGGCCTTCGCCGACGAGGTCTTCGAGCGCGCCCGCCGCGGCGACGCGACGATGCTCGGCCGCTTGCTTGACGGTGGCCTGCCCGCCGACCTGCGCAACCACAAGGGCGACACCTTGTTGATGTTGGCCAGCTACCATGGCCACCACGACGCCGTGCGGGTGCTGCTGGCCCATGGCGCCGATCCGTTGATTGCCAATGACAACGGCCAGTTGCCGATTGCCGGCGCTGCCTTCAAGGGCGATCTGGCCATGATCCGCCTGCTGCTCGAGCACGGCGTGCCGGTGGATGCCGCCGCCGCGGACGGCCGCACCGCGCTGATGCTGGCGGCGATGTTCAACCGCCTGGAGATCATCGACTACCTGCTGGCCCAGGGGGCCGATCCGACACGGCGTGACGCGGCCGGCGCCACCGCGCTGACGGCCGCGCGCACCATGGGCGCGGTGGATGCCGCCGCACGCCTGGAGGCGAAGGCCGGCTAACCCTTCGGGGGCGTTTGCGGCTATCCTTGGCGCCTTTCACGCCAACCCGCAGGGCCCCCCATGAAAGACCAGTTGCTCGAACTCATCCGCCTCATCGGCGCCGGCTGCATGCGCGATGAGGACATCGAGCGCATCGCCGCCGAGGCCGCCCAGGCCTACGCCGACCCCGCCGCCTTCCTCGCCGCCAACCCGGACATCAACTATGACGACACCTTCCCGTTCCCGCTGGGTGAATGGGTGGTGGTCGGCAGCCTGCCCGACACCGTGCTGTTCCAGGCCGACAGCTACCAGGACCTGTTCCAGCAGATCAGCGACTCGTTCGACAAGAGCGTGCCGTTCACCCTCAAGCCCAAGCAACTGGCGCGCACCGAGGCGCTGACCGCGCTCAACCGCATCCAGGTGCAGATGGGCGCGTTGAACAAGGAAGCCGGGGGCTACGTGCTGCTGAATTTCAGCCAGTTGCTCGATGACGAGCTGCAAATGGTGATGGTGGGGCAGAACGACCTGGCCCGTGTGCTGGAGTTGGGTGAGGCAGTCGGCATCAAGGTGGAGCCGGCGCTGGAGGCGCTGAAGGTGGCGGTGCACGTCTAAGCAACGAATTTTGCACCTTCCCCTGTAGGTGCGGCCTTGTATCGCGAAAGGGGTGCGAAGCGCCCCGAGGATTCGTGTATCAAGCTGATATCGCTGGGGCTGCTTCGCAGCCCTTTCGCGACACAAGGCCACTCCTACAGGGATTGCGGACGGCCGGAGGATGTGTGCCTCAACCTAACGCGGTATCAAGAAACATCATCACCGCGAATCCGCCCATCAGCCCCAGCGTCGCTGCGGTCTGGTGCCCGTTGCGGTGGGTCTCCGGAATCACCTCGTGGGACACCACGAAGATCATCGCCCCCGCCGCCAGGCCCATGCTGATGGGGTAGGCCAAGGCGAAGCCAGTGGAAATGCCCAGGCCGATCACCGCGCCCAGCGGCTCCATCAGGCCCGAGCCGATCGCCACCATCATCGCCTTGAAGTTCGAAAGCCCCGTGGCGCGCAGGGCCAGGGCCACGGCCAGGCCTTCGGGAATGTCCTGGATAGCGATGGCGCTGGTCAGCGGCAGGCCGATGTTCATGTCGCCGTTGGCGAAGCTCACACCGATGGCCATGCCCTCGGGCAGGTTGTGCAGGGTGATGGCCAGCACGAACAGCCACACCCGGTTGACCCGCTCGGCCTGCGGGCCACAAGGGCCGGTGCTTTCATGCTCGTGCGGGGTAAAGCGGTCAAGGCCCAGCATCAGCAGCACCCCGAGGCCCATGCCCAGGACCACGGTGAAGGCCGCCGCCGGGCCGTTGCCGGTGATTTCGCGGGCGGCGTCCAGGCCCGGCAGGATCAGCGAGAACGAACTGGCGGCGAGCATCATGCCGGCGGCAAAGCCCAGCATCACATCCTGGGTGCGGGCGTTGACGTCGCGCAGGATCACCGCCAGCACAGCGCCCAGGGCGGTGGCGCCGAAGCCCGACAACCCGCCGAGCAGGGCCAGGTGCAGGTTGTCGGCGTGGTCGCCGTTGACCGCATTCCACAGGCTCGCCAGCAACAGCGCGGCGACGGCCAGCAGGCTCAGGGCCAGGCCGGCGCTGAGCCAGGGCGTTTCCCGGGCCTGTTGTCGCCAGGCGCTGAGCATTGAGTCGGGAGCGACACTTTGGGTGTGGGCGGGGGGCATGTGAACCTCGGAGCAGTGAATGACAGCAGTTTATCCACTGACCTGTGCGCCGGGCCAAGGATTCCCCTCTATCGAGGCCATAGCCAGCTATGCTCTTGAACACATTTACCGTGCGGGAGCGGCGCCATGGGGTCCACCTTCAATAGCCTGGTCGGCTTGATCATCCTGGCCCTGGATATCTGGGCCATTCTCAATGTGCTCAAGAGCGGCGCCGAGGTCGGCATCAAGGTGCTGTGGATCCTGCTGATCCTGCTGCTGCCGGTGCTGGGGCTGATCATCTGGGCGATTGCCGGGCCACGGGGCAATGTGCGGATCTGAAGCCGCTCATCCCAACTGTGTAACTTTGTAAGGGCCGGCTGCTCTCGACAAAATTTTCACACTCGATTTTTGAAAATCCGCGCCGCACAATGCGGCCTTGGTCCCACCTCGCGTTCGAGGGGCCGACCACCAGGCTGTCGGCGATCTCGCCTTCCCGCAAACCGCAATCCTAGGACCTCTCCATTCATGGCTAACACGGACGCCTTGAAGCAACAGGGCGTGCGAGGCTCGTTCTCGCCGACCCTGAAATCCCACCTGGCCTACACAGTGCTCAGTGGCCTGGTGATCATGCTGATGCTCAGCCTGGTGCGCCTGGCGCTGCTGGCCTACAACAGCGACATGATCGGCGACACGCCGTACTCCACTGTCGCCGAAGGCTTCTTCAATGGCCTGCGCTTCGACCTGCGGGTGGTGGTGTACATCAGCATCCCGTTGCTGCTGGCGCTGCTCAGCCCCTGGCTGATGGCGCGCCGTGGGCTGTTCCGCTTCTGGCTGACCATCGCCTCGAGCGTGGTGATGTTCCTCGGCCTTATGGAGATGGACTTCTACCGCGAGTTCCACCAGCGCCTGAATGGCCTGGTGTTCCAGTACATCAAGGAAGACCCCAAGACCGTCATGAGCATGCTCTGGTACGGCTTCCCGGTGGTCCGTTACCTGCTGGCCTGGCTGGTCGGCACCTGGCTGCTGAGCTTGCTGTTCAAGGGCATTGATCGCCTGACCCGTGGCGAGCAAAGCGTCCAGCCCGCCGGCAGCCGCAAGGTCGCGCCATGGTATGGCCGCCTGGCGGTGTTCATGGTCGTGCTGCTGGTGGCCGTGGTCGCCGCACGTGGCACCCTGCGCCAGGGCCCGCCAATGCGCTGGGGCGATGCCTTCACCACCGACTCGAACTTCGTCAACCAGCTGGGCCTGAACGGTACGCTGACCCTGATCGACGCCGCCAAGAGCCGCTTCGGCGAGGACCGCGCCAACATCTGGAAGCCGGTACTCGACCAGCCGCTGGCCACCCAGACCGTGCGCGAGCAACTGCTGACTGCCAACGACACCCTGGTCGATGCCGACGAAGCACCGATCCGTCGTGACTTCCTGCCGCCGCAGAAGAACACCCTGGCGGTCAAGAACGTCGTGGTCATCCTCATGGAAAGCTTCGCCGGCCACTCGGTGGGCGCCCTGGGCAGCCCGAACAATATCACCCCGTACTTCGACAAGCTGGCCAAGGAGGGGCTGCTGTTCGACCGCTTCTTCTCCAACGGCACCCATACCCACCAGGGCATGTTCGCCACCATGGCCTGCTTCCCCAACCTGCCGGGCTTCGAATACCTGATGCAAACCCCCGAAGGCGGCCACAAGCTGTCCGGCCTGCCGGCGTTGCTCAGTGCCCGTGACTATGACGATGTCTACGTCTACAACGGCGACTTTGCCTGGGACAACCAGTCCGGGTTCTTCGGCAACCAGGGCATGACCACCTTCATCGGCCGCAACGACTTCGTCAATCCGGTGTTCTCCGACCCGACCTGGGGCGTGTCAGACCAGGACATGTTCGACCGTGGTAACGAGGAGCTGGCCAAACATGACGGCAAGAAGCCGATCTACGCGCTGCTGCAGACCCTCTCCAACCACACGCCGTACGCCTTGCCCAAGGACCTGCCGGTGGAGAAGGTCACCGGGCAAGGGCGCCTGGACGAGCACCTGACCGCCATGCGCTATTCCGACTGGGCGCTGGGCCAGTTCTTCGAGAAGGCCCGCAAGGAGCCGTATTTCAAGGACACACTGTTCGTCATCGTCGGCGACCACGGCTTCGGCAACCACCAGCAGGTCACCGAGCTGGACCTGGGCCGCTTCAACGTGCCGTTGCTGCTGATCGCCCCGGGTATCCAGGAGAAGTTCGGCGCGGTCAACCACACCGTGGGCACCCAGGTCGACATCGTGCCGACCATCATGGGCCGCCTGGGTGGCCAGGCCCGTCACCAGTGCTGGGGCCGCGACCTGCTCAACCTGCCTGAGGGCGACCAGGGCGTGGGCATGATCAAGCCGTCGGGCAGCGAGCAGATCGTTGGCCTGGTGCAGGGCGACCGCATCCTCATCGAGTCCAAGGACATGACCCCGCGGATGTACCGTTATCAGTTGGGGCGCGAGTTCAAGGCCGAACTCATCGAAAGCCCGGACCAGCCGGAAATGCTGAAGAAACTCGAGGCCTATATCCAGACCGCGACCAAGAGCCTGCTGGACAACACCGCCGGTGTCGTCCACGGCACGCCGAAGTAAGGTCGCCGCCTGCCTCATGAAGCCCGCCCTGAACCGGCGGGCTTTTTTCATGCGGTTTCATCTACGTGGCTGAACATTCATTCCGGCGCGATGGTCAAGTGAGTACGCCGTTCCATTCACCGTTGCGCCAGCGAGGGTCGATCGATGAAAGCATGGGAAGTCAGCTTTGCCGACCAGAAGGGCGAGCCGCAGACGCTGCTGCTCAATGCCGAGCAATGCCCCAGCGAGGAGGATGCCGCCCGGGCGATCCGCTCGCGGCTGTTTCCGCTCATGGACGAACTGGACCTCAACGACTTCCAGGACCGCAGCTTTTCCCCCACGGCACGTTGGCTCAAGGAACAGAGCGGCGTGACCATCACCACCATTCGCGAAGCGCCCTGAACCGGGTGTCTCTGGCGTAGCGCCCACGCAGGCGCTACGCTCAAGTCAGGCGCCGGCCTTCTCTGCGGGCCGCCGCCGTTTTCATCGCGTCTTGCAATCCGCTCGTATTGTCAGGCATTCCTTGTGTGCCAGGCAGGTGCGTTGTGCACGGAAAGTCTATCCATTGCTTTGCAGGAGGACGTTTCATGAGCAGCCAGAACGACGACATCAGCAGCAGTGTCCTGCGCCAGATGAAAGCTGGCGGTTTCGATTTCACCCGCATCCACCCCATCGAGTTCTATGCCGTGTTCCCCAGCGAGGCCGGTGCCCGCAGGGCGGCGGGGCAATTTCGTGGCGAATCGCTCAACGCCCAGGTGAGCGAGCGCGACGACGGTGCCTGGCACCTGGAACTGAGCAAGGTGATGTACGCCACCCATGGCGGCATCGGCGCCTTCGAGCAGGCCTTCGAACGGGTCGTGTCACCCTATGGCGGCGAAGTCGAGGGCTGGGGCGTCAAGCAGGAAAGGCCGATCGCCTAGGCCCTGCGAGGCCATTAGTGCGCTTTGCGCCCCGCCATATGCTTCAGGTACGCCAGCACGGCATCGAGCGCCGGCTCATCCAGCACCTGGCTGGAAAACCCGGGCATCTTCGCCTGTTGCCAGCGCCGCAGGCTCTGCGGGTCGCGAATGTACTGGCGCAGGAAGGCCGGCTGGAAATACTCGGTGGGGTTGTGCGGCAGGTTCAGGTCCGGGCCCAGGTGCGCGTCGCCGGCGCCATTGAGGCGATGGCAGGCCAGGCAGTTCTGCTGAAACAGGGCAAAACCCTGGCGCACCGGGTCGTTCTCGGCCAGGGCCGGCTCGGGCAGCAGGGCGGGGAAGCGTGTCTCGACCGGGGGCAGGCGGCGGATGCTGGCGATCTGATACGGCCATTGTTCCGGGCGAATACCACTGGCCTGCGGTTGGGTCCATACCAGGTAGAACGGCCCTGCGCCTGGCTTGCCTTTGCTCAGCGCGGGCCAAGGGTGGCTGGGGTCCTCGATGGCCAGCCAGGCTTGCGCGGGGCCTGCCTGCAACAGCGGCCCGGCGGGCATCTCGGCGGCGAAGCCATCGAGGGCCACGGCCTGCAGGTGATCGCTCGGGATCACGCCCGGCAGCAGCACCGCCAGAGGCACGGCGCGGTAATGCAAGGTGCGCTTGTAGGCCACGTCCTGTTCGATGGTGATATCCCGCGCCTGCGGATGGGCAAGTAGCTGTTCACTGCTCCAGTGCCGGCTATCCCCACCCAGTTCCAGCGTCAGCTGTGCCGCTGGCGATGTCGGGGCGAGTAGCAGGCAGAACAGGGCAAGACACAGGCGCATGGGCGATCTCCAACCATCAAGGTCGGCAGAGTACCTGCGCGCAATCGGAAAATGCCACTGCCGCGTTCAGCCGAAGAGCCGGGTGAGGTTCGGCAGGATCAGCAGCAGCGTCGTGGCGAAGAGTATGAGGCCGGCTTGGCGTACCTTGGATTGTCTGAACATGGCGGACCGCCTTCTTGTTGTTATTCCTGAATAACCCTTGGCTTCCTTGTCTAGCGTCGGGTCGATCGCAGCGGCGTGATGGCACGCCGTTCCTGCTTGCCGCGTACATCTGGATATACAACCAACAGTAGGGCCCGCGTCATCCCTGATTCAGAACCCTTTGTTCTAAGATTTATCATGTCGATTCCTCATGGCTTTAAGGCCACTGGCCACCCCGCTGGCACGCTCAGGCTAGACGAGTGCGCGGCAGGGGTTACGAAGGGTTACAGGGCCTACCGTTCGTCCGGATATCCTACTTGCTTGTACGGCCCTTTCGCGTCAGTCTCTACAGCAAATCCCACCCACATGTCGTTCAGGACTACCCCTATGTCGTTACGCATCTGCATCCTTGAAACCGATGTCCTGCGACCGGAGTTGATCGCGCAGTACCAGGGCTACGGCAGGATGTTCGAGCAGCTGTTTTCGCGTCAGCCGATCGCGGCCGAATTCGATGTGTACAACGTGATGAATGGCGACTACCCCCCGGACGGCGAACGCTTCGATGCCTACCTGGTGACCGGCAGCAAGGCCGACTCGTTCGGCGACGATCCCTGGATCCAGACGCTCAAGGCCTACCTGCTCAAGCTCTACGAACGTGGCGAGAAACTGCTGGGCGTGTGTTTCGGCCACCAGTTGCTGGCGCTGACCCTCGGCGGCAAGGCCGAGCGCGCCGACAAAGGTTGGGGGGTGGGCGTGCACCGTTACAGTCTGGCGGCCCATGCGCCGTGGATGGACCCGCAGGTGTCCGAGCTGACCCTGCTGATCAGCCACCAGGACCAGGTCACCGAGCTGCCCGAAGGGGCCACGGTCATCGCCTCGAGCGACTTCTGCCCGAACGCCGCCTACCACATCCGTGACCAGGTGCTGTGCTTCCAGGGACACCCGGAGTTCGTCCACGACTACTCCCGGGCATTGCTCGACGCGCGGCAGGCGTCGCTGGGCAATGAAGTCTATGAGAAGGCGGTGGCCAGCCTGGCCACCGAACACCAGGGGGATCTGGTGGGCGAGTGGATGCTGCGTTTCGTCCAGCAGCCCGGCCGCCGCGCGATCTGAGAGGCGCATCGACCTCAATCGCGGGTTCCCCCGCGATTGGCGTTACAGCCAGCCCGAACGCTTGAAGCTGTAGTACAACCCCGAACAGCCCAGGGCGATCACCCCCAGCACGCCGAAGTAACCATAGTGCCAGGCCAGCTCCGGCATGTTCTCGAAGTTCATCCCGTAGATCCCGGCAACCGCCGTGGGAAACGCCAGGATCGCCGCCCAGGCGGCGAACTTGCGCTGGGTGATGCTTTGCCGTGACGACTCCAGCAGCATGCCGATCTCGATGGTCTGGCTGGCGATGTCGCGGATCCCGGCCAGGTCCTCCATCTGCCGCGTGACATGGATCTGCACGTCGCGAAAGTACGGGCGCATGTTCTTGTCGATGAACGGAAAGCTAAGGCGCTGCAGTTCTTCGCTGATCTCCACCATCGGCGCCACGTAGCGGCGCAGGCGCAGGATGTCGCGGCGCAGGCTGTGCAGGCGCTGGATGTCTTCTTCCTTGAGTGAATTGCCGAGCACGCTCTGTTCCAGCTCCTCGATCTCGCCGTGGATGGCCTCGCTCACCGGTTGGTAGTTCTCGGTGACGAAATCCAGCAGTGCGTAGAGCACGAAGTCCTCGCCGTGTTCGAGCAGCAGCGGGCGCGCTTCGCAGCGCTGGCGCACCAGGGCATAGGACTTCGAGTGACCGTTGCGGCAGGTGATGATGTAGCCGTTGCCGGCGAAGATATGGGTCTCGATGAACTCGAGCTTTCCTTCGTGGCGTACCGGCGAGTAGGTAACGATGAACAGCGCGTCGCCGAAGGTCTCGAGTTTTGGCCGGCTATGTTTCTCCAGGGCGTCTTCGATGGCCAGCTCATGCAGGCCGAACTGGCGCTGCAGGTTGGCCAGTTCCTCTGCATTGGGCTCTTCCAGGCCGATCCAGACGAAGTGTCCGGGCTTGCGCGCCCATTCGGCGCCCTCGTCAAGGCTGATGTTGGTGACCTTCCTGCCGGCGCTGTACACCGCCGATGCGACGACTCGACCCATGGTTGTCCGCTTATCCGATTGAACACGCTACACAGCTTGGGCTGTGTAGCGGTGCGGGGCAAGTCCGCACGCAGGTCAGGGCGTGGTGACTTCGCTTTCCATATGGTCGATGCAGTGTTGCATCTGGCTGCGGCATTGCTCGATCAGTGCGGGCAAGTCCTGCTGGGTCAGGCCCGCGGTGGCGATCGGTGCCAGCGAGCGGATGATCACGGTGCGCTGGCGCCAGCTGTTCAGGCCCAGGCGCTGGGTGTAGCGGCTGACGCACACCGGCACGATCGGCACACCGGCCTCGATGGCCATGTGGAAAGCGCCCTTCTTGAACGCCAGCAATTGCTCGCCGGGGTTGCGCGTGCCTTCCGGGAAGATCCAGATCGAGGTGTCGTCGCGCAGGGTCCGGGTGGTGGTCTGCATGGCCTTGCGCGCCTGGTAGGCGTTCTTGCGGTCGACCAGCACATTGCCGCCCAACCAGAACAGCTGGCCGAACAGCGGAATCCAGCCCAGGCTCTTCTTGCCGATGGCCACGGTGCGGCGCGGCACGACCTGGCCGAGGATGAACAGGTCATAGTTGGACTGGTGGTTGGCGATGATCACGCAGCCGGGGGGCTGGTCCCACAGCGGACCGACCTCGGCCTTGACCTTGATGCGCATGAGCCAGGCGGCCGGCACGCTGTACAGGCGGGCGAACAGGCGGCTGTTGTCGGGATTGAACGGGCGCAGCAGGCCGATCACCAGACCGACGACACCTACGAGCAGGAAGTGCAGCGCCAACAGGAGCATGCGAAGCATAAAAAGCATGGTACGACTCACACCGGACAGTCGCGGCGCAGTGTACGGGTGTGCACTGTCAGGGGCAAACGTTGCTATGGCGTATGGGGCTTTGACCTCGTGGGAGCGGGCTTGCCCCGCGATGCGATCGCCAGGCGGATACCATCGCGGGGCAAGCCCGCTCCCACAAAGCGTACTTAGAAAAGCCTGTGGACGGGATCAGCCCAGGTGGTTCTGGTCCGCCAGGATCGCCTCGTCCAGCGCTTCCAGCAGTGCCTTGCGCACTTTCAGCTTGGTGTTCTTGTGCGCCAGCATGTTCAGCTTCTTCAGTTCGCGGGCCGCGGCCAGGGCGGTTTCCTGCAACTGCTCGGCGGGCACCACCTTGTCGAGGAAGCCGGCTTCACGGGCGCCCTGTGGGTCGAAGATCTCGGCGTTGTTCACTGAACGCTGGAACGCCGCGCGGCCCAGACGGTCGCGGGCCAGTTCGATACCGGCATGGTGCATGGTCATGCCGATCTGCACTTCGTTCAGGCAGATCTTGTAGGGGCCTTCGACCCCGATGCGGTAGTCACCCGACAGCAGCAGGAAAGCGCCCTTGGCCACGGCATTGCCGGGGCAGGCGACGATCACCGGGAAGGGGTGCGACAGCAGGCGGCGGGCCAGGGTGGAGCCGGCGGTGACCAGGCCGACGGCCTCCTTGGGGCCGGCGGTCATCACCTTGAGGTCGTAGCCGCCGGAGAGAATGCCCGGCTGGCCGGTGATGATCACCACCGCGCGCTCCTCGACGGCGCGGTCGAGCGCGGTGTTGAAGGCTTTGATGACGTCCGGGGAGATGGCGTTGACCTTGCCGTTGTTCAGGGTCAGGGTGGCGATGCCGTCTTCGGCATGGTAGGTAATCAGCTCGCTCATGGCAGAGTCCTTTGGATGGCGTGGCGATGACGTTACCCAGCGGCACCGGTCAGGTAAAGCGCCAAGACTGACTGGTCAGTCAGCGCTGCGTCCTTGCGCCCTGTAGCCTCGGGGCAGCGGCGCAAGGTGCGGGAAAAGCGCTGGGCACAATGGCAGCATTGCCCTGATTGACCCGGTTTTTTGGTCGGTTGGCTTAAGCGCATGAAAATTCTGAAAAAAATGCTTGCCAAAGGAAAAGGCTTCTACTAAATTAGCGCGCCTCGACAGGCTGAATAGCTTGAAGAGAAAACGGTGAAGTGTCCGAGTGGTCGAAGGAGCACGCCTGGAAAGTGTGTATACGAGAAATCGTATCAAGGGTTCAAATCCCTTCTTCACCGCCACATTCTGCGAAAAGCCCCCGAATCGAAAGGTTCGGGGGCTTTTTGTTTGTCGCGTTTTTTTGAAGCCCTGGTAGCGGGGCAAGCCCGCTCCCTTTGGCGTGGGAGCGGGCTTGCCCCGCGATGGCGCTGTCAGAAACTGACGGAAGCCGACAACCGTACCGTGCGCGGTGTTCCCTGGAACAGGTAGTTGTCTCCCAGGTAGTCACCCACATCACGCCAATAGCGCTTGTCGAAGACGTTGTCCACGGTCAGGCGCAGTACCGTGTCGTAGCCGCCGATAGTTGTGCGGTAGCGGCTGCCGATGTCGAATACGGTGTAGCCGCCGACTTCGACACCACCGGTGTGGTCGGCATATTTGCTGGCGCTGTAGCGGGCGCCGCCGAGCAGGGCCAGGCCGGGGACGGGCAGGGCGTAGTCGGCCTGTAGCGCCGCGCGCAGGCGCGGGACGTTGATCGCCTGGTGGCCTTCGTAGGCTTCGGTGTCGCTGTTCTGCACGCGGGCGCGGATTGCCGCGGCACTGGCCTGGATCTGCAGGTTGGAGGTCACCCAGCCACTGGCACCGAGTTCGAGGCCGGTGTTCTTCTGCTGGCCCGACTGCACGTAGGTCGGCATTGGGGTTGCGTCGGGGCGGGCGTATTGGTAGGCCTGGCGGATCTGGAACAGTGCCGCGCTGAAGCTCATGCCCTGCCAGTCGCGCTTGATGCCGACTTCGAGCTGGCGCGACAGGGTGGGGGCGAGGATCTCGGCGGCGTTGCTGGCGAACCAGGGCGCAGTGCCGCCTGCGGAAAGGCCCTTCGAATAGCTGGCATAGAGCGTGGTATCGGGCTGCGGCTTGTAGATCAGTGCCGCATTGGGCAGCAACTGGTACTGCTGGGTATGCCGCCCGGCGACGCCGTTCTCGTTCCAGGTCTTCTCGTCCAGCCGGACCTCGCGGGCCCCGACCACTGTCTGCCAGTGCTCGTTGAAGGTGATGCGGTCGCTGAAGAACAGGCCGTACTGGCGGCTGTCGAGGCGGCGCTCGCTGGCGCCGATCGGTTTGCCGGAGGGCGCGTAGGCTGGCGCATTGGTGTTAACATTGCCGGTGCCGATCCATTCGTTGTAGTACGGCCGCTGATCGAGTGTGCGACGTTGCGCGCTGGTACCCACGGTCAGTTCGTGGCCAACGCCCAAGGCGTCGAAGTGCCCATCGAGCGTGGCCTGTGCTTCATCGATGCGACGGGTGTCGTCGGGACTGCGGAAATCGTAGATGTCGTACTCGCCGTTGCTGCCGAAGAAGGCGCCCTCACTCGAGCCCCAGGCAAACGCACTGTAGTCGTCGATCACCACCTTGCTCCGCGAAGCGCTCAGGGTGCCGTTCCAGTTGTCGTTGAACTGGTACTTGAAGCGCCCGCCCAGGTTCAGCGAGTCGTTCTGCACCGGCTTGGCCCAGGACTGCCAGGCCAGGTGATCCTTGGGGTCGACGTTGTGGGGTAGCTGCTTGCCGCCGAGCAGTTGATAGCCCGGTACCGAATACTGCTCGCGGTGCTGGTACTCGGCGTCCAGTTCCAGCACGGCATTCGGGTTGATCTGCCAGTCGAGCGCCAGGGAGGCGAAATCCCGCTTGCCGTCGGCGTGGTCGACGTACGAGCGGATGTCCTCGTGGGCCAGGTTGACCCGCAGGCCGAACTGGCGCTCGGCGCCAAACCAGCCGCCTAGGTCGGTGGCCAGATAGCGTTCGCCCTGTTCATTGCTCGAGACTGTGACCGTGCGCACGTCCTCGGCCCGCTTGGTCACATAGTTGACCAGTCCGCCGGGCTCCGACACGCCGCTCTGCAACCCCGACAGCCCCTTGAGCAACTCCACCTGCTGCTTGTTTTCCAGTGCCACGTTCTGCTCGCCGGCGATCGTCTGGCCGTTGATCCGATAACTGCTGGCGGCGTTGAGCTCGAAGCCGCGCACGTTGAAGTTCTCGTAATAGCCGATGGGCGCGTAGCTTTCACCCACCGAGGCATCGCTTTGCAGCACCTCGCTCAGCTTGCGCACCTGGCGGTCGTCCAGCAGCTGGCGGCTGAATACGCTGACCGAGGCCGGGGTGTCGAGCAGCGGCGCGCTGTGCAGGCCGCCGACCTGGGCTTCGCGTGCCTGGTAGCTGGTGTCGTCCTGAACCTCAAAGATGTGCACCGGGGCGAGGGTCACGCTGTCCTCGGCCAGGCCCTGGCCACTGTGCAGGGCAAGGCCCAGGCCGAGCAGGCCAAGGGGCAGGCGGGGGCGAAGCGGGGTCATGCAAGGCTCCTTGAAAGAGGACGCGCCGTTATCGCTCGGCAGCTGTCGGGCAGGCAAAAGGGCGCCATGGTAGCAGGCTGCCGGGCAATCTTTCAGGGGCAGAGGATGGGGAGGCCGGAGGCGATTGCGATGCAGGCGCTATCGCGGATCGAGCCCGCTCCCACAGTCCCGCATCAGTCTTCGGGCATGCGCATCTGCTGTGGGGGCCGGCTTGCCGACGATGACGCCAGTACAGTCAATACGAGCGAAGTCGCTGTCGATTCAAGCCGCCGCCGGCCGCTGGTGCCGGCGCCAGCTGTCGTCGATCTTCGACCAGGTCTTGCCGTCGGTGATGGCCAGCAGCTTGCGGCCATCCTTGAAGGTGGCGAGGAAGGTGACTTCCTCCTCCTTGCCGCCCAGCAGCAGACCGGCCAGCAGGCCGACCGGGCCGGCCACCAGGGCGCCGGCCACGCCCCAGCCAAGGGCGCTACCGAGGCTACGGGTCGATTCGAGGTTGGCCAGCTTCAGATCCTCGATCCGCGCCAGCGAAATGCGCTCGCCGGGCGAGGGGCTGCGCGGGGTCTTGAGTGTGAGCGCTCCATTGCGATACTCGCCTTCACCTTGCAAGAAATCGCCGGATTGCACCGTGAGTCTTGTCATTGTGTCGTCCTGTCAGGAAGGGGTCGTTGACCAACGCCTACTGAGCGCTTGCCACGCCGGCAAGTCAACGAGCAGGCGACGGAGGGTCGTGTGGCGGGTTGTCGCGCAGTAAAGCGCATAGACGAGCGAGCGGCGGCGCTCAACAAGTGAAAGTCGCATTTTCGAAAGTAAACTTCGAACCGTTGTCTATAACTGCCATGGGTCATGACTGTAACTAATGCTTATCGCTGGCGCCGTTGATCCATCGCAGTTTGCGCAAATTAGTGCGGCACAGTTAATTTTCGAAAACGAAAAAATGGCGTCAAAAAACGCTGGACATTAAGTTTCAATGTGTGTCAGTTTTTTTGCGCCTCATAAAGGCGAGTGACAGGAAGTTCTCGCCCGGTGGGAGAACCCTGTCGGACATCAACTGCTTTTTTGTACACAAGGAAGTAATCTGCATGTCGAAAGTCAAAGAAAACGCCATTGTTTCCGCCGTTTCCGCACTGCAACCGAAGGGGCCAAGTTCGTCCTTCGGCCTGATCGACAGCTTTGCCCACCAGTACGACCGCGGCGGCGCGAACATCAATGGCAAGAAGTCCTTCACGGCCGACCAGGCCGCCGATCACATCCTGCGTGACGGCGCTGCCTGGAAAGACCTGAACAAGGACGGCACGATCAGCCTCACCTACACCTTCCTGACCAAGGCACCGTCGGACTTCTACAGCCGCGGACTGGGCTCCTTCAGCCAGTTCAGCGACCTGCAGAAGCAACAGGCCAAGCTCTCCATGCAGTCCTGGGCTGACGTGGCCAAGGTCACCTTCACCGAGGCGGCATCGGGCGGCGACGGTCACATGACCTTCGGCAACTTCAGCGCCAGCAACGGCGGCGCGGCATTCGCCTACCTGCCGTTCGACGGGCCTGGCTCGCACAAAGGGGAGTCCTGGTACCTGATCAACAGCGGCTACCAGGTCAACATCAACCCGGGTACCGGTAACTACGGTCGTCAGACCCTGACCCACGAGATCGGCCACGTACTGGGCCTGTCCCACCCCGGCGACTACAACGCCGGCGAGGGTAACCCGACCTACCGTGACGCCGACTATGCCCAGGATACCCGTGGCTACAGCGTCATGAGCTACTGGAGCGAGAGCAACAACGGGCAGAATTTCATCAAGGGCGGCGGTCAGTACTACGCCTCGGCCCCGTTGATGGACGACATCCTGGCGATCCAGAAGCTCTACGGCGCCAACTACGCCACCCGTGCCAGCGACACCACCTACGGCTTCAACTCCACCGCTGATCGCGACTTCTACTCGGCCACCTCGGCCTCGTCGAAGCTGGTGTTCTCGGTGTGGGACGGTGGCGGCAACGACACCTTCGACTTCTCCGGGTTCACCCAGAACCAGAAGATCAACCTCAACGAAGCGTCGTTCTCCGACGTCGGCGGCATGGTCGGCAACGTCTCCATCGCCAAGGGCGTGACCATCGAAAACGCCATCGGCGGCTCGGGCAACGACCTGCTGATCGGCAACGCGCTGGCCAACGTGCTCAAGGGTGGTGCCGGCAACGACATCATCTACGGCGGCGGCGGTGCCGACCAGCTGTGGGGCGGCAGCGGCTCGGACACCTTCGTGTTCGCGGCCGTCAGCGACTCCACCAAGGCGGCGCCGGATCGCATCATGGACTTCACTTCGGGCGTGGACAAGATCGACCTGTCGGCCATCTCCGCGTTCGCCGTGAACAAGCTGCCGCTGCAGTTCGTCAACGCCTTTACCGGTCATGCCGGCGAGGCGCTGCTGACCTACGACCAGGCCACCAACCTGGGCAGCCTGGCCATCGACTTCACCGGAAACAGCTCGGCTGACTTCCTGGTGACCACCGTTGGCCAGGCCGCTGTCACCGACATCGTGGTCTGATGCAACAGGGGGTGGCGCCTGCGCGTCGCCCCTTTTTGCCGGTGAGGCGAACCAATGAAAGCAAACTTGAGAACGATCGCGCTGGCCGCGATCCCCATGGTGTCGATGACCGAGGTAGTCATGGCGAGCAGCCTGTTACTCCCCAACGCCGCGCAACTGGCCGGCCGTTGGCAGCTTTACCCCGAACAGCAGCAGGCCCAGGCTTGCGACCTGCGTCTTGGCGCCACGGAAGGCGAAATCGAAGGTGATCTGGAGTGTGCCAAGGGGCTGATAGGCCTGCGCCCCGGCAGTTGGCTGGTGACCCCCGACACCCTGGCCCTGGTGGGCGGTGACGGCAGCAGCGTGGTGCACTTCAGTCGCGAAGGCGCCCAGCGTTACGCCTGGACCACCCCGGACGGCAAGCAACTGGTGCTTGAGCGCCTCGACAAATAATCCCAGCCTGGAACTAAAAAGTTCCAGTTGAGCCAGGGCGAAACATGAAACTACCGAGCAAAAAGCCCGGGGCGCCTTTGTGGGCGGCACTCGGCGAACATAAGTCGACCTTGATCAGCGTGGGCTGTTTCACGGCATTGATAAACTTGCTCATGCTGGTGCCATCGATCTATATGCTTCAAGTGTACGACCGTGTACTGAGTTCGCAGAACACCACAACTTTGTGGGTGTTGACGCTGATGGTGGTCGGTTTCTTCGTTTATATAGGCGGGCTTGAAGCAATCCGCAGTTTCATTGTCATCCGCGTGGGCAACCAGTTGGAGAAAAGTTTCAACTTGAAGGTCTACCGCGCGGCCTTCGAGCGCAATTTGCGCCAGCGTGACGGCGCCGCCGGGCAGGCCCTGGGCGATCTGACCCAGCTGCGCCAGTTCATCACCGGCCCCGCGCTGTTCGCCTTCTTCGATGCCCCCTGGTTCCCCATCTACCTGGCAGTGATCTTCGCCTTCAACGTCTGGCTGGGGGTGATGGCCACGGTCGGCGCGCTGTTGCTGATCGCCCTGGCGATCCTCAACGAACGCCTCACCCACGCCACCCTGGCCGAAGCCAGTGGCTTCCAGCAGCAGTCGACGCAACTGGCCGGCAGCCAGCTGCAAAGCGCCGAGAGCATCCAGGCCATGGGCATGCTCGGCGCCCTGCGCCAGCGCTGGTACACCTTGCACGGGCGCTTCCTCGACCTGCAGAACAAGGCCAGCGACACCTCGGCGGTGATCACCGCCACCAGCAAGGGCCTGCGCCTGTGCCTGCAATCGCTGGTGCTGGGGCTGGGCGCACTGCTGGTGATCGAGGGGCAGATGACCCCGGGCATGATGATCGCCGGTTCCATCCTGATGGGCCGTGTGCTCGCCCCGATCGACCAGCTGATCGCGGTATGGAAGCAGTGGAGTGGCGCGCAGCTGGCCTACCAGCGCCTGGACGTCCTGCTGCGCGAGCACCCCGAGCCGCCGACGCCGATGCCGCTGCCGGTGCCCACCGGGCAACTGGCGGTGGAGCAGGTCAGCGCCGGCCCGCCTGGGCGCAACCTGGCCACCCTGCAGCAGGTGAACTTCGCCCTGGCGCCGGGTGAATTGCTCGGCGTGCTGGGCGCTTCGGGCTCGGGCAAGTCGACCCTGGCCAAGGTGATGGTCGGTGTGTGGCCGACCATCAGCGGCCATGTGCGCCTCGACGGCGCCGAGCTCAGCCAGTGGGATCGCGATGCCTTGGGCCCGCATATCGGCTACCTGCCGCAGAACATCGAACTGTTGCGCGGTAGCATCGCCGAGAACATCGCCCGCTTCGGCGAGCTGGACGGCGTCAAGGTGGTCGAGGCGGCCCGCCTGGCGGGCGTGCATGATCTGATCCTGCGCTTGCCCCAGGGCTACGACACACGCCTGGGCGAGGAGGGGGTCGACCTTTCCGGTGGTCAGAAGCAGCGTATCGCCCTGGCCCGCGCCCTGTACGGCGATGCTCGGTTGATCGTGCTCGATGAACCCAACTCCAACCTCGACAGCCACGGCGAGGCCGCGCTCGCCAGTGCCATTGTCCAGCTCAAGGCCCAGGGCCGCACCGTGGTGCTGGTGACCCACCGCAGCGCGGCGCTGGCACAAGCCGACAAGCTGCTGGTAATGAACGAAGGGCGCATGCAGGGCTTCGGCCCGGCCCGCGACATCCTCCATGCCATGGGCCAGGCCCCGGCGCAACGCCCGCTGCAAGCCGGAGGTGGCGCATGAGCCAGCACACCCGTGATGCACGTTTCCATGTTCGCCTGGGGTGGCTGCTGACCCTGGTCGGTTTCGGCGGTTTCATGGCCTGGGCCAGTCTCGCCCCGCTCGACCAGGGCGTGCCGGTGCAGGGCACCGTGGTGGTGTCGGGCAAGCGCAAGGCGGTGCAGTCGATGGCCGCCGGCGTGGTCAGCCGCATTCTGGTCAGCGAAGGCCAGCTGGTGCGCCAGGGCGAGCCGCTGTTCCGCCTCGACCGCACCCAGGTGCAGGCCGATGTCGATGCGCTGCAGGCCCAGTACCGCATGACCCGCGCCGCCTTGGCGCGCTGGCAGAGCGAGCGCGACAACCTGGGGCAGGTGCAGTTTCCCGCTGAGTTGCTGGAAGATTCCGATGCCCGCCTGGCGTTGATTGTTGAAGGCCAGCGCCAGCTGTTCGACAGCCGCCGCCAGGCCCAGGCCCGCGAGCAGGGCGCCTTGGCCGCCAGCATTGACGGCTCCCAGGCCCAGCTGACCGGCATGCGCCGCGCGCGCAGCGACCTGCAGGCACAGGCCGATTCGTTGCGCGAGCAGCTCGACAGCCTGCGCCCGTTGGCCGGCGACGGCTATATCCCGCGCAACCGTGTGCTCGAGTACCAGCGCCAGCTGTCGCAGGTGCAGCGCGACCTGGCGCAGAACGCCGGCGAGAGCGCGCGCCTGGAGCAGGTGATCGTCGAGGCCCGGCTCAATCTGCAGCAGCGCCGTGAGGAGTATCAGAAAGAAGTGCGCACCCAGCTTGCCGAAGCCCAGGTCAAGGCCGCGACCCTGGAGCAGCAGCTCAATTCCGCGCACTTCGAATTGCAGCACAGTGAGATCCTGGCGCCGGCGGACGGCGTGGCGGTCAACCTCGGCGTGCATACCGAGGGAGCCGTGGTGCGGGCTGGCGACACCCTGCTGGAAATCGTGCCCCAGGGCACCGCGCTGGAAGTCGAAGGGCGCCTGCCGGTGAACCTGGTGGACAAGGTAGCGCCGCAGCTGCCGGTGGACATCCTGTTCACTGCCTTCAACCAGAACCGCACGCCACGGGTGACCGGGGAGGTGGCGCTGGTGTCGGCCGACCAGCTGATCGACGAGCGCAGCGGCCAGCCGTACTACGTGCTGCGCAGCACCGTCAGCGAAGAAGCGCTGGCGCGTCTGCAGGGACTGGCGATCCGCCCGGGCATGCCCGCCGAGCTGTTCGTGCGCACCGGCGAGCGCTCGCTGCTCAACTACCTGTTCAAACCCCTGCTCGACCGTGCAGGCACCGCCTTGACCGAACAATAAGGACCGCCCAGTGAAGAAGTTCCCACTGATCGGGCTGCTGCTGGCCTGTGTCTGGCTGCCGACCGCCGTCCAGGCGGCCATGGGGCCGTTCCAGGTGTACGAGCAGGCCCTGCGTCGCGACCCGACCTACCTCGCGGCGTTCAAGGCCCGCGAGGCCGGCCAGGAATACCGCGCCATCGGTCGCGCCGGCCTGCTGCCCAGCCTGTCGTACAGCTACAACAAGGGGCGCAACGACTCCGAGGTGCGTTATCTCGGCGATTCGCGTCGGCAGAAGGAGGACCGTACTTACAACAGCATGGGCTCGACCTTCATCCTTCAGCAGCCGCTGTTCGACTACGAAGCCTATTCGAGCTATCGCAAGGGCGTGGCCCAGGCGCTGTTCGCCGACGAAAGCTTCCGCGACCAGAGCCAGCAGTTGCTGGTGCGGGTGATGACCAGCTACACCCAGGCCCTGTTCGCCCAGGACCAGATCGCCATCAGCGTGGCCAGCAAGCAGGCCTACCGCCAGCAGTTCCAGCAGAACCAGCGCCTGTTCGACGCCGGCGAAGGCACCCGCACCGACATTCTCGAGGCCCAGGCCCGCTATGAGCTGGCCGATGCCGAGGAGATCAAGGCGCGCAACGAGCAGGATGCCGCGCTGCGCGAGCTGGGGGCGCTGATCGGCGAGCCGGCGGTGCGGGTAGAAGACCTGGCGCCGCTGCGCCTGGGCTTCGCCCTGCCGGTGGTCGATCCCAGCGGCTACGAGGCGTGGCAGGAGCGGGCCCTGGCCAATAACCCGCAACTGGCCTCGTCGCGCCAGGCGCTGGAAGTGGCGCGGTATGAGGTCGAGCGCAACCGTGCCGGGCACCTGCCCAAGGTGACTGCCTTCGCCACCTCGCGGCGCCAGGAGTCGGACAGCGGTAACACCTACAACCAGCGCTACGACACCAACACCGTGGGTATCGAAGTCAGCGTGCCGATCTTCGCCGGGGGCGGGGTGCTGGCCTCGACCCGCCAGGCCAGCCGGCATCTGGAGCAGGCCGAGTATGAGCTCGACGGCAACACCCGCAGCGCGTTGATCGAGCTGCGCAAGCAGTACAACGCCTGCGAGTCCGGTGCCAGCCGCCTGCGCGCCTACGAGCGGGCGCTGGTGGCGGCCGAGGCGCTGGTGGTGTCCACCCGCAAGAGCGTGCAGGGCGGCGAGCGGGTCAACCTGGATGTGCTCAACGCCGAGCAGCAGCTGGCCACTACCCGCCGCGACCTGGCCCAGGCGCGTTACGACTACCTGCTGGCGTGGATCAAGCTGCATTACCAGGCCGGGGTGCTGAGCGAGACGCAACTGGCGCGGGTGGATGAAGCGTTCATCGAGGGCAAGTCAGGCTGAGCCCAAGGCTCCAGGTCATGCACAAATCCCTGTGGGAGTGGCCTTGCCGAGGCGTCGGACCGGTCGGCAAGGCCGCTCCCACAGAGGGGCCGGGCATTCAGGCGGCCACGACCAGCTTCCCGCGCTTGCGCTCAGCCAACCCCCACACCACCAGCGCCAGCGCCCCGATCACCAGCCCGGCCACCACGATCCCATCCCAGCCATGCACCTCGAACAGCTGCGTCCCCAGCAACGACCCCAGCGCCCCGCCTATGAAGTAGCAGGTGATGTACCCGGCATTGAGCCGTGTACGCGCCTCCGGCCGCAGCACGATCACCGCGTTCTGGTTGCTCACATGCACCAGCTGCACCGCCAGGTCGAGCAGCAGCACCCCCACCAGCAACGCCACCAGAGACTGCTGCGCGAAGCCCAGCGGCACCCACGACAGCAGCAGTGCTACCAGCCCCACGGTAGTGCCCAGCGGGCCCTTGCCGCGATCGGCCAGGCGCCCGGCCCAGTTGGCCGCCAGCGCGCCGATCGCGCCGGCCAGGCCGAACAGGCCGATCACCGCGTCGGAGTAGTGGTAGGGCGCATTGCTCAGCAGGAACGCCAGCGGCGTCCAGAACAGCGCGAACAGGCTGAAGGCCAGCAACCCCAGCAGCGAACGCAGGCGCAGCACCGGCTCCTCGACGAACAGACGGAACACCGAGCCGATCAGCGCCGGGTACTTGAGCCCCGCGTGGCTGTGGTGTCGCGGCAGGCTGCGGTACAGGGCGAGGGCGCTGATCGCCATCAGCACCGCCGCCAGCACGTAGATGCTGCGCCAGCCGCCCAGTTCGGCCATGAAGCCGGCGGCGGTGCGCGCCAGCAGGATGCCCAGCAACAGCCCGCTCATCAGCGTGCCCACGGCGCGCCCACGCTGCTCCGGGGCACTGAGGGCGGCGGCCATGGGCACCAGCACCTGGGCCACCACCGAGAACAGCCCGGTCAGCGCGGTGCCCAACAGCAGCCAAGGCAGGCTCGGCGCGCAGGCGCTGATCACCAGCCCGGCGGTAGCGATCAGCACCATGGTGACGATCAGCCGGCGCTGCTCGAACAGGTCGCCCAGCGGCGCCAGCAACAGCAGCCCGGCGCCGTAGCTGAGCTGGGCGGCGATGACGATGGTGCCGGCGCTGGCGGTGCTCAGGCCGAATTGTTGGGCGATGCTGTGCAGCAGCGGTTGGGCATAGTAGTTGCTGGCCACGGCCAGGCCGGTGGCGGTGGCCATCAGCAGGATCAGGGCGCGTCCAAGAGTCGGGGCGGTCATGGATAGTCTCGTTGCAGGCAAGGGTGTGTGGCGACAAGTATCAGGAAGTGTCTGGCATGACACCAATGTATAGTTTTCAACTTATCCATCTTGAAAGCAGATAGTTCGATGAACCTCAAGCAGCTCGAATACGCCCTGGCCGTGGCCGACACCGGCAGCTTCACCCGCGCCGCCGAGCGCTGCCACGTGGTGCAGTCGGCCCTCAGCCACCAGGTGGCGCGGTTGGAGGCACAACTGGGGGTGAGCCTGTTCGAGCGCAGTTCGCGGCGCGTGCGCCTGACCCCGGCCGGCGAGGCCTTCGTGCTCAGCGCCCGACCGGCGGTGGCGGCGGCGCGGCGGGTGGCCGAGGATGTGGCCGCCGCCTGCGGGCAGGTGCGTGGGCGTCTGTCGATCGGTGAGATCAGTTCGCTCACCGCGCTGGACCTGGTCGATCTGCTGGCGGTGTTCCATGAGCGTTATCCGGATGTGGACGTGCGCTGGTTGACCGCCAAGAGCGAGTTGCTGGTGGCGGATGTCTGCGAACGGCGCCTGGATGTGGGCTTCATCGGCCTGTGGCAGGGCGAAACGCTGCATGGCGTGCAGCATCGCCTGCTGGCGCGGGAGGAGCTGGTGGCGGTGTTGCCGCCCGGCCACCGGCTGGCGGGCAGGGCGCAGCTGGCCCTGGCCGATCTGGCCGATGAGGTGCTGGTGGACTTTCCCGAGGGTACCGGGGCGCGTCGGCAGACCGACGAGGCGTTCCACGCGGCGGGGTTGCGGCATCGGGTGCAGTTCGAGATCGGCCATATTCGCCTGGTGGAAAAGTTCGTCCAGCGCGGGATGGCGCTGGGGTTGGTGCCCGAGCGTATCGCCCGGGGTTTTCAGGGCGTGGCCACGGTATCGCTGGTGGATGCGCCGGTGCGGCATCTTTACGCGGTCTGGTCGTCGAGCCCCACGCCCGCGGCGCGGGCTTTTCTCGATGTCATGGAGCAGAGCCTCCTCGCCATCTGATGTCTGATCGCTTCGACATTGGCGGTGCTTGCAACGCTGCTCCTTGCGCGATCTGGGTAACCAGAGATCGCGAATCAGGCCGCGAACCCTCCATCGGCCAGCAGGCTCGCCCCGGTGATGTAGCCCGCTTCAGGCCCCGCCAGGTAAGCCACGAAACTGGCGATCTCATTCGCCTGTCCGTAGCGCCCGATGGCCATCAACGGAATCAGGCTCTCGGCGAACTCGCCGCTGGCCGGGTTCATGTCGGTGTCCACCGGCCCCGGCTGCACATTGTTGACGGTGATCCCCTGCGGCCCCAGGTCCCGGGCCAGGCCCTTGGTCAGGCCGACCAGTGCTGACTTGCTCATGGCATAGGGGGCGCCGCCGGCGAACGGCATGCGCTCGGCGTTGGTGCTGCCGATGTTGATGATCCGCCCACCCTTGCCCATGTGTTTCACCGCCGCCTGGGTGGCCACGAACACGCTACGCACGTTGATTGCCAGCAGGCGGTCGAAGTCGGCCAGGTCGAACTCGGCCACCGGCGCCACCGCCAGCACGCCGGCATTGTTGACCAGGATATCGAGGCCGCCGAAGGCCTTGGCGGTGTCGGCGACGGCCTGTTGCACGGCCTGGATATCGGCGCTGTCGGCGCGCAGGGCCAGGGCCTGGCCGCCGGCGTTGTTGATTTCACCGGCCAGGGCGTCGGCGCTGGCGCTGGAACTGACATAGGTGAAGGCGACCTTGGCGCCGTCGCGGGCCAGGCGCCGGACAATGGCCGCGCCGATACCGCGTGAACCGCCCTGGACCAGGGCCACCTTGCCGGTGAGGGGAAGTGTTTGGGACATGCTGATCTCCTGCGGTGAAGCAAGGCCGGATGCCTTGGGATGGACGCAGTATCCGCGCTCGATTACCTGTTGATAAGATGGCAATCGAGTTACTTAGAATAAACCAGGAGTTGATAATGGCCGTGGTGGAATCGTTCAGCAGCCTGGAATGCTTCATCCGCAGCGCCGAAGTCGGCAGCTTTGCCGAGGCGGCCAGGCGCCTGTCGCTCACCCCGGCGGCGGTCGGCAAGAACGTCGCCCAGCTCGAGGCGCGGCTCGGCGTGCGCCTGTTCCTGCGCAGCACGCGCAAGCTGACCCTGACCGAGGCCGGGCAGCGCTTTCTGGCCGAGGTGAGCGAGAGTTTCCGCACCATCCAATATGCCGTGGCCAACCTTGCCAACTGCGAAGGGCATCCTTCGGGCGTGCTGCGCGTCAGCATGGGCACGGTATTCGGGCGCCTGTACGTGTTGCCGCTTTTAGGTGAGTTCCTCGCCCGTTTTCCGGCGGTGACCGCGGACTGGCACTTCGACAACCGCCAGGTCGACCTGATCGGCCAGGGCTTCGATGCCGCCATCGGTGGTGGCTTCGAACTGCCGCCCGGGGTGGTGGCACGCAAGCTGACCCCGGCGCACCGGGTGCTGGTCGCTTCGCCGGGCTACCTGCAACAGCACGGACCACTGAGTCGCCCGGAGCAGTTGCAGGCGTGCGCCGGCATCCTTATCCGCTCGCCGCAGACCGGCCGGGTGCGCAGCTGGCCGCTGACCAGTCGCTGGCAGGAGCAACAGCCGCTGCAACTGCCCCAGCGCCTGACCATGAGCGATTCGGACGCCGCCTGCGCGGTGGCCGAGCAAGGCCTGGGCATCGCCCTGGTCAGCCTGCCGTTCGCCTTGCCCTACCTGACCGAAGGGCGCCTGAGCCGGGTATTGCCGGACTGGTACGTGGACGATGGACATATCAGCCTGTACTACGCCGAGCGCAAGCTGTTGCCGGGCAAGACCCGGGCCTTCATCGATTTCGTGGTGGAGCAGTTCGCCGAGCGGGGGCTGGCGGGGCGGTTCGATGCGCTGCGGGGTCATTGATGGCCCCGCGATCGCGCTGGCTCAGGTGATCTCGATGATGAACTGCACCTGCGCCACTGCGGACACCACCAGGCTCACTTCATCATCCACCCGCTTGCCGAGCAGTTGCTGCCCCAGTGGTGCGCGCGGCGTGATCACCGTTACCAGCCCATCCCCCTCGCCAATCTTCAGGCCGGCCCCTTCCGGCCCGAGGAACAGCCGGCGCCGCTGGCCCGCCTCGTCTTCCAGGGTCACCAGGCAACCGATCTGGATCCCCCGCGCCGGGTCGTAATCGCGCAGCGCCAACTGCTGGTAGGTCAGCAACGCCTGGCGGATCTCGGCCGTGCGCCGCGCCTGCCCGGTGGCCAGGTACGACGCCTCAAGCCCCAGGGTGTCGTACTTGTTCTCGGCGATGTTCTCTTCGGCGGTGGCGGCCTCGTAGGCGGTCTGGGCGGCGCGACGCAGCACCTCCATGTCGTGCTCGAGGGTGGCGATGATGCGTTGCAGCAGGCTGGCCTTGTCCATGGTCAGTAGCAGAACTCCAGCACGTTGGCCTGGCTCTTGTCGGTCGGCGCGGTGCGGTTCTGCTGCAGCCAGAACTGGCACTTGGGGCTGTTGAGGTTGCGCGGGTTGCCTTGGGCAGCCTCGGCGGCCTGTTGCAGTTCCTGCTTGTGCAGGATCTCTTTGTAGTGCTCGAACATCTGCGCCTGGGCGTCGGCCGGTTGTGCTGGCGCGCTAGCAGGCGCAGGCTGGACCACGGCGGGGACGGCGGCCTCGACCAGCGGCTGCACCTGTGCCGGCCACAGGCGCAAGGCCAGCCACAGGCTCAGGGCGATGGCCACGGCGCCGAGCCACAGGCCCAGGGCGACGCACAGCACCAGTTGCACGGGGCTGAGGGTGATCTTCAATTCGCGGGGGCGGGGCATGGCGGCCTCCTGGCAGGCAGGTTAGTGGGGGCCATTCTCGCATGGCGCGACAGGTTTTTTCAGCGCCGCGCTTTTGCTGGCGGGCAAATATCCGCAAAATCCGCGGTCTTTTTTCGCAGGTAACGGAACGTGGCGATGAAAACCACCTGGGACATCTTCTGCACGGTCGTCGACAACTATGGCGACATCGGCGTCACCTGGCGCCTGGCGCGCCAGCTGGTGGCCGAGCACGACCTGGCGGTGCGCCTGTGGGTGGACGACCTGCAGGCTTTCGCGCGCCTGTGTCCGCAGGCCAGCATCCAGGCCGGGCAACAGTGGCAGCAGGGCGTCGAGATATGCCACTGGCCTGTCACGTGGCACGATGCGCAGCCAGCCCAGGTGGTGGTGGGTGCCTTTGCCTGCCAACTGCCGGACGGCTACATCGAGGCCATGGCCCGTCAGCCCACGCCACCCTTGTGGCTGAACCTGGACTACCTGAGCGCCGAAGACTGGGTGGAGGGTTGCCACGGCTTGCCTTCGCCTCAGGCCAATGGGCTGCGCAAGTTTTTCTTCTTCCCGGGCTTCACCGAGAACACCGGTGGTTTGTTGCGTGAAGCCTCTTTGCTGCCGCGTTGCGAAGCATTCCGGCATTCGCCTGATGAGCGGGCGAAGTTCCTGGCGGGATTGGCAGTGCATCCCCAGGAAGGGGCCCGTCTGATCTCGCTGTTCGCCTACGAGAACCCGCAGTTGGGCAACTGGCTCGATGTGCTGGCCGCCGATGCGCACCCGACCCACTTGCTGGTGCCGCAGGGGCGCATCCTGGGTGACCTCGGCAACTGGTTGGGCGAGGCAGACTTGCCGGTGGGCGCGCTGCATCGGCGTGGGGCCTTGACCGTGCAGGTCCTGCCTTTCGTCAGCCAGGACGACTACGACCGGCTGCTGTGGAGCTGCGATTTCAACGCCGTTCGCGGCGAGGATTCTTTCGTGCGCGCGCAATGGGCTGGCGTGCCGATGCTCTGGCACATCTACATCCAGGAAGAGAACGCCCACTGGGAAAAGCTCGAGGCATTCCTCGCCCTTTATCGCCAAGGCCTGTCGGCCGCCGCCGGGCAGGCACTGACCGAACTGTGGCGCGCCTGGAACATGGATCGACCGATGGGCCAGGCCTGGCTGGCGCTGCAGCCGCATTGGGACGAGGTGCGCGAACACGCCCGCCAGTGGCAGGCCGCGCAGGCCGCTCGGCCGGACCTTGCCACGAGGCTGGTACAGTTTTACCGAAATTCGCTATGATACGCGGCCTCGATTTTTATAAATCCATCCAGATTCGGATACTTCGTAATGAAAACTGGTAAAGAGCTGAAACCCGGTACCGTACTGCGGATCGACAACGACCCGTGGCTGGTTCAAAAAGCTGAGTTCACCAAGTCGGGCCGTAACAGCGCGATCATGAAGACCAAGCTGAAGAACCTGCTGACCGGCTACAAGACCGAAACCGTATACGGTGCGGACGACAAGCTGGACGACGTGATCCTGGATCGCAAAGAAGCGACCCTGTCGTTCATCAGCGGTGACTCGTACACCTTCATGGACACCACCGACTACACCATGTACGAACTGAACGCCGAAGACATCGACGCCGTTCTGCCGTACATCGAAGAAGGCATGGAAGACGTCTGCGAAGCCGTGTTCTTCGAAGGCCGCCTGGTATCGGTAGAACTGCCGACCACCATCAGCCGCCAGGTCGTCTACACCGAGAACGCCGCACGTGGCGACACCTCGGGCAAGGTCATGAAGCCTGCCAAGCTGAAGAACGGTACCGAGATCTCGGTTGCCGACTTCATCCAGATCGACGAGTGGATCGACATCGACACTCGCGACAACAGCTTCAAGGGCCGTTCCAAGAAGTAATTCTTCTTGCGATGAGCACGAAAAAACCCGGCCTTGGCCGGGTTTTTTTGTGCCTGTGAAACCGTGTCGCCTTCATCGCGGGGCAAGTCGCATCGGCGTCCTCAGACAGTCACATGCAACCGCACATCCACATTGCCGCGGGTGGCGTTGGAGTAAGGGCAGACCTTGTGCGCCTTTTCCACCAGCCCTTCGGCGTCGGCCTGGGCCAGGCCCGGCAGGTTGATGTGCAGGTCGATGTCCAGGCCGAAACCGCCCGGGATCTGGCCGATGCCGACGTTGGCGGTGATCGACGCATCCGCAGGCAGGGCCTTTTTCTCCTGGCCGGCGACGAACTTCAGCGCGCCAATGAAGCAGGCCGAGTAGCCGGCGGCGAACATCTGCTCGGGGTTGGTGCCGTCACCGCCTGCGCCACCCAGTTCCTTGGGGGTGCTCAGCTTGACTTCCAGCTTGCCGTCGCTGGAGCGGGATTTGCCATCACGACCACCGGTGGAGGTGGCTTCTGCGATGTACAGCGGAGTGACCTTTTGCATCTTGAGCCTCGCTTGAGTGCTGCGCGCCGTCGGCGCTGAGTGGGTATGAATTTAATTTAGCGTGCAATTATTTAGTGCGCAAGTTAAATAATCGACCATTCATCCGAACAGCCATCTCACAGCTTAGACGTCAGAGGTTTTCTTGCAGCTGCGCACGCAGGGCGACCAGGTCGGCCTGCAGCTTGCGTAGCTGCTCGGCGCTGTGGCCGCTAGCCTGCAGGATGCACTGCGGCACGCGCTGGGCCTCGGCCTGCAGGGCGCGGCCCTGGTCGGTCAGTTGCACCAGCACCACCCGTTCATCCTCACGGCTGCGGCTGCGCTTGAGCAGACCCTCGCTTTCCAGGCGCTTGAGCAGCGGTGTCAGCGAACCGGGGTCGGTGAGCAGGCGCTGGCTGATCTCGCCCACGGTCAGGCCGTCCTGTTCCCACAAGACCAGCATGGCCAGGTATTGCGGGTAGGTCAGGCCCAGTGCCTGCAGCAGGGGCTTGTAGACCTTGGTCATCAGCAACGAGGTCGAGTGCAGGGCGAAGCAGACCTGGTTGTCCAGCAGCAGCGCGTCGCAGGGGGCTTGGGTGTCGGCGTTCATGCAGGTCCTTGGAATCGGTAAGGGTTAAAATCTAGCACGCCAAAGCTTGGTGCGCTCATTGCCAGCGCAGCTCGCTTCTCAGCGCCAGGTCCCAGGGCGGCACCGGGCTGAAACGGCTCTTGAGGAATTCGAGCAGCAAGCGGCTGCGAGAGTTCGTTTCATGTTCCAGACGCAGGGCATAAATGCCGCTGGTCTCGGGCTCCGGCAGGCCGTTGTCGCAGAACAGCGGGAGCAGTTCGCCGCGCAGCAGGTAGTCGCTGATCAGCCAGGTGGGTAGGTGGGCGACGCCCAAGCCGGCCAGGGCGCCGAACAGCAGGGTCTCGGCGTTGTTGGCGGCCATGCGCATGCGCGCCGGGCGGTACAGGCGGGGCTGGCCGTCGACCGCGAAGCGCCAGGCGAACGGCGGAGCCAGTCCGTCCCAGTCGAGGCCGTCGTGCCCGGGTAGCTCGCTGGGGCAGGCCGGCACCCCGCGGCTGGCCAGGTACCCGGGGCTGGCACAGGCGATGCGCACCATGTAGGCCAAGGGCGTGGCCACCAGGCGGGTGTCGGCAAGGGGGCCGGCGCGCAGCACCAGGTCCACCTCGCCCAGGTGGCTGCCGTGCAGGTCGACGAAGCTGTCGATCAGGCGCAGCTGCACGTCGAGCCCGGGATAGGCCACCAGGAAATCGGCGATGGCCGGGGCCAGGTGGCGACGGCCGAAGGCGGCTGGTGCGTCGATGCGGATCAAGCCTTCCGGGGCACTGCTCAATGAAACCGCCTCGGCGCGCGCCAGGCGCAGCTCCTCGATGATGCGCCGGGCCCGCTCGGCGAAGGCGTTGCCGGCCGGCGTCGGGCGCACGGCGTGGGTGCTGCGCGAGAACAGGCGGCTGCCAACCGCGCTTTCCAGGCTGTCGATGCGCCGCGCCACGGCGGAGGGCGTCAATGGGTGGCGCCGGGCGGCGGCGGAGAAACTGCCGGTTTCCAGCACGTCGAGGAACAGGCTGAGTTGTTCGGTGAGGATGTCGGGGCTCATGGCGGCTCGGTGCTTGTGCGAAATACGCAAAGCCATTGTGCGCTGCTGTGCGTTTCCCCGCCAGCCGTGACTGGCTAGCATGCCCTCATTCTCTGAAAGCAGGCGGATGAGGCGCTGATGATCGAGTGGGTGATGTATATCGTGCTGGGGGCCGCGCTCGGCACCTTGGGTGGGCTGTTCGGCATCGGCGGCGGGTTGATCGCCATTCCGGCGCTGGGCGTGCTGTTCGGCCTTGACCAGCAGTTGGCCCAGGGCACCGCCCTGGTGATGGTGGTGCCCAACGTGCTGCTGGCGCTGTGGCGCTACCACCAGCGCAACCGCATCGAGCTGCGCCATGCTGTGCCGTTGTCGCTGTGCAGCTTCGTGTTCGCCTGGCTGGGGTCGATCTGGGCGGTGGGCATCGATGCCCAGTCGATGCGTCTGTACTTCGTCGGTTTTCTGGTGGCGCTGGCGATCTGGAACGTGGCACGGATGTTCCTGCCGGTGCGACCGCCGAGCAACCAGCTGCGTTATCCGTGGCCCTGGCTGGGCGTGCTGGGCAGCTTCGCCGGGACCATGGGCGGGCTGTTCGGCGTGGGCGGGGCGGTGGTGGCCACGCCGATCCTGACCTCGGTGTTCGGCACTACCCAGGTGGTGGCCCAGGGGCTGTCGCTGGCATTGGCGGCGCCGAGCACCATGGTGACACTGTTGACCTACGGGATGCACCAGAGTGTCGACTGGGGCATCGGCGTTCCGCTGGCCGTGGGTGGGTTGCTGAGCATCAGTTGGGGAGTGAAGCTGGCCCATGCGTTGCCGGAGAAGGTCTTGCGCACGCTGTTCTGCGGGTTTTTGGTGGTGTGTGCGGTGATGCTTGGGTTCGAGCTTTAGTATGTAGGGGCTTTTGCGCAGCCCTTTCCGACCGGTCCGACGCCTCGGCAAAGCCGCTCCCACAGAAGATCGCGTACCTCTGTGGGAGCGGCCTTGCCGAGGCGTCGGACCGGTCGGAAAGGGCCGCAAAGCGGCCTCCGGATCCCATCCTTCATTTGAACCCTTCGACGATGTACTCGGCCATGCAGTCGGTGATCGGCGAATGCTGCTGGTCGTTGCGCAGCAGCATCACATTGGCCATGTGCAACTGCGGCAGGCCGTCGTCCGCGCCGAGGATGCGCAGGTCGCCACCGATCAGGCTCTGCAGCTGCGCGGTCACCGCCAGGCCGGCATGCACGATGGCGAAGATCGCCGCCAGGCTCGGGCTGGTGTAGGCGATGCGGTACTCGATGCCCTCGCGCTCCAGGGCATTGCAGGTCCAGGCGCGGCAGAAGCAGTCGGTGTTGAACAGCGCCAGCGGCATCGGCCGCTGCTCGTGGGGGCAGAAGCCTTTGGCCGCGGCCCACACCAGGCGCTCCTGGCGCAGCAGCTGGCCAACTTCGTTGCCCGGCTCGCGGGTGACGATGGTCAGGTCCAGGTCCTGGCGCAGCATCAACTGCTTGGACGAATCGCAGTGCACCTCGACATGGATCAGCGGGTACGCCTGGGCGAAACGGGTGAGGATGCCCGGCAGGTAGCGCATGGCGTAGTCGTCCGGGGTGCCGATGCGCACCACGCCGACCATGTGCGGCATGCGCAGGGTGTTGAACACCTCGCCGTGCAGCTTGAGGATACGCCGGGCATAGCCCAGCAGGACCTGGCCCTCGGCGGTGAGACGCACCTGGCGGCCGTCACGTTCGAACAGCTGGCGCTGCAGGATGTCCTCTTCCAGGCGCTTCATCTGCATGCTCACCGCCGACTGGGTGCGGTTGACCACCTCGCCGGCGCGGGTGAAGCCGCCTTGCTCGGCGATGGCGACGAAGGTGCGCAGCACGTCCGCGTCGAGACTCTGATACTGGGACATGGCATCAATCTCCGAGATGCATGGCATCAGAAACATTCGTTGGATTGATCTTAGGCCTGGGCAGAGACTGGAGCCATCCACACGGAGGGCGTCAAGATGAAAGGTCATTTCAACGTTGCTCACCAGCCTGGGTCTACCCTCGGCCACCTGTTGCACGATGTCGGCGGGCGGCTGCTGCGCTGGTACGAACTGCACCGCCAGCGCGATGAACTGGCGCGCCTGAGCGATGCCACGCTGCACGACCTGGGGTTGTCGCGGGCCGATATCCAGCAGGAAGCCGACCGGCATTTCTGGGAAGACCCGCTGCGTAAATGAAGAGGGCTACAATCGCCGGACAAACCTGTCCGGCGATTGCGTCTTTACTGTCTGAACATCAGACGGAGCCCACTGCATGTCCCTCAGCCTGTCCCTCGCCCAGGCCCGCCGCCTGGCCTTGTCTGCCCAGGGCTTCGGCAAGTCGCCCGGCGGCCCGCCGACCCTTGCCAGTCTCACACGCATGTTCCAGCGCCTGGGCGTGGTGCAGATCGACTCGGTCAATGCCCTGGTGCGCTCCCACTACCTGCCGCTGTTCTCGCGCCTGGGCGACTATCCGCGCGACCTGCTCGACCAGCTCGCCTGGGGCCAGCGCCGCCAGCGCCGGTTGTTTGAATACTGGGGCCATGAAGCATCGTTGCTGCCGCTGGCGTTGTACCCGCTGATGCGCTGGCGCATGGCCCATGCCGCCGACGGCAAGGGCATCTACCGGCAACTGGCCGCGTTCGGCCGCGAGCGGCGCGAGGTGATCGAGCGGGTACTGGCGGCGGTTCGCGACCAGGGCGCGCTGGGCGCGGGCAGCCTGTCCACCCGCGAGGAGCGCGCCGGCCCCTGGTGGGACTGGAGCGAAGAAAAGCATGCGCTGGAATGGCTGTTCGCCGCCGGCGAGGTCACCGTGGCCGGGCGTCGCGGGTTCGAGCGCCTGTACGACCTGCCCGAGCGGGTGCTGCCGGCGACCCTCCTAGAGCAGGCCCAACCCAACGAGGCCGAAGCGCACCAGGGCTTGCTGCTGCATGCCGCGGTTGCCCTGGGCGTGGCCACCGAACAGGACCTGCGTGATTACTTTCGCCTCTCGCCGCAGCAGAGCAAGGCCGCCCTGGCCGTATTGGTCGAGGACGGGCGCCTGCAGGCCTGCACGGTGCAGGGTTGGAAACAACCAGCCTATGTCGCGGGCGTGCCACGGGTTCCTCGGCGCATCGAAGCCAGCGCCTTGCTCTCGCCTTTTGATTCACTGGTCTGGGCGCGTGAGCGTACCGAGCGCCTGTTCGACTTCCGCTACCGCCTTGAGATCTACACCCCGGCGCACAAGCGGGTGTACGGCTACTACGTGCTGCCGTTTCTTTATCGGGAGCGCATTGCCGCGCGGGTGGATCTGCGCGCCGAGCGCGCCCACGGGCGGTTGGCGGTGCATGCAGTGCACGAGGAACCGGCAGGGCTGGACGGGGAAGGGTATCTGGCGCTGGCGGCCAACTTGCAGCGGCTAGCCGCCTGGCTGGGGCTGGAGAGGGTGCAGCTCAACTGCCCCCGCGCCGAGGGCAGCCGGCTGCGTCAGGCGTTGCTCAGCGGCGTACCTGCTTGAGGGTTTCGGCGATCAGGAACGCCAGCTCCAGCGATTGGTCGGCGTTCATCCGCGGGTCGCAGTGGGTGTGGTAGCGGTCGGACAGTGCATCTTCGGTGATCGGCCGGGCGCCGCCGATGCACTCGGTGACGTTCTGCCCGGTCATCTCGATGTGGATACCGCCGGCGTGGCTGCCCTCGGCCTGGTGCACCTGGAAGAACTGCTTGACCTCGTCGAGGATCTGCGCGAAATCGCGGGTCTTGTAGCCGCTGCTGGCCTTGATGGTGTTGCCGTGCATCGGATCGGAGCTCCACAGCACTTGGCGCCCCTCGCGCTGCACGGTGCGGATCAGCCCCGGCAGGTGGTCGCCGACCTTGCCGGCGCCCATGCGCACGATCAGGTTCAGGCGGCCCGGGTCGTTGTCCGGGTTGAGCACGTCGATCAGGCGGATCAGCTCCTCGGGGTTCATGCTCGGGCCGACCTTGACCCCGATCGGGTTGTGCACGCCGCGCAGGAACTCGACATGGGCGCCGTCGAGCTGGCGCGTGCGGTCGCCGATCCACAGCATGTGCGCCGAGCAGTCGTAGTAGTCGCCGGTCAGGCTGTCGCTGCGCACGAAGGCTTCCTCGTAGTTGAGCAGCAACGCTTCGTGGGCTGTGAAGAAGCTGGTTTCACGCAGTTGCGGCGCGGTGTCCAGGCCGCAGGCGCGCATGAAGGCCAGGGTCTCGTCGATGCGGTTGGCCAACTGGTGGTACTTGTCGGCCAGCGCCGAGTTGGCGATGAAGTCCAGGTTCCACTTGTGCACCTGGTGCAGGTCGGCAAAGCCGCCCTGGGCGAAGGCGCGCAGCAGGTTTAGGCTGGCGGTGGCCTGGTGGTAGGCCTGCAGCAGGCGCTCGGGGTCGGGGACGCGACTTTTTTCGTCGAAGCCGATGCCGTTGACGATGTCGCCGCGGTAGGCGGGCAGGGTGATGTCGCCGATGGTCTCGTCGTTGGCCGAGCGCGGCTTGGCGAACTGGCCGGCCATTCGCCCGACCTTGACCACCGGGCAGCCGGCGGCAAAGGTCATGACAATGGCCATCTGCAGCAGCACCTTGAAGGTGTCGCGGATCTTCGCCGCGGAGAACTCGGCGAAGCTCTCGGCGCAGTCGCCGCCCTGCAGCAGGAACGCCCGGCCCTGGGTCACCTCGGCGAACTGCCGGCGCAGCTCGCGGGCTTCGCCGGCGAACACCAGCGGCGGGTAGCTGGCCAAAGTCTGCTCCACCTTCAGCAGGTGTGCGGCGTCGGGGTAGATCGGTTGCTGCTGGATCGGCAGGGCGCGCCAGCTGTCAGGGGTCCATTGTCGGGTCATTGCAAGCTCTATCCATAAGTGTCGTTAAGGCCTGCCGGTCATGGTACGCCCGGGTGTGCTTGTTGCACCACCGGCATTGGCGGACAATGGGCCTTTTGCGCGGGCAGGTGGTAGGGATGGCGACGGAGCGGGAAGAGCGGCTGCTGGCACGGGTCGAGGACGCCTTTGGCGTCATCAGCGTCTACGAGGTGGATGACTATCGCTTCCTCGAGTTCGGCGACGCCATCGAGCAGAGCTGCACCTTCACCGCCGACCCCAGCTGGCTGGAGTACGACTACACCCGCGCCATGCTGGTCGGCGCGCTGTGCCACGGGCAGCCGGAGAGCGCGCTGTTCCTCGGCCTTGGCGCCGGCACCCTGACCCAGGCGTGCCTGAAGTTCCTGCCGCTGGAGGATGTCGAGGCCATCGAGCTGCGCCCTGATGTGCCGCGTCTGGCCATGGAGTACATGGGCCTGGACGACGACCCGAGGCTGTATGTGCGGGTGGGCGACGCCCTCGAACTGCTGTCCAGCGCGGAGAAGGCCGACCTGCTGTTTGTCGACCTGTATACCGACTATGGCCCCGGCGTCGGCCATCTGGCCTGGGGTTTCCTTGAGAACTGCCAGAAGCAGCTCAACCCCGATGGCTGGCTGGTGATCAACCAGTGGGCCGGGGACGACGGCAAGCCGTTGGGCGCGGCCTTGTTGCGTGGGTTGTATCACCGGCATTACTGGGAGCTGCCGGTGAAGGAGGGCAACGTGATCCTGCTGGTGCCGGCGGACCTTGAGCAGACGCTGGACATCGATGCCGTGCGGGCGCGGGCCGCCGCGCTGGCGCCACGTTTGGGCTATTCGCTGGAGTACCTGATCAAGGCCATCCGTCCGGCGACCTGATCCGGATGTACGCGTCTGCAGGGAAACGATTCAGCCTGGATCCAATGTGAGTCTGGATCTTCGAAATATTTCTCACAACTCACGGCTATTTCGGGTATAGTACGCGCCGGTCTTTTAGCGGACCTCAAAATCAGGTGGTGCAAATCCTCCGAATCCAGCTTCGGCTGCGCGTCCGCTAGGCGGACCTCCCCAAGACGTTCCTATTTCAATCGTTTTCGCAAATCCCCGCCGCCAAAGCTGCCTGGGTGACCGTTTGGTCTTTCAAGGCATGTGCAGCTTTGGAGCATGGGTCTTTGCGGATGCACCTAGAGGCAGACCCATGACCCAGGAAACCGGCGGATTCGCCGCTCTCGAACTCAATCCGAACATCGTTGCTGCCGTCCTGGCCACCGGCTATGAAGAGCCGTCGGCCATCCAGCAACAGTCGATCCCGATCATCCTCGCCGGTCACGACATGATCGGCCAGGCGCAGACTGGCACCGGCAAGACCGCTGCCTTCGCCCTGCCGATCCTCAACAAGATCGACGTGAGCAAGCGCGAACCGCAAGCCCTGATCCTGGCGCCAACCCGTGAGTTGGCGCTGCAAGTAGCCACCGCTTTCGAAACCTACGCCAAGCAGATGCCGGGCGTTAACGTGGTGGCCGTGTACGGTGGTGCCCCGATGGGCCCACAGCTGCGTGCCATTCGCAATGGCGCACAGATCGTCGTCGCCACCCCGGGCCGCCTGTGCGACCACCTGCGCCGCGACGAGAAAGTCCTGTCCACCGTCCAGTACCTGGTGCTCGACGAAGCCGACGAAATGCTCAAGCTGGGCTTCATGGATGACCTCGAAGTGATCTTCGATGCCATCCCTGCCACCCGCCAGACCGTGCTGTTCTCCGCCACCCTGCCGGCCTCGATCCGTGCCATCGCCGAGCGCCACCTGCGCGAGCCGAAGCACGTCAAGATCCAGAGCAAGACCCAGACCGTGACCGCGATCGAGCAGGCCCACCTGATGGTCCACGCCGACCAGAAGATCCCGGCCGTGCTGCGCCTGCTGGAAGTGGAAGAGTTCGATGCGCTGATCGCCTTCGTGCGCACCAAGCAGGCTACCCTGGACTTGGCCGCCGCCCTGGAAGCCAAAGGCTACAAGGCTGCCGCGCTGAACGGCGACATCGCCCAGAACCAGCGTGAGCGCGTGATCGACTCGCTCAAGGATGGCCGCCTGGACATCGTCGTCGCCACCGACGTCGCTGCCCGTGGCCTGGACGTACCGCGTATCACCCACGTGTTCAACGTCGACATGCCGTACGATCCGGAGTCCTACGTGCACCGTATCGGCCGTACCGGCCGTGCCGGTCGCGATGGCCGTGCGCTGCTGCTGGTTACCCCGCGTGAGCGCCGCATGCTGCAGGTGATCGAGCGTGTCACCGGTCAGAAAGTCGCCGAAGCCCGCCTGCCTAACCCGCAAGCCGTGCTGGATGCGCGCATCAAGAAGCTGACCAAGAGCCTGGCGCCGCTGGTGGCCGAGTCCGAGGCCAGCCACGGCGAATTGTTCGACCGCCTGACCGCCGACCTGGGCTGCACCCCGCGTGCCCTGGCCGCGGCGCTGCTGCGCAAGGCCACCAACGGCCAGGCGCTGGACCTGGCTTCGGTGGAGCGCGAGCAGCCGCTGGTGCCGACCTACACCCCGCGTGAGCGTGGTGAGCGCACCGAGCGCGGCGAGCGTCCGGACCGTGGTGACCGCGAGCGCCGCGCGCCGATGCCGCTGGCCGAAGGCCGCGTGCGTTGCCGTACCGCCTTGGGTGCCCGTGACGGCATCGCCGCCAAGAACCTGCTGGGCGCGATCCTCAACGAGGGTGGCCTGGCGCGTGACGCCATCGGTCGCATCCAGGTGCGTGACAGCTTCAGTCTGATCGAGCTGCCGGAAGACGGCCTCGAGCGCCTGCTGACCAAGCTCAAGGACACCCGCGTTGCCGGTAAGCAATTGAAGCTGCGTCGCTACCGCGAAGATTGATCTTGACGCTGCAATAAAAAATCCCCGGCCTTCTGGCCGGGGATTTTTTTTGCCTGGCGATCAGCTGACCCCGATCCCTGTAGGGGCCGCCTCGCGCCCCCCTGGCGCACATCAGTCGAACCAATAGATATCCATCCCCAGCGCCCCCAGCGTAAACCCCTGGTGCACGATGCCAAATCGCCCGCCAGCCCCCATGGCAAAGAACAACGGCAAAAGGTGTTCATCACTGGGATGGTTGCGCACCGCAAACGGCGCCTGCCGCCGATAATCCACAAGCCCCGTCTCATCCCCGGCACTCAACCGATCCACCACCCAGTCACGAAACGCTAGCGCCCAGGGCTCGACCGCATCCGGCCCGGCGTGCCAGTCAAGCTCGCCCAGGTTATGGGTGATACTGCCCGAGCCGATCAGCAGGATGCCTTCCTCGCGCAGTGCCGACAGCGCCCGGCCAACCTTCAGTTGCAGATCAGGACCGGCCTGGCTGGGTAGCGACACCTGAACCACTGGAATATCCGCCTCGGGATACATCAGTGAAAGCGGCACCCAGGCACCATGGTCGAAGGGCCGCTGCTCATCCAGTCGGGCCCCCAGAAGTTCGGACAACCGCCTGGCCAGTGCCGGTTCGCCGGGTGCCGGGTACTGCACCGCATACAGCGCCGGCGGAAAACCATGGAAGTCATGCCAGGTCTGCGGCTGCGGGTTGCCCATCACCAGCAGTTCGCGGGTCTCCCAGTGCGCCGACACCACCACGATCGCTTTCGGGCGGGGCAAGGTGCGGGCCAGCGTGGCCAGGGCCGGGCCGCTGGCGCCGGGTTGCAGGGCGAGCATGGGCGATCCGTGGGAGATGAACAGGCTGGGCAGCATGGCGGGGTCCTGGCAGGTAAGATGCAGCCATCTTCGATCAGCCTTCGATCAAGATCCAATATAAGTTTTCACAGCCTTTTATCGAAAAACCGGGAGGGATCATGGAGCCAGCGTTCTGGCACAAGCGGTGGGCGGACAACCAGATTGGCTTTCACCAACCGCGGGTGAATCCATATCTGCAGGCGCACTGGCCGACCTTGGGGTTGGCCCCGGGGTCGCGGGTGCTGGTGCCGCTGTGCGGCAAGAGCCTGGACCTGCTCTGGCTGGCCGCCCAAGGTTATCGGGTGCTGGGGGTGGAGCTTTCGCGCAGGGCGGTGGCGGACTTCTTCACCGAGCATGGCTTGGTGGCGCAAATTTCCCGGCACGGTGCCTTCGAGGTGTGGCGCAGCGACGAGGTGGAGCTGTGGTGCGGGGATGTGTTCGCCCTGCGTGCCGAGGATCTGGCGGATTGCGCGGGGGTGTATGACCGGGCGGCGCTGATCGCCTTGCCGGTGGCGATGCGCGAGCGGTACATGGCGTTGCTGGGAGAGCGGTTGCCGGCGGCCTGTCGGGGGCTGCTGGTGACCCTGGAGTACGACCAGGCATTGATCGACGGACCGCCGTTCTCGGTGCCGGACGCCGAAGTGCGGGCAGGTTTTGTCGGGTGGCGGGTCGATGAGGTCGAGGCGCGGGAGATTCTCGACGAGAGTCCGAAGTTTTTGAAGGCCGGTGTGACGAGCCTGCTGGAGCGTGTTTATCGGCTAAGACGCTGAGCTGGCGCTCCCACAGGGGAGGGCGACATGGCAAATAGCAAATAGAAAGGGCGACCGAAGTCGCCCTTTCTTGTTGCTGCCTGGATCAACCGCGACGGCGCAGGGCGTCGATACGGTCTTCCAGCGGCGGGTGGCTCATCAGCAGGCCGGCCAGGCCATGCTTGAGGCCGCCATTGATGCCGAAGGCCTTCAGGGTGTCGGGCATGTGCACCGGCAGACCCTGTTCAGAGCGCAGGCGCTGCAGCGCGCCGATCATCGCACCGGTGCCGGCCAGGTGGGCGCCGGCTTCGTCGGCGCGGAACTCGCGGCGACGCGAGTACCACATGACGATGATGCTGGCGAGGATGCCCAGTACCAGCTCGGCGACGATGGTCGCGATGAAGTAGGCGATGCCGTGGCCTTCTTCGTTCTTGAAGATCACCCGGTCGACGAAGTTGCCGATGATGCGGGCGAAGAACATCACGAAGGTGTTCACCACGCCCTGCACCAGCGCCATGGTGACCATGTCGCCGTTGGCCACGTGGCCGATCTCGTGGGCCAGCACCGCGCGCACCTCATCGGGCGAGAAGCGCTCCAGCAGGCCCTGGGAAACGGCGACCAGCGCGTCGTTGCGGTTCCAGCCGGTGGCGAAGGCGTTGGCCTCGTAGGCCGGGAAGATACCCACCTCGGGCATCTTGATGCCGGCCTCGCGGGACAGCTCCTCGACGGTCTGCAGCAGCCATTGTTCGTGGCGGGTGCGGGGCTGGGTGATGATCTGGGTGCCGGTGGTCATCTTTGCCATCCACTTGGAGATGAACAGCGAGACGAGCGAGCCAGCGAAACCGAACACGGCGCAGAAGACCAGCAGCTGGCCGAGGTTGAGGTCAACCCCGTTGGCCGCCATGAACCCGTTGAAGCCGAACAGGCTCAGGGTAATGCTTGCAACCAGCACCACCGCGAGGTTGGTGGCTACAAACAACAGAATGCGCATCATGGTTGTTACGTTCTCCTGACGGATAAGTTCGTTGCGTACTGCGGGGTATATAAGGGGGAGGGCGCGGCTATTCAACCGGGCGACTATTTCAAACTGTGTACGCGAGGAGTATGGCAGAGGATGCCGAGAGGGCTGTGGGATAGAGCGTTGCAGGATGTAAGGGGGTAGGAGCGGCCGGTCCGACGCCTCGGCAAGGCTCGCTCCTACCTCGGGGCCGTGTTACTGCGAATAGGTCCGCAGGAAGTTACCGATCCGGCCAATGGCCTGTTCCAGGTCATCCACCCGTGGCAGCGTCACCACGCGGAAGTGGTCCGGCCACGGCCAGTTGAACGCCGTGCCCTGGACGATCAGCAGCTTTTCCGACAGCAGCAGGTCAAGCACGAACTTCTCGTCGTTGAAGATCGGGCAGACCTTCGGGTCGATCTTCGGGAACGCGTACAGCGCGCCCATCGGCTTGACGCAGCTTACCCCGGGGATGGCATTGAGCAGCTCGTAGGTGCGGTTGCGCTGCTCGAGCAAGCGGCCCGGTGGCAGCACCAGGTCGTTGATGCTCTGGTAGCCGCCCAGGGCGGTCTGGATCGCGTGCTGGGCCGGCACGTTGGCGCACAGGCGCATGTTGGCCAGCATGTCGATGCCTTCGATGTAGCTCTGGGCGTGATGCTTGGGCCCGGAGATGATCAGCCAGCCGGAGCGGAAGCCCGCCACCCGGTACGACTTGGACAAGCCGTTGAAGGTCAGGCACAGCAGGTCCGGAGCCAGCGACGCGGTGCTGATGTGCACGGCCTCGTCATAGAGGATCTTGTCGTAGATCTCGTCGGAGAACACCACCAGGTTGTGCTGGCGCGCCAGCTCCAGCATGCCCAGCAGCAGCTCCCTGGAGTACACCGCGCCCGTCGGGTTGTTCGGATTGATGATCACCAGGGCCTTGGTGTTCGGGGTGATCTTGGCCTTGATGTCGTCCAGGTCCGGGAACCAGTCGGCCTGCTCGTCGCACAGGTAGTGCACCGGTTTGCCGCCGGCCAGGCTCACCGCGGCGGTCCACAGCGGGTAGTCAGGCGCCGGGATCAGCACCTCGTCGCCATTGTTGAGCAGCGCCTGCATCGACATCACGATCAGTTCGGACACACCGTTGCCCAGGTAGATGTCCTCGATGGTGACGCCTTCGATTTCCTTCTGCTGGCAATACTGCATCACCGCCTTGCGCGCGCTGAACAGGCCCTTGGAGTCGCTGTAGCCCTGGGCGGTGGGCAGGTTGCGGATGACGTCCTGGAGGATCTCGTCCGGCGCCTCGAAACCAAACGGCGCCGGGTTGCCGATGTTCAGCTTGAGGATGCGATGGCCTTCCTCTTCCAGGCGTTTGGCGTGCTTGAGCACTGGGCCGCGAATGTCGTAGCAGACATTGGCGAGCTTGTTCGATTTGCTGAACTGCATGATGAGATCCCGAGTGAGAATACGCGCCGCCCTTGCTCGAAAGGTTTGAAAGGGCGGGAAGCGGGTGCCAGACTGGCTGCCTTGCACACGAAGCCAACTAATATACGTGCCACCCGCGCCAGGGAAAAGCCGGTGCGAGGTGAAAATCAGCCTGCCGAGGTTCCATCATGCAAAAGATCGACAAAACCCTGGACGAATGGCGCGCCATGCTCGATCCGGCCCAGTACCAGGTGTGCCGGCTCAAGGGCACCGAGCGTCCGTTCAGCGGCAAGTACAACAGCGAGCGCGGCGACGGCATCTACCACTGCATCTGCTGTGACCTGCCGCTGTTCGACGCCAAGGCCAAGTTCGATTCCGGCTGCGGCTGGCCGAGCTTTTACGAGCCGATTCAGGAGGCCGCGATGATCGAGATCCGCGACACCTCCCACGGCATGATCCGCACCGAAGTCACCTGCGCCCGGTGCGACGCCCACCTGGGCCATGTATTTCCCGACGGCCCGCCGCCGACCGGGCTACGCTACTGCATCAACTCGGTGTGCCTGGACCTCAAGCCACGCGATTGACGGAGAGCGAACATGGCCGATGCGCTGCTGGACATCCCCTGCGTCACCCTCGGTGGCGAACAGAAAGTGCTGGGCGACTTCGCCGGCAAGGCGCTGCTGGTGGTCAACACCGCCAGCCAGTGCGGTTTCACCCCGCAGTACAAGGGCCTCGAACGCCTGTGGCAGGACTACCGCGACCAGGGCCTGGTGGTGCTGGGCTTTCCCTGCAACCAGTTCGGCAAGCAGGAACCGGGCGATGCCCGCGAGATCGCGCAGTTCTGCGAGCTCAACTTCGGCGTGAGTTTCCCGCTGTTTCGCAAGATCGAGGTCAACGGCCCCGGTACCCACCCGCTGTTCGCCGAGCTCAAGCGCCGCGCGCCGGGCGTGCTGGGCACGCAGAAGATCAAGTGGAACTTCACCAAGTTCCTGGTCGATCCGCGCACCGGCAAGGTCAGCCGCTTTGCCCCGACCACCAAGCCCGAGGCGCTGAAGTCGGCGATCGAGCCGCTGCTCAACCGCTGATCGGCACCCAGTGCTCGATCAGCGCCAGCAGTTCCTCGCGGCGAAACGGCTTGGCCAGGTAGTCGTTCATGCCCGCGGCGCGGCAGCGCTCGCGCTCCTCGGGCATGGCGTTGGCGGTCAGCGCGACGATCGGCAGCTCTGGCCAGCGGCTGCTCTGGCGGATGCGCCGGCTGGCCTCGTAGCCATCCATCACCGGCATGTTGCAGTCCATCAGCACCAGGTCGAAGCTGCCTTGCTCCAGGCTGTCCAGGGCCTCCTGGCCGTGGGCGGCCACCTGCACCTGGCAGCCGAGCTTGCCCAGCATGCCCTTGGCCACCAGCTGGTTCACCGGGTTGTCCTCCACCAGCAGGATACGCGCCCTTAGCTCGCGCGAGGCCGGCACCTCGTGGGGCAGGGGCGCGTTGGGCTCGCCCTGCAAGGTGCGGCGCAGGGTCTGGTACAGAGCGTTGCGCGCCAGGGGGCGGGCCAGTTGTTGCAGGGGCGCCAGCTGCTCGGCCTGCTCGGCGGGCAGGAAATTGCCGTAGGCGGTCACCAGCAGGATTGGCGCCTCGATGGCCGGGCGCAGGTCGAGCACGTGGTCCAGATCGTCGGTGATCAGCAGGTCGACGGCCGTGCCGGTCAGTTCGCTGGCGTTCTCGTGGCGCGCGTATTCCAGCCCCCAGCGTGGCAGCAGCCCCTGCAGCAGCTCGGCCAGGCCGCTGCCGGGGTTGCCCAGGGCCACCACCCGCCCGCTCAGCGGCGCCGGCGGGATCGCCGCGGTGTGCGCCGGTAGCGGCAGGTCGGCGCTGAAGCGGCTGCCGAAGCCGGTTTCGGAATGGATATGCAGATGCCCCTGCATGGCCTGGCACAGGTTGCGGGTCAGGGCCAGGCCCAGGCCGGTGCCGCCATACTGGCGGGTGATGCCGGCGCCGGCCTGGGTGAACGGCTGGAAGATCCGCGCCTGGGCCTCCTCGGGGATGCCGATGCCGGTGTCGCTCACCTCCAGGCGGACGCCGCCGACGATGCTGCTCAGGCGCACGTCGACGCGGCCGAAACGGGTGAACTTGAGGGCGTTGGACAACAGGTTGCTGACGATCTGCCGCACCCGGGTCGGGTCACCCAGCACCGTGCTTGGGAAGTCCGGGGCGACCAGGCAGGTCAGCTCGACACTGGGCGCGGCATTTTGCGACAGCAGGTTGGCGGTGTCTTCGACCATCGCGCCGAGGTCGAACGGAATGCGCTCCAGTTCCAGCTGGCCGGCATCGAACTTGGACAGGTCGAGGATATCGTTGAGCAACTCCACCAGCACCTTGCCCGAGTCGTGGGCGATCGACAGCTGCTGGCGCTGCTCGGGCGCCAGGCCGCTGTCCAGGGCCAGGGCGATCATGCCCAGCATGCCGTTGAGCGGGGTGCGGATCTCGTGGCTCATGTTGGCCAGGAAGGCGGCGCGCGCCTGGGCCATGTCCAGGGCGCGCTGGCGCGCCTCGTCCAGCTCCTGGTTGGACAGGCTCAGGCGGCTGTTGCTGGCCTTGAGCTCGTTGGTGCGTGCCGAGACGATGTCTTCCAGCTCGTTGAGGTACTGGGTCAGGCGGTTCTCGGCGGTGCGCCGCTGCTGGATCTCGGTGGCCATGCTGACGAACTGCTGGTTGGCGACCCGCACCAGCACGCCGATCTCGTCGTTCTCGTGGCCCTTGGGGCAGTCCACCCGGTTCTGCCTGGGCGTGCGCGCATCGTTGCCGCTGAGCGCGCCGATCACCGTCACCAGTGGCTTGGTCAGCATCAGGTAGAACAGCCCCAGGAGGATGCCGGTAAGCACCAGGCTGCGGGCGAAACCGTTGACCAGGGTGACCCCGGCGCGGTCGAGGAAGCGTGCGCCGAAGGTGTAGGTGTCGACATCCAGGTAAAGGGTGCCCAGGTATTCATCGGGCATATGGGCGAGGAACAGCCGGTCCTGGAACTGGCGCTGCTCGCCGAACAGGAAGTCCGACAGCGCCCGGTAGCGGCTTTCCATGCTGGGGCGCTGCACATCGGCCAGCACCGTGTCGTTGTTGTCGATCAGCCGCGCGCGGATCAGCGCCGGCGATTTCAGCAGGCCGCCGGTCAGCTCCTGGGCCAGTTCCGTGTCGATGTTGTAGGCGATGCGCGAGGCCGTGTCGTGGCTGATCTTCAGCAGTGCCTGAATTTCACGGTTGATGGACGCGTCTTCGCTGGCATAATCGATGCCGATCTGGATGAGACTGAGCAATGTTCCCAGGATGAAGCCGACCAGGACTGTCAACCGGGCTTGCTTGTATGACAGGCGATTGGTGAACTTGATATCCATGGGTCCCAAGCCGGTTACTTGCTCCGTGCGCTGCGCAAGCATAGCCGATCAGCCCTGGCTGCTGGCGGGTCTGTCTGTTCATTTCAGTTGATCGTCGATTAAGGGCCGCTGCGCCCCCAAAAAACTGAAATCAATAGGAGTCGTCATGGACGCCCGTCTCAATGCTTTTCTCGACCGCGCAGAATCCGTCCTCGCCCGCCTCGAACCCCTGCTGCCGGCCCCACGCCCGGACATCGACTGGACCCGTACCCTGGCGGCCCGCTGGCAACGCGACGGCCGCAGCGGCTACCTGATGCCACTGGAGGTCAGCCTCGACATCCGCCTGTCCGACCTGATCGGTGTCGACCAGCAGCGCGAACAGCTGGGCCGCAATACCCACCAGTTCATCAACGGCATGCCGGCCAACCACGCCCTGCTGTGGGGCTCGCGCGGCACCGGCAAGTCGTCGCTGGTGCGGGCGCTGTTGGCCGAGCATGCGGGCCAGGGCCTGCGCCTGATTGAAATCGAGCGCGACCACCTGGCCGACCTGCCACGGGTGGTCGAGCAACTGCAAAAACGTGAACAACGCTTCATCCTGTTCTGCGACGACCTGTCGTTCGAAGCCGGGGAGGGCGATTACCGGGTGCTCAAGAGCGTGCTCGACGGCTCGCTGGAACAGGCCCCGGACAACGTGCTGCTATACGCCACCTCCAACCGCCGCCACCTGGTGCCGGAGAAACAGAGCGACAACGAGAACTGGAAGATGGTCGACGGCGAGCTGCACCCCAACGAAGCGGTGGAGGACAAGATCGCCCTGTCCGACCGCTTCGGCCTGTGGCTGTCGTTCTACCCGTTCAGCCAGGAGCACTTCCTCAACGTGGTCGAGCACTGGATCGGCCAGCTGGCGCGCCCGGCCGGGCTGCAGTGGCAGCGCAGCGAAGCGCTCGACATCCTCGCCGTGCGCTGGGCCACCGGCCGCGGTAACCGTAATGGCCGTTGTGCCTATCAGTTCGCCCGCTACTGGGTCGGGCTGCAATTGCTGGAGCAGAAATAAATGATCGACCTCAACGCCAGTGGCCAAGGCCTCGACGGCTACGACTTGCTGGCCGCGCAAGTGCAGGCGCTGTTCGCCGACGAGCGCGACTTCATCGCCAACGCCGCGCAGTTCTCGGCGTTTCTCTACAACCAGGTAGAGGACCTGAACTGGGCGGGCTTCTATATCAACCGCAACGAAGTGCTGGTGCTCGGCCCGTTCCAGGGTCAGGTGGCGTGCGTGCGCATCCCGTTCGGTCGGGGCGTATGCGGCGCCGCGGCGGCCACCCGCACGACCCAGCGGGTCGAGGACGTGCACGCGTTTCCCGGGCATATCGCCTGTGATAGCGCGTCCAACAGCGAACTGGTAATTCCGTTGGTCAAGGCCGGAAGGCTGATCGGCGTGCTCGACCTGGACAGCCCGAAGCTGGCGCGCTTCAGCGAGGCCGACCAGGCAGGGCTGGAGCGGTTGGTCGAGGTGTTCCTCGCGTTGACCGATTGCTGAAATGAAGAAGGGGCCTGCGAAGGCCCCTTTCTTTTGGGTCGTGGGAGCGGGCTTGCCCCGCGATAGAGCCAGCGCTGTCAGTCGTAGATGACCTTCTTCTTCCAGGTCTCATCCTCGTCGGTCTTGAGCCCTTGGGTCAGCGCGTTCTGTTCATTCTCCGCCGGTTCCATCTGGTCCAGCACCTGGGCATTGGCCCGGTTCAGCAGTTTCTCAAGGTAGGTCAACTGCTCTTCATACTGCTTGGGCTCAGGCTGCTTGCGCAGGTACTGCACGCCACGCTCGAAGGCCAGGCGCGCCTGGCCTGGCTGGTTCTGCTGCAGGGCCTGCTGGCCGAGGTTGTTGAAGAACTCGATATGCAGCAGCACGAGGATATGACGGATTTCCTTGACCCAATACTTGCCTTCGTTGGTCGCCAGGAAACCTTCCTGAGTGGCACGCACGATCTGGTTGTGCAGCAGTTCCAGCAAAAAGCGCACGTCCTTGGCCTTTACCTCGGTCTGGATGGGCGAGGGTGGGTTACTGACCGGTATCCTCTCGCCTTGGGCGATCAGCCCTTCCAGCTCGGCGATGCGTGCCTTGAGGTCGCCACTGTGCTTGTCCAGGGCCAGCTGGCGCTGGTTGAGGTTCAGTTCGAGGCGGGTCAGCAGCAGTTTGAGCGCGGGCGTCATGAATTGCCCGGGGAAGGTCTCGGTGATTTCGCCGCAACGGCGCAGGCGGTCGGCCAGCTCGACCTTGAGCCGTGCGCGCTCGAGCTTGCCGTTCTCGACCACATTGTTGAGGTAGCCGATCACGATCAGCAGCGCGATACCCGCAACGATAAGCAGGGTGATCAGAAGTGGTGTCACCGTTAACGCCTCATGAAGAAGTTTTGCATCTATCGAGAGTGTAGTGAGTCCGCCCGAAAGCGAACAGTGCAGCCTGGCGGACAGTCCTGCTCGCCCTTGAATCCATGAAGCATTCGTGGGAGCGGGCTAGCCCTGCGATCAGGTCCTCAAGCCTTGCTTATATGTATCGGCCCATCATCCAAAACCTACAGGTACTGGCACATCGCTACGAGCTTGCCGAGCCAACGTCAGAAAAGCAACGCCAATCCCCGGACGCATCCTGCACCACCACCCATGACGACGGGAAGTCATTGATTTAAATAAATTTCTACAAAGGGGTTGACGACCTTTCAAGGCATCCATAGAATGCGCGCCACTTGCAGCGTAAAGCACACAGCGAAACGCGGCAGGGAGTGAAAGCAAGCAGTACTTTAATAGGTAATGCGAGCAGTGTGTCCCCTTCGTCTAGTGGCCTAGGACACCGCCCTTTCACGGCGGTAACAGGGGTTCGAGTCCCCTAGGGGACGCCATATTGCGGGAATAGCTCAGTTGGTAGAGCACGACCTTGCCAAGGTCGGGGTCGCGAGTTCGAGTCTCGTTTCCCGCTCCAGTTTCTCCGGCACTGCTTCGGCAGGGCAGGAAAAGAAAATCCAGGCTGAATCGTGAGGTTCATGTTCTGGTGCGCTGAAAAGCGTCGGCTTAGTCCCCTTCGTCTAGTGGCCTAGGACACCGCCCTTTCACGGCGGTAACAGGGGTTCGAGTCCCCTAGGGGACGCCATATTTGCGGGAATAGCTCAGTTGGTAGAGCACGACCTTGCCAAGGTCGGGGTCGCGAGTTCGAGTCTCGTTTCCCGCTCCAGTTTTAACGCATCGTTCCGACGGTGCCGGTGCTGAAGGTCGTCAAGGCGCTTCAGGCCACATGCGGTAAAGCTTCACCCTGCGGGAATAGCTCAGTTGGTAGAGCACGACCTTGCCAAGGTCGGGGTCGCGAGTTCGAGTCTCGTTTCCCGCTCCACATTGAAAACGCCACTTCGTTTGAAGTGGCGTTTTTTTTGCTCGCGTGGTTGGTTTTTGGGGCGAGCTGGCTCAGCACACCTATCAATTTTGCTAGTTGGCGAATGTCGTCTGAGGGCGTACAACGGCATGGCGCTACTCGTTACGTGCCCGATGTTCGTACTCATACCATCAGTTATTACTCTGTCGGGGGAGAATGTTGGGCGCGCCTGATCCCACTCCATTCTGCCTTGAACAAGGAAGGAGCAATGACCGTGACGATCGAAAAGACGGATTTGGAAGTCCAGCTGGAGATATGTAAACGGGCGGTCGATGCGTGGAGGCGTTATGAAGAAAGTAAAGGGCAGCAGCCCCCTTCTCAGGTAGAACGACTTCGACTGGAAGCAGAGTTCTTATGTTCTTCGGCGCATCATTTTTTCGGGGGTAAGGCTAGGATTCCCCCTGATTTGCTAGATCGTGATTTGGCGGAGTGAATTCACTTGTCCCGCTCAGGTGATTGGGGTTCCCGGCCCAAATGGGGCCGGGATGCATCTACATCAGTGAATATCACCCTTAGCAGGCTTGGCTAGCAGTTGCTTTTCTTGGTGCCAATCAAACGCTTCGCCGTTCTGCTCTGCCTCGTAGCGTCGCTCTTCCAGCGTCTGGTAAAGCTCCAGCTCGTCATCCGGCATGAAATGCAAGCAATCCCCACCAAAGAACCACAGCAGATCACGCGGTACCAGATGGGCGATCTGGGGATAGCGCTGGATCACCTGGCAGATCAGGTCCTGGCCCAGGTACTGGCTTTGCAGCGGGTCCTGCGGCAGCAGGGTGAGCAGCTCGTCGAAGCGCTCGAGGAACAGGGCGTGGCTTTCCTCCGGGACCTGTTCGGCTTCACCCAGCGCGGCCAGGATGGTGCGCAGGTGGTGGAGCAGTTGCAGGTGGTATTCCAGGTGGGGGTTGGCCATGGCGGCGGTCCTCGGGGTGGTTGAAACGGGGGGCGGAGTATACGCCGGTTTTGCATAGGCTGGCAGCGTAGCTGCCTGTGCTGGCCTCATCGCGGGGCAAGTCGCATCGGCGCACCGCCGCTCCCACGCCAATCGCATATTTGGCGTGGGAGCGGCGGTGCGCCGATGCGACTTGCCCCGCGATGCGGTCGACCAATGCTCAGCGCACTTTGCCTGCCTCGGGCAGCAGCACGTCCTTGTCAAACGCATCCACATCGATCACCACCCGCCGCGCCTGCTCGGCCTGATGCAGGCGCTGGCCTTCCTCCGCCTGCAACACGCCCGCTTCGATGGCGGCGTCGATCACCGACTGCCCCGGTGCCGCCTGCACCTTGCCTTCCTTGACCGCCTGATGCAGGGCCTTGTGCAGTGGAGCGGCATCGTCCAGCAGGTCGCAGGCTGTCTGCAGCGCGGCCACTGGGTCGCCGTCGGCCTGAGGCCTGAAGCAGCCCGCCAGCAGCTCTTCCAGCGCCGGGTCGCCTTTGCGGCGGCCGATCAGCGCCGCCACCTCGGCGTCCAGCTCATCGCTGGGCCCGGTATGCCGGCGGCCGAACGGGAACACCAGCACCCGCAGGGCGCAGCCCAGGAAGCGGTTGGGGAAGTTGTCGAGCAGCGCGTCCAGCGCGTTCTCGGCCTGCCCCAGGCTTTCCTCCAGCGCCCAGCGCAGCAGCGGGCGCAGGTACTCGGGCGAGCCTAGGTCGTGGTAGCGCTTGAGCGCGGCGCTGGACAGGTACAGGTAGCTGAGCACATCGCCCAGCCGGGCGCTCAGGCGTTCGCGGCGCTTGAGCGCGCCGCCCAGCAGCATCATCGACAGGTCGGCCAGCAAGGCGAACGCCGCCGCCTGGCGGTTGAGGGCGCGGAAGTAGCCCTGGCTCAGGGCATCGCCCGGGACCTTCTCGAAATGCCCCAGGCCCAAACCCAGCACCAGGGTGCTGGCGGCGTTGCCGGCGGCGAACAGGATGTGCTGCAGCAACAGGTCGTCGAACTCGTTCAGCGCCTGGTCGTGGTCCTCGCGCCCGGCCAGGGCCATTTCCCTGAGCACGAACGGGTGGCAGCGGATCGCGCCCTGGCCGAAGATCATCAGGTTGCGCGACAGGATGTTGGCCCCCTCGACGGTGATGAAGATCGGCGCGCCTTGCCAGTTGCGGCCCAGGTAGTTGTTCGGGCCCATAATGATGCCCTTGCCGCCGTGCACGTCCATGGCGTGCTGGATGCACTCGCGACCGCGCTCGGTGAGGTGGTACTTGAGGATCGCCGACAGCACCGAGGGTTTTTCCCCGAGGTCGACAGCCTTGGCGGTGAGCAGGCGGGCGCTGTCCATCAGCCAGGCGTTGCCGCCGATGCGCGCCAGGGATTCCTGGATGCCTTCGAAGGCGGCCAGCGGCACGTTGAACTGTTCGCGCACCCGGGCGTACTGGCCGGTGACGAGGCTTGTGTACTTGGCCGCGCCCGTGCCGACCGCCGGCAGGGAGATCGAGCGGCCCACCGACAGGCAGTTCATCAGCATCATCCAGCCCTTGCCGAGCATGGCCTGGCCGCCGATCAGGCAATCCAGCGGCACGAATACGTCCTTGCCGCTGTTGGGGCCGTTCATGAACGCGGCCCCCAGTGGCAGGTGGCGTCGGCCGATCTCCACGCCGGGGAGGTCGGTGGGGATCAGCGCCAGGCTGATGCCCAGCTCGGTCTGCTCGCCCAGCAGGTGGTCGGGGTCGTAGGCCTTGAAGGCCAGGCCCAGCAGGGTGGCGACCGGGCCAAGGGTGATGTAGCGCTTCTCCCAGTTCAGACGCAGGCCGATGACGTCTTCACCCTGCCACTGGCCTTTGCAGATGACGCCGGTGTCGGGCATGGCCCCGGCGTCGGAGCCGGCCAGGGGGCCGGTGAGGGCGAAGCAGGGGATGTCGTCGCCACGGGCCAGGCGCGGCAGGTAGTGGCTGCGCTGCTCGTCAGTGCCGTAGTGCAGCAGCAGTTCGGCCGGGCCCAAGGAGTTGGGCACCATCACCGTGGAGGCCAGGTCGCCGCTGCGGGTGGCCAGTTTCATCGCCACCTGGGAGTGGGCGTAGGCCGAGAAGCCCTTGCCGCCGTACTCCTTGGGGATGATCAGGGCGAAGAAGCCGTGCTGCTTGATGAAGTCCCAGGCTTGCGGCGGCAGGTCGAGGTCCTGGCCGATCTGCCAGTCGCTGACCATGGCGCACAGCTGCTCGGTGGGGCCGTCGATGAAGGCCTGCTCTTCCTCGCTGAGCCTGGGCGCGTCGTAGTCGAGCAGGGTGTTCCAGTCGGGGCGGCCGCTGAACAGGTGGCCGTCCCACCACACGGTGCCGGCGTCGATGGCTTCGCGCTCGGTCTGCGACATCGGCGGCAGGGTACGCTGGAACCAGTTGAACATCGGCGCGGTGAATAGTTTACGGCGCAGCTCCGGCAGGGCGAAGAAGGCCGCCTTGGCGGCGATCACTACCCAGATCAGCGCCAGCAGCCAGCCTGGCGCGGTGCTGAAGATGCCCATCAGCAGGGTGTACGCGGCGATGGCCGCGAGGATTTGCAGGGGCGCCAGGCGCCGGTGCAGTAGATACGCGGCGCCAAGCACCAGGACCAGCAACCACAACAGCAGCATGATTCTTCCTCCTTGGAAGCGGGGGGCGGGGGCGATCCACAGAGCTTAGACGTGTTGGGGTGGATGGCCTGCCTAGGAGATGACAGGGTGGGGCGCTGGGAGTTCGGTAGGGAATGTCATGCAGTCATCGCGGGGCAAGCCCGCTCCCACGCCAGATATGCAATGTGGGCGTGGGAGTGGGCTTGCCCCGCGATGCGGTCATCAGATCATCTGGAGCGGTTCAACCCCACCTCCATATCATCGATCAGCGCCTTGGCCATGGCGCTGAGGATCCGCGCCGAGCTGCCGGCCAGCAGGTCGCCTTCCATCTCCGCCTCGCAGGTCAGGTGGCGGATGCAGCCGAGCAGCACCGACAACTCGCTGAAGGCATCCTCGAAGGTAACGCCCGGCTCGACCTTGAACAGGTCCAGGCAGGTGGTGCGGCCTGCGGTGTGGCCGCGGCTCATGGCTGCACCTGCGGCTTGTGCTCGAGCAGAGCGCAGGCCAGCTGGCCGAGGTAGTCGCTGGCGATGAACAGGCGGTCCTGGACTTCGCCGGGCTCGGTCTTGAAGTAGATGTCGAGGACGTCGGAGATGGCGGTGGCCACTTCGACGGCGGCGGCCATGGCATCGTCGCGGGGGAGGGTGGGGCGGATGGTGAGGAAGTGGGAGAGACGGGGTGGGTCGGGGACGATTTTTTGCATGGTCGAGCTTCCTTGTGGTTACGAGTAACCACCACCCGCATCCTTTCTCACGAGATCAAGGTGGCAGCCATGTACGAGGTGAGAAATCCGGGCCACAAGGTAAACCCGGCCAGACCGAGGTCTGCCCGTACACGGCCACCATGACGGAGGCGCGTTACCGTTGTGGAAATCGGGTTTCTCACACCCGGTCACCCAATTGGGCGACCCGATGAAGTTATCCCCGGGGTATTTCCCCGACAACGCGGCGGCTTCCGGCAAGCGCGTAGGATAGTTCCCAAGCTTTGCTGGCTGAAGCATTTGGTTTCAGGTTCGGAAAGATCTGACAGTCTTTGAAATCGCCGGGGCTGCTGCGCAGCCCTTTCGCGACACAAGGCCGCTCCCACAGGGACCGCGCCATGGCAGAGCTGGCGTATACCCTGTGGGAGTGGCCTTGCCGAGGCGTCGGACCGGTCGGAAAGGGCCGCAAAGCGGCCCCCCGGTTTCACTGGCACCGCCCACCGCTTGGAGTAGACTGACCCCCCTCCCGCATTCATTAAGGACGTTGCCATGCTGAAGATCTGGGGCCGCAAGAATTCGAGCAATGTGCGCAAGGCGTTGTGGATCGCCCACGAGCTGGGCCTGGACTTCGAGTCCATCGATGCCGGCGGCGCCTTCGGCGTGGTCAACGAACCGCACTACCGGGCCCTGAACCCCAACGGCCTGGTGCCCATGCTCGAAGACGGCGACCTGGTGCTGTGGGAGTCCAACGCCATCGTGCGCTACCTATGCGCCGAGTACGGCGCCGAACAAGGCTGGTACCTCGACGACCCGCGCCAGCGCGCCCTGGCCGACAAGTGGATGGACTGGACCACCTCGTCCTTCGCCGGCCCCTTCCGCCCGCTGTTCTGGGGCCTGCTGCGCACCCCCGAGGACCAGCGCGACTGGGTGGCGATCAACGCCGCGCACAAGCAGTGCGCGCAACTGCTGGCCATCGCCGACGAGACCCTGGCCAAGCAGCCGTACCTCTCCGGCGAGCAGATCGGCATGGGCGACATTCCCCTGGGCAGCTTCATCTACGCCTGGTTCGAAATGCCGATTGAACGCCCGGCCATGCACCACCTCCAAGCCTGGTACGAGCGCCTCAAGCAACGCCCGGCCTACCAGGCGGCGGTGATGAGCGCCCTGACGTGACGCCACTTCGATAGTCACTATCGATACATGTGACTGTACTTGTGCGGCCAGCCCTTGCACCATGGCCGCACTCACTGCGCCAGTGACTTCACCTGGCGTGTCCCGCACCCTTTTCTCGGTACCCGACCCGCTATGAGTTCCGCCCTGTCCATCCGACAGCTGACCAAGACCTACGGCAACGGTTTCCAGGCCCTCAAGGGCATCGACCTGGACGTTTCCGAAGGCGACTTCTTCGCCTTGCTCGGCCCCAACGGCGCCGGCAAGTCCACCACCATCGGCATTCTCTCGACCCTGGTGAACAAGACCAGCGGCACGGTCAACGTGTTCGGCCACGACCTGGACCGCGAGCCTGCGGCGCTCAAGCGCTGCCTGGGCGTGGTGCCCCAGGAGTTCAACTTCAACCAGTTCGAGAAGACCTTCGACATCGTCGTCACCCAGGCCGGCTACTACGGCATCCCGCCCAAGGTGGCCAAGGAGCGCGCCGAGCAGTACCTGACGCAGCTCGGGCTGTGGGACAAGCGCGACGTGCCGTCGCGTTCGCTGTCCGGCGGCATGAAGCGCCGGCTGATGATCGCCCGGGCGCTGATCCACGAGCCGCGCCTGTTGATCCTCGACGAGCCGACCGCCGGGGTGGACATCGAGCTGCGCCGTTCGATGTGGAGCTTCCTCACCGAGCTCAACCAGAAGGGCATCACCATCATCCTCACCACCCACTACCTCGAAGAGGCCGAGCAGCTGTGCCGCAACATCGGCATCATCGACCACGGCACCATCGTCGAGAACACCAGCATGCGCCAGTTGCTGGGCAAGCTGCACGTCGAGACCTTCGTCCTCGACCTCAAGCACGACCTGCCCGCCGCGCCTGAGCTGCAGGGCTACCCGTGCCGGCTGATCACCCCGCACACCCTGGAGGTGCAGGTGGACAAGGACATCGGCATCACCGCGCTGTTCGGCCAGCTGGCGCTGAAGAACATCGAGGTACAAAGCCTGCGCAACAAGACCAACCGACTCGAGGAGCTGTTCGTGTCCCTGGTGGAAAAGAACCTGTCGAAGGTGGCCGTATGAGTGTGGAACTGCGCACCAACTGGGTCGCCCTGAACACCATCGTCTACCGCGAAGTGCGGCGCTTCTTGCGCATCTGGCCGCAGACCCTGCTGCCGCCGGCCATCACGATGGTGTTGTACTTCGTGATCTTCGGTAACCTGATCGGCCGGCAGATCGGCGACATGGGCGGCTTCACCTACATGGAGTACATCGTGCCGGGGCTGATCATGATGTCGGTGATCACCAACTCCTACGGCAACGTGGTGTCGAGCTTCTTCGGCAGCAAGTTCCAGCGCTCCATCGAGGAGCTGATGGTGTCGCCGGTGTCGCCGCACACCATCCTCGTCGGCTATGTGCTGGGCGGTGTGCTGCGCGGGCTGGCGGTGGGGGTGATCGTGACCATCCTGTCGCTGTTCTTCACCCACCTGCAGGTGCATCACCTGGGTGTGACCATCGTCGTGGTGCTGCTGACCGCGACCATCTTCTCGCTGCTGGGCTTCGTCAACGCGGTGTTCGCGCGCAACTTCGACGACATCTCGATCATCCCGACCTTCGTGCTGACGCCGCTGACTTACCTGGGCGGGGTGTTCTACTCGATCAACCTGCTGCCGCCGTTCTGGCAGACCGTGTCGCTGGCCAACCCCGTGCTGCACATGGTCAACTCGTTCCGCTACGGCATCCTAGGGGTGTCGGACATCAGCATCGGCACGGCGATCAGCTTCATGCTGGTGGCCACCGCGCTGCTCTACCTGCTGTGCGTGCGCCTGCTGGTCAGCGGCCGCGGCATGCGTGCCTGAGCTGCGGGTGAGGGCACAACGGCACTGGCGCCGGCGCCACTGCCGGCCCACCCACCAGCGCCAGTAGCCCATGGTGGTGAAGTAGGCGAGCACGCCGAGCACCACCCCGCACACCACCGAGCCCAGCAGGAACGGTTGCCAGATCGTCGCCAGCTGGTCGGTGACCCAGTCGACGGTGATTTCCTCGGGCAGCGTGCGCGGCGGCACCTGCATCAGCCAGGCGCCGGTCATGTAGGTGACGAAGAACACCGGCGGCATGGTCAGCGGGTTGGTCAGCCACACCAGGCTCACCGCGATTGGCAGGTTGCCGCGCACCGGGATCGCCAGCGCGGCGGCCAGCAGCATCTGCATGGGGATCGGGATCAGCGCCGCGAACAGGCCGACGCCCATGGCCCGCGCCACCGAATGGCGATTCAGGTGCCACAGGTTGGGGTCGTGCAGCAGCTTGCCGAAAAAGCGTAAGGACTTGTGTTCGCGGATGCTGGTCGGGTCCGGCATGTAGCGTTTGAACAGACGGCGCGGCATGTGGGCTCCCGGCTGGGTTGAAGGGCGTCAGTATGCCTTGATTGAAGCGCAGCCTCGTTCAGAGTTTGTGACAATTGTTTAGCAGGTTTCTCCCGCCAATCGGCTAAGCCTCAGGGGCCGTTTTCGCTTCTGGAGCTCTATCTCATGCGCACAGGGATGCTGGCGCTGGTCCTCGGGCTGTTGAGCCTGCGCTTTTTACCTGCCCTGCCACCGGTCGGATGGCTGATTCCATTGCTGTTGCTGGCCCTGGCCTGCCTGCGCACCCGGGCCAGGCCGCTGGGTTGGTTCGTGCTGGGTGGCTGCTGGGCCTGCTGGTCGGCGCAGCAGGCCCTGGACGACCGCCTGCCGGCCGCGCTGGATGGCCGCACGCTGTGGCTGGAGGGGCGGGTGGTCGGCCTGCCGACCCGTACCGAGCGCGGCGTGCGTTTCGAGCTGGAGCAGCCGCAGTCACGTCGGGCCCGGTTGCCGCAGCGGGTGCAATTGAGCTGGTTCGAGGGGCCGCCGCTGCGAGCGGGGGAGCACTGGCGGCTGGCGGTCAACCTGCGTCGGCCGCAGGGCCTGCTCAACCCCCATGGCCCGGATCAGGAGGCCACGCTGTTGGCGCGGCGGGTCGGTGCCACCGGCACGGTCAAGGCCGGCATGCGCCAGGGCGAGGAGGCCAGCAGTTGGCGCGACGGCCTGCGCCAGCGCCTGCTGGCCACCGATGCCCATGGCCGGGAGGCGGCGTTGGCCGCCCTGGTGCTCGGGGATGGCGCAGGCCTGGCGCGGGAGGACTGGCAGGTGCTGCAGGCCACCGGCACGGTACACCTGCTGGTGATTTCCGGGCAGCACATCGGCTTGCTGGCCGGATTGGTCTACGGGCTGGTGGCGGGGCTGGCACGCCTGGGGGGGTGGCCACGGCGCCTGCCGTGGCTGCCCTGGGCCTGTGGCCTGGCGATGGCGGCGGCATTGGGCTACGGCTGGCTGGCGGGGTTCGGCGTGCCGGTGCAGCGGGCGTGCCTGATGCTGGCGGTGGTGCTGCTCTGGCGCTTGCGCTTTCGCCATCTGGGCGCCTGGGTGCCGTTGCTGATGGCGCTGTCGGGCGTGCTGCTGGTCGAGCCGCTGGCCAGCCTGTTGCCGGGTTTCTGGCTGTCGTTCGCTGCCGTGGCGGTGCTGGTGCTGTGTTTTGCCGCCCGGCTGGGTGCCTGGCGGCCCTGGCAGGCCTGGACCCGCGCCCAGTGGGTGATCGCCGTGGGGTTGCTGCCGGTGCTGCTGGCCTTGGGGCTGCCCGTCAGTCTCAGCGCGCCGCTGGCCAATCTGCTGGCGGTGCCGTGGCTCAGCTGGGGCGTGCTGCCGTTGGCGTTGCTGGGTACGGCCCTGCTGCCGGTGCCTGGGCTGGGGGAGGGGATGCTGTGGCTGGCGGGCCTGTCGTTGGATGGGTTGTTTGCCGTGCTGACGCGATTGGCAGGGCTGCGGCCGGCCTGGATTCCCGAGCCACTGCCGTTGTGGGCCTGGCTGCTGGTGTGCCTGGGCGCCGTGCTGGTGTTGCTGCCCCGGGGCGTGCCGTTGCGGGCGCCGGGCGTGGTCCTGCTGCTGGCGCTGTGGGCGCCACGCGAACAGGTGCCGCCGGGGCAGGTGGAGGTCTGGCAGCTGGATGTGGGGCAGGGCCTGGCGGTGCTGCTGCGCACCCGCAATCACGCGCTGCTGTATGACGCAGGCCCGGCCCAGGGTGGCAGTGACCTGGGCGAGACGGTGGTGCTGCCGACCTTGCGCAAGCTTGGGGTGAAGGCGCTGGATGTGATGCTGATCAGCCATGGCCATGCCGACCATGCCGGTGGGGCGGCGGCCGTGCGGCGTGGGGTTTCGGTGGCGCGAGTGCTGGCCGGCGAGGTTGCCGGGCTGGAAGCGGCCTCGCTGTGCCGCAGTGGCGAGCGCTGGCAGTGGGATGGCGTCGATTTCGAGCTCTGGCACTGGCCGCAGGGGGCTTCCAGCAACGAACGCTCCTGTGTGTTGCGCGTGCAGGCCAAGGGCGAACGCCTGCTGCTGGCCGGGGACATGGAGGCCGGTGCGGAGCGGGCCTGGCTGGCCGCGACCGACGATCCTCGGGTGGACTGGTTGCAGGCGCCGCACCATGGCAGCCGCACGTCGTCCAGCGAGCCGTTCGTCCAGGCCACGGCGCCGCGCGGGGTGTTGGTTTCCCGGGGGCGGCACAATGGTTTCGGGCATCCCCATGGGCAGGTGGTCGAGCGCTATCGCCGGCACGGGGTGGTGATGCATGACACGGCGTTGGAGGGGGCGTTGCGGTTGGTGCTGGGGAGTCGGGGTGGGGTGGAAGGTGTGCGGCGGGAACGTCGGTTCTGGCGCGCCATCGAGGATTGAACCGGGGGGCGCTTTGCGCCCCCTTCCGACCAGGCCTTGCGTCACGAAAGGGCTGCAAAGCAGCCCCCTGGGGCAACACAGGAATTCCCTGACCTCCGGCAGATGAGCCCCAGGCGGTCCTATGGTAGAGTGGCGGCCTTTTTCCGAGGGGATGCTAACTGTGTGGGAATTGGTCAAGTCCGGTGGCTGGATGATGCTGCCGATCATCCTGAGCTCGATCGCCGCCATGGCGATCGTCGTCGAGCGCCTGTGGACCCTGCGCGCCAGCCGTGTCACCCCGCCGCACCTGCTGGGCCAGGTGTGGATGTGGATCAAGGACAAGCAACTCACCAGTGACAAGCTCAAGGCCCTGCGCGCCGACTCGCCGCTGGGCGAGATCCTCGCCGCGGGCCTGGCCAACTCGCGCCACGGCCGCGAGATCATGAAAGAGTGCATCGAGGAGGCCGCCTCGCGGGTCATCCACGAGCTGGAACGCTACATCAGCACCCTCGGCACCATCGCCGCCATGGCCCCGCTGCTGGGCCTGCTGGGCACCGTGCTGGGCATGATCGACATCTTCAGCGCCTTCATGGGCTCGCAGATGACCGCCAACGCCGCCGTCCTGGCCGGGGGGATCTCCAAGGCCCTGGTCACCACCGCGGCCGGCCTGATGGTCGGTATCCCGGCGGTGTTCTTCCACCGCTTCCTGCTGCGCCGCATCGATGAGCTGGTGGTGGGCATGGAGCAGGAGGCGATCAAGCTGGTGGAAGTGCTGCAGGGCGACCGCGAAGTGGAAGTGGCCGGAGGCAAGGCGTGAAGTTCCGGCGCAATCGCCAGCGCGAGAACGTCGACATCAACCTGGCGTCGTTGATCGACGTGGTGTTCGTGCTGCTGCTGTTCTTCGTGGTCACCACCACCTTCACCCGCGAGACCCAGCTGCGTGTCGAGTTGCCGGAGGCCAGCAGCGCCGAGCAGCCGCCGGCCGACCAGGGCAAGCTGGTGGAGATCACCATCAGCGCCGACGGCGTGTACTCGGTGAACAACCACCTGCTGCCCAAGAGCGACCTGGACACCCTGACCGAGGCGATCGAGAAGGAATCCGGCGGTGACATCACCCTGCCGCTGGCCATCAGCGCCGACGGCAAGACCCCGCACCAGGCTGTGATCACCGCAATGGACGCGGCCGGCAAGCTCGGCTTCAGCAAGTTGCGCATGACCACCGTCGAGGCCGCGCAGGGCAAGCCCTGATGGCCTTCGCCGACCGTCTGCTCGCCGCCTGGTACGCCGGGCACCCGGCGCTGGCCCTGCTGCGGCCGCTGGAGGCCCTGTACCGTCGCGTGGTGACGCGCAAGCGCGCGCGCTTCCTCAGCGGCGAAAGCCCGAGCTACCGTGCCCCGGTACCGGTGATCGTGGTGGGCAATATCACCGTCGGCGGTACCGGCAAGACGCCGATGATCCTCTGGCTGATCGAGCACTGCCGCCGGCAGGGGCTCAAGGTCGGCGTGGTCAGCCGTGGCTATGGCGCCAAGCCGCCGCACTATCCCTGGCGCGTCCAGGCTGACCAGCCTGCGGATCAGGCCGGCGATGAGCCCTTGCTGATCGTCCAGCGCACCAGCGTGCCGCTGGTGATTGATCCCGACCGTTCCCGCGCCGTGCAGGCCTTGCTGGCCAGCGATGCGCCGGACCTGATCCTGTGCGACGACGGCATGCAGCATTACCGCCTGGCTCGCGACCTGGAGCTGGTGTTGATCGACGCCGCCCGGGGCCTGGGCAATCACCGCTGCCTGCCGGCCGGCCCATTGCGCGAGCCGGCCGAGCGCTTGGGCGAGGCCGACGCGGTGCTGTTCAACGGCGCCGAGACCGACCGCGCCGACGGCTTCGCCTTCCGCCTGCAACCCTCGGCGCTGATCAACCTGCGCAGCGGCGAGCGCCGCGAGCTCGACCTGTTCCCGGCTGGCCAGGCGCTGCACGCCGTGGCCGGCATCGGCAATCCACAACGTTTCTTCAACACCCTGCTGGGGCTACACTGGCAGCCGGTGCCGCACCCTTTCGCCGACCATGCGCCCTACAGCCGTGAAGTGCTGTCGTTCAGCCCGCCGCTGCCGCTGGTGATGACCGAGAAGGATGCGGTGAAATGCCGGCCCTTCGCCGCCGACGACTGGTGGTACCTGGCGGTCGACGCCGTGCCGACGCCCGCCTTCAGCGCCTGGTTCGACGCCCAGCTCGACCGCCTGCTGCCCGGCCGCCCCTGAGCCTTTTTTCATTTTTCGTCGCAAGGACACCTCCATGGACACCAAACTGCTCGATATCCTGGCCTGCCCGATCACCAAGGGCCCGCTCAAGCTTAGCGCCGACAAGACCGAGCTGATCAGCAAGGGCGCCGGCCTGGCCTATCCGATCCGCGATGGCATCCCGGTGATGCTGGAAAGCGAGGCGCGCACCCTGACCGACGAAGAGCGCCTGGACAAATGAGCCTGGACTTCACCGTGGTGATTCCCGCCCGGCTGCGCTCCACGCGCCTGCCGGGCAAGCCATTGCTGCCGATCGCCGGCAAGCCGATGGTCCAGCATGTGTGGGAGCAGGCGCGCAAGAGCGACGCCAGCCGCGTGGTCATCGCCACCGACGATGCCAGCATCGTCGAGGCCTGCCAGGCGTTTGGCGCCGAGGTGCTGCTGACCCGTGCCGACCATGAGTCGGGCACCGATCGCCTGGCCGAGGTGGCCGCCCAGCTGGGCCTGGCCGCCGATGCCATCGTGGTCAACGTGCAGGGCGACGAGCCCCTGATACCGCCGGTGATCATCGACCAGGTGGCGGCCAACCTCGCCGCGCACCCGGAGGCTGGCATCGCCACCCTGGCCGAGCCGATCCACGCCCCGGAAACCCTCTTCAACCCCAATGCGGTCAAAGTGGTCAGCGACAAGCACGGCCTGGCCCTGACCTTTAGCCGCGCGCCGCTGCCCTGGGCCCGCGACGCCTTCGCCCACAACCGCGACCAGCTGCCGGAAGGCGTGCCTTATCGCCGTCATATCGGCATGTACGCCTACCGGGTGGGCTTCCTCCAGGACTTCGTCGCCTGGGGCCCATGCTGGCTGGAGCAGACCGAATCGCTGGAGCAGCTGCGCGCCCTGTGGCACGGCGTGCGCATCCATGTCGCCGACGCCATCGAGGCGCCGGCCGTGGGCGTGGACACCCCTGAAGACCTGGAGCGCGTTCGGCGCTTGCTGGAGGCCTGATGCGCGTTTTGTTCGTCTGCCTCGGCAACATCTGCCGCTCGCCGACCGCCGAAGGCGTGCTGCGCCATCAGCTCGAGGCCGCAGGCCTGGGTGATGTGGTGCAGGTAACCTCCGCCGGCACCGGCGACTGGCATGTCGGCAAGGCGCCCGACAGTCGCACCTGCAAGGCCGCCCTGGCCCGTGGCTACGACCTGTCGCGCCAGCGTGCCCAGCAGATCAAGGCGGCGCATTTTGCCGAGTACGACCTGGTCCTGGCCATGGACAAGAGCAACCTGGGTAACCTGCAGGCCCTGCGTCCGCACAACGCCAAGGGCGAGCTCGACCTGTTCCTGCGCCGCTATGGCGCGGCCCTGGACGAAGTGCCGGACCCTTACTACGGCGGTGCCGAAGGCTTCGAGCAGGTCCTGGACCTGATCGAGGCGGCCTGCCGCGAGCTGGTCGTGGAAATCAAGGGGCGGTTATGACGGCGCACTGGCAGGAGCGCGTGTCGCTCAAGCCCTACAACACCTTCGGCATCGATGTCAGTGCCCGCTACTTCACCCAGGCCCATGACGACGACGAAGCCCGCCAGGCCCTGGCCCAGGCCGCCGAGCGGCAGGTGCCGGTGCTGGTGATTGGCGGCGGCAGCAACCTGCTGTTGTCCCGCGATGTCGAGGCCCTGGTGCTGCACATGGCCAGCCGTGGCCGACGCCTGCTCAGCGATGATGGTGAGCGGGTGGTGGTGGAGGCCGAGGCCGGCGAGCCCTGGCACCCGTTCGTGCAGTGGAGCCTTGGGCAGGGCTTGTGCGGGCTGGAAAACCTCAGCTTGATCCCCGGCACCGTGGGCGCCGCGCCGATGCAGAACGTCGGTGCCTATGGCGTGGAGATCAAGGATGTGTTCGCCGGCTTGACCGCGCTGGACCGCGAGACCGGCGAGCTGCGGGATTTCTCGTTGGAAGAGTGCGCGTTCGGTTATCGCGACAGCGTGTTCAAACGCAACCCCGGGCGCTGGCTGATTGTACGCGTGCGCTTTGCCTTGAATCGTACCTTGCAGGCACACCTGGACTACGGCCCGGTGCGTCAGCGCCTGGCGGAGCAGGGCGTCGAGCAGCCGACCGCGCAGGCGATCAGCGACGCGATCTGCAGTATCCGTCGGGAGAAACTGCCGGATCCGGCTGAGTTGGGCAATGCAGGGAGCTTCTTCAAGAACCCGGTGGTGTCCGCTGAGTTGGCCGAGCGTATTCGTGCCGGGCATCCTGGCGTGGTGGCCTATCCCCAGGCCGATGGCCAAGTGAAGCTGGCGGCCGGCTGGTTGATCGAGCAGGCGGGGTGGAAAGGCTATCGCGATGGCGATGCGGGGGTGCACCGCTTGCAGTCGTTGGTGCTGGTCAACTACGGCCAGGCGAGCGGGGCGCAGTTGCATGCGCTGGCGCGGCGGATCCAGGCGGATATCCTCGAGCGCTTCGGGGTTGAGCTGGAGATGGAGCCGAACCTGTACTGATGGGGTGGCCTGGGCTTGCCCCGCGATCACCGGCAGAGCCGGTGCCATCCACCGGCAAAGAAAAAGCCCCGCCAGTTCGCACTGGCGGGGCTTTTTCATTCAGCCGAGGCTATCAACCGTGATGAGGCTTGTGCTCGTCAGCGGTTTCCAGGGCTTCGGCCGGGGTAGCCTGGGCGGCGGCCAGAGCAGCGGCGGCGGCTTCGGCTTCACGCTTGCGGCGACGCACTTCACGCGGGTCGTTCGGCGCACGGCCGTTCGGCAGCATGATGGTGGACGGCTCGACCGGTGCTTGCTCGGCAACCACGGCTGGCGCAGGCTCGGCCACCGGGGCTTCGACCGCTTCAGGCTGGGCTTCGACGGCTTCAGCTACCGGGGCAGGCTGTTCGGCGACTGGCGCCTTGGCTTCAACCGCTTCGGCAACCGGTGCCTTCTCGATCTCGCCCGCTTCCACTACTGGGGCTTGCACGACCGCGGCCGGCTCGACCGCTGCCTCGACAACGGCGGCGGCCGGCTGCTCGGCGGCGGCTTCTTCGACCACAGGCTGTGGCGCCACTTCAACGACAGGCTCGATGCTCGGCTCGGCAGCGACCACTGGCTCGCTGACAGGCTGCTCGACCACCGGGGCGATGGCGACCTGCTCGGCCACGACTTCGGTGATTTGCACCTGGGTCTCGGCGACAGCGGCGCTGGCGCGTTCGGCCTGCTGGTTGGCTTGGGCCTCGGCGTCGGCGCTGATGTTGCTGGTGGCAACGGCAGCGATCACGGCTGTACCGGCGGCCAATTCAGCACCCAGCTCGGTGGCCTGGTGCTGTTGTGGCTGCTCTTCGCCGGCGTCTTCGTCGCCGCCGTCGATCAGCTCGCCATTGGCGTTGCGCTGGCGCTCACGACGGTTGCTGCGACGACGCTGGCCACGGGAACGGCGGCGTGGACGCTCGCCATCGGCGCCTTCCTGCTCGTCCTGCAGCAGCTCTTCGTTCGGCAGTTGCTCCTCGGCGAGCTCCACGGCCTGTTCGGCGGCCTGCACCTCAGGGCGCAGCTGGCGCTCTTCGCGTGGGGCACGTTCTTCACGCGGTGCACGCTCTTCGCGGGGGGCGCGTTCTTCACGCGGAGCACGCTCTTCACGCGGAGCGCGCTCTTCACGCGGAGCGCGCTCTTCGCGTGGAGCACGTTCTTCACGCGGTGCACGCTCTTCACGCGGTGCACGCTCTTCGCGTGGCGCGCGCTCTTCACGGGCTACGCGTTCTTCGCGTGGCGCACGCTCTTCACGCGGTGCGCGTTCTTCGCGGGCAGTCGGTGCGGCGTCCAGTGGCTCGCGCAGTTCGCGCACGCGCTCTTCGCGGTTGCCGCGGCGGTCTTCACGCGGCTGGCGCGGTTGACGCTCTTCGCGTGGCGCACGTTCTTCACGCGGGGCACGCTCTTCGCGAGGCTGACGCTCTTCACGCGGGGCGCGCTCGCCGCGCTCTTCGCGTGGCTTGCGGTCTTCTTCGCGACGGCCGTTGCGGTTGCGGCTCTGCTGGCGACCGTTACGGCGCTCTTCGTTACGTGGCGAGCGTTCGGTGGCTGGCTTCTCGGTGGTGGCGACCGGTGCGGCGGCAGGCTCTTCCTTGCCGGCGAACAGGCTGACCAGCGACTTGACCAGGCCTTTGAACAGGCTCGGCTCGGCGGCGACAGGGGCGGCGACCGGCGCGGCAGGGGCCGGCTGCTCTTCAGCGGTGGTCGGCACCGGGGCGTTGGCGCGGGCCGGCGCGGTCTTGACCGCGGCTTCCTGGCGCACCAGGGTGCGGGTGGCGGTCGGCTGCGGCGCTTCTTCGGTCTCGGCGGAGGCGATCTCGTAGCTGGACTGGTTGTTCAGCACGTCCGGGTTGTCATCGCGCAGGCGCTGGACTTCGAAGTGCGGGGTTTCCAGGTGATCGTTCGGCAGGATGATGATGCGCGCGCGCGTGCGCAGTTCGATCTTGGTGATCGAGTTGCGTTTCTCGTTGAGCAGGAAGGCGGCCACCGGGATCGGTACCTGGGCGCGCACTTCGGCGGTGCGGTCCTTCAGTGCTTCTTCCTCGATCAGGCGCAGGATCGCCAGCGACAGCGACTCGACGTCACGGATGATGCCGGTGCCGGAGCAGCGCGGGCAGACGATGCCGCTGCTTTCGCCCAGCGATGGACGCAGGCGCTGACGGGACATTTCCAGCAGGCCGAAGCGCGAGATGCGGCCAACCTGAACGCGAGCGCGGTCGGCCTCGAGGCACTCACGCACGCGCTCTTCGACAGCGCGCTGGTTCTTGGCCGGGGTCATGTCGATGAAATCGATGACGATCAGGCCGCCGATGTCGCGCAGGCGCAGCTGACGAGCGATCTCTTCGGCCGCTTCCAGGTTGGTCTGCAGGGCGGTTTCTTCGATGTCGCTGCCTTTGGTGGCGCGCGCCGAGTTGATGTCGATGGACACCAGGGCTTCGGTCGGGTCGATGACGATCGAGCCGCCGGACGGCAGGTCGACCACGCGCTGGAAGGCGGTTTCGATCTGGCTTTCGATCTGGAAGCGGTTGAACAGCGGCACGCTGTCTTCGTACAGCTTGACCTTGCTGGCGTACTGCGGCATCACCTGGCGAATGAAGGTCAGGGCTTCTTCCTGGGCGTCGATGCTGTCGATCAGCACCTCGCCGATGTCCTGGCGCAGGTAGTCGCGGATGGCGCGGATGATGACGTTGCTTTCCTGGTAGATCAGGAACGGCGCGGCGCGGTCTTGCGAGGCTTCCTTGATGGCGGTCCACAGCTGCAGCAGGTAGTCGAGGTCCCACTGCATTTCTTCGCTGCTGCGGCCCAGACCCGCGGTGCGCACGATCAGGCCCATGTCGCCCGGAACGGTCAGGCCGTTCAGCGCTTCGCGCAGTTCGTTGCGCTCTTCGCCTTCGATGCGGCGGGAGATGCCACCGGCGCGCGGGTTGTTGGGCATCAGTACCAGGTAGCGGCCGGCCAGGCTGATGAAGGTGGTCAGGGCGGCGCCTTTGTTGCCGCGCTCTTCCTTCTCGACCTGGACGATGACTTCCTGGCCTTCGCTCAGGACTTCCTTGATGTTGACCCGGCCTTCAGGGGCTTTCTTGAAGTATTCGCGGGAGATTTCCTTCAGCGGCAGGAAGCCGTGTCGTTCGGAGCCGAAGTCGACGAAGGCCGCTTCGAGGCTGGGCTCGATCCGGGTGATCTTGCCTTTGTAGATGTTGGCCTTTTTCTGCTCGCGGGCGCCGGACTCGATGTCCAGGTCGTAGAGACGTTGGCCGTCCACCAGGGCTACACGCAACTCTTCGGGCTGAGTTGCGTTAATCAGCATTCTTTTCATGTTGTACCGTCGGTTTCCGGGCTGCCGGAAACGGCGTGCGGCACACACGACTTGTCAGGGTCGGTGCCAAGGTGCGCAAAGGGTGGCGGGCCACCCCCGTGTCTGGCGACGTTCGGCACCAGCCGGTTGCCCAGCCTGCCGTTGTCGCGACGACGCGTCCTGTTTTGCGGTGCCAAAAGACCTGTCGAGCTTTTCGAAGGTTATCCGAATCAATCGAGCGGGCCTGGTGCACTCAGTCAGGAGGAGGAATCAACCGGTCGTCCGTGGACGCCACCAGGGCGTCTGTTCAGGACCTTGTCCGCTCATTGCCCGTTGAGTGGGGCGCTGGGGCGGGTTCGGTGCCACACGGTCCGAGGGCTGTACATCTCCACCCTGCACGTATCCCTGAAAATTCGGTGCTGCCGCGCGCTGAATCCGCAACGGGTTGCATTTTTCGCCAGCCCGGTTCCGGGCTGGCGCCATAACATATCCAAGGCAGGTATTTCCGAAGCATTCGCCCGAATGCGCGGAAACGACGGTGGCGGGCAGAGGTACGGCGAAAAGAATCGGGATAAGCAGGTGAAACACCGCACTTGTCGTTTTTTTCGGTCTTCTCTACACAGCGCTGGTGGCGATTCCAGGCATTTAGTTAAACTGGCGAACGCTCCGTAGGACGGCCTCGCGTCCTCGGGAATTGCGATGGTCAGGGCCGGCGTAGAGCCTGGTGCCGCTGGCCTGCCGCTTTTGGCGGCGTTCGCGACTATAGCAGCAATGATTAAGTGCTTCAATTCCATAAAAAATTGTTATGATCCCGCCATGACGACCAATACCCCCCCGACTTCCGGCGTTCAGCTGATCGAAGTCCCGCCGGAGCTTGCCGGCCAGCGCATCGACAATTTCCTCATCACGGCCCTCAAGGGCGTGCCCAAGACCTTGGTCTACCGCATCCTGCGCAAGGGTGAGGTGCGGGTCAACAAGGGCCGGATCAAGCCCGAGTACAAGCTGCAGGCCGGCGATGTGGTGCGCGTGCCGCCGGTGCGCCTGCCCGAGCGCGACGAGCCGGCGCCGGTGGCCCAAGGGCTGCTGCAGCGCCTCGAGGCGGCCATTGTCTATGAGGACAAGGCGCTGATCGTGATGAACAAGCCGGCCGGCATCGCCGTGCACGGCGGCAGCGGCCTGAGCTTTGGCGTGATCGAGGCGCTGCGCCAACTGCGCCCGGACGCCAAGGAGCTGGAGCTGGTGCATCGCCTGGACCGCGACACCTCGGGCCTGCTGATGATCGCCAAGAAGCGCAGCATGCTGCGCCACCTGCATGCCGCCCTGCGCGGCGATGGCGTCGACAAACGCTACATGGCGCTGGTGCGCGGCCATTGGCCGACCTCGAAGAAGCAGATCAATGCGCCGCTGCAGAAGAGCAACCTGCGTTCCGGCGAGCGCATGGTCGAGGTCAACGACGAGGGCAAGGACGCGCTGACGATGTTCCGCGTGCTGCGCCGCTTCGGCGAGTTCGCCACCATTGTCGAGGCGCGGCCGATCACCGGGCGTACCCACCAGATCCGCGTGCATACCCTGCATGCCGGGCACATGATCGCCGGCGACAGCAAGTACGGCGATGAAGACTTCACTCGCGAGATCCGCGAGCTGGGCGGCAAGCGTCTGTTCCTGCATGCCTACCAGCTGACCGTGCCGCTGCCCGATGGTGGTGAGCTCAAGCTCGAGGCGCCGGTGGATGAGATGTGGGCCAAGACCATCGAGCGACTGGCGTCCTGAGCCATGAATAAAAGTTATGACCTGCTGATCTTCGACTGGGACGGCACCCTGGCCGACTCCATCGGGCGCATCGTCGAGGCCATGAGCGTGGCCGCCGGGCGTGCCGGCGAGGCCCCCAGCAGCGACGAGGCGGTCAAGGGCATCATCGGCCTGGCGCTGGGGGAGGCGATCGCCACCCTGTACCCGCACCTCGATGCGCCGCAGGTCGAGGCGTTCCGCCGGCACTACGCCGACGTGTACATGGCGCTGGACCAGCAGCCGTCGCCGTTGTTCGACGGCGTGGTCGAGTCGCTGGAGGCGTTCCGTGCCGAGGGGTATCGTCTGGCAGTGGCCACCGGCAAGGCGCGGCGCGGCCTGGACCGGGTGCTCAAGGCCAATGGCTGGGAAGGCTATTTCGACATCACCCGGGCTGCCGACGAAACCCGTGGCAAGCCGCATCCGCTGATGCTCGAAGAGATTCTCGCCCATTGCCGGGTCGAACCCGGGCGGGCGCTGATGGTCGGAGATTCGGCGTTCGACCTGCAGATGGCCAGCAACGCTGGCATGCATTCGGTAGCGGTGGGCTACGGCGCCATGTCGCTGCAGGCCTTGGCCGAATTCGGCCCGCAAGTGTGCATCGAGCATTTTTCCCAGTTGCGCGAATGGCTGGCCGAGCCTGCGCAGATCAATTTCCAAGGTAGGTGAGCATGACTGACGAATGGAAGGCGCCCGAGCCGGACGAAGCCGGTGAGGAGCGCAAGAGCTGGAAGCTGCTGGAGAAGACCTTGCTGGCAGGCGTCCAGGAGCAGCGCCGGGCGCGGCGCTGGGGGATCTTCTTCAAGCTGCTGACCTTTGTGTACCTGTTTGGCATCCTGTTCCTGTTCACGCCGTTGATGGATGTGGACAAGGCGGCCTCGCGCAGCGGCAACCACACCGCGCTGGTCGAGGTGCGCGGCGTGATTGCCGACCAGGAGCCGGCCAGCGCCGACAATATCGTCAAGAGCCTGCGCGAGGCGTTCAAGGATCCGAAGACCAAGGCTGTGGTCATGCGTATCAACAGCCCGGGCGGCAGTCCGGTGCAGTCGGGCTATGTGTACGACGAGATCCGTCGCCTGCGCGCCGAGTACCCTGCCATCAAGCTGTATGCGGTGATCGCCGACCTCGGTGCGTCCGGGGCCTACTACATCGCCAGCGCCGCCGACGAGATCTATGCCGACAAGGCCAGTCTGGTCGGTTCCATTGGTGTCACCGCGGCCGGCTACGGCTTCGTCGGGGCCATGGACAAGCTGGGGGTGGAGCGTCGTACCTATACGGCTGGCGAGCACAAGGCGTTCCTTGATCCGTTCTCGCCACAGAAACCCGAAGAAACCGCGTTCTGGCAGGGTGTGCTGGACACCACGCACCGCCAGTTCATCGCCATGGTCAAGCAGGGGCGTGGCGAGCGCCTGAAAGACAAGGATCACCCTGAGCTGTTCAGTGGGCTGATCTGGTCGGGCGAGCAGGCCAAGGAGCTGGGTCTGGTGGACGGGCTGGGCAGTGCCAGCTATGTCGCCCGCGACATCGTGGGCGAGAAGGAGTTGGTGGACTTCACTGTGCAGGAGTCGCCGTTTGATCGTTTCTCCAAGCGTATCGGTGCCAGCGTGGCGGAGCGCCTGGCGCTGTATATGGGCTTCCAGGGGCCTTCGCTGCGTTGAGCTGAATCGGCGTGGCATTCATCGCGGGGCAAGCCCGCTCCCACTGGTCGCTCATTGGCCTCGTGGGGGCGGGCTTGCCCCGCGATTGCATGTTCAAGGCACCTGCACGCCTTCCTTGTGCAGCATGTCCACCAGTCGAATCAGTGGCAGCCCGATCAGGCTCGTGGCATCGCAGCCGTGGGTGCTCTGGAACAGGCTGACCCCCAGTCCCTCGGCCTTGAAGCTGCCGGCGCAATCCAGCGGCTGCTCGGCCGTCACGTAGCGCTCCACGCGCTCTCGATCCAGCTCGCGCATCGTCACGGTAAACGGCACGCAATCGACCTGGCAGTGGCCGGTGGCGCTGTTCAGCAGCGCCAGCCCGGTGAGGAAAGTGACCTGCTGCCCGCTGCTCTCCAGCAATTGCTCGCAGGCGCGTTCAAAGGTGTGGGGTTTGCCGAGGATTTGCTCGCCCAGCACCGCCACCTGGTCGGAGCCGATGATCAGGTGGTCGGGGTGGCTGGCGGCCAGGGCTTCGGCCTTCTGTCGAGCCAGGCGGCGGACCAGCTCGACGGCGGGTTCGTCATCGAGGCGCCGTTCGTCAAGGTCGGGGCTTGCCCAGGTGAAGGGCAGGCGCAGGCGGGTGAGCAGTTCACGGCGGTACGCAGAGCTGGAAGCCAGTAACAAGGGAAGCATGGTAGACTCCTGGGCAATTACCCCGAATTCTAACATGCGAGATGACACCTAATTTCCTTTGACAGGGAGGGGGTGCATCCCTAGAATGCTGCGCCTATGTTGAATGACCCGATTCCACCTCACGTTGACCCGCGCAAATTGGCTGATCGTGGCGTAACCCTCGAAGGTTCGCTGCAACTCGCTGATTTGGAAAGACTCTGCGACCCGCTTTCCGACAATGTCGGTACGGTGCAGGCGAAGTTCGATTTTGAACGAGATGAACAGCACGTGGTGGTTATCCACAGCGCGCTGGACGTCGAAGTCAAGATGGTTTGCCAGCGTTGTCTTGAGCTGGTCACCCTGCCGATCCACAGCGAATGCACATACGCCGTGGTGAAGGAGGGTGCGAACACCCAGTCGTTGCCGAAAGGCTATGACGTGCTGGAACTGGGCGAAGATCCTTTGGATCTGCAGGCGTTGGTCGAGGAAGAGCTGTTGCTCGCCCTGCCGATCGTGCCTGCTCATCATCCGGAAGAATGCCAGCAGCCGGCGGGACTCGATGAGCCCGAGCCGAGCAAGGACGAGGTATCGCGGTCCAACCCGTTCAGTGTATTGGCGCAGTTAAAGCGTGACCCAAACGTTTAGGAGTTAATCAATTATGGCTGTTCAGCAGAACAAAAAATCCCGCTCTGCCCGTGACATGCGCCGTTCGCACGACGCCCTGTCGGCAGAAGCTCTGTCGGTAGAGAAGAGCACCGGTGAAGTACACCTGCGTCACCACGTATCGCCAGAAGGCGTATACCGTGGTCGCAAAGTGATCGACAAGGGCGCCGACGAGTAATCCTTGTCCGCTCAGATCATCGCGATCGACGCAATGGGCGGGGACTTCGGTCCCCGCAACATTGTCCAGGCTAGCATTGCCTGCCTTTCGGCTACCCCCTCGCTGCACCTGACCCTTGTCGGTCAACCCTCCCTCCTTGAAGATCTCCTCAGCGGCCTTGCGGCTGCGGATCGCGCGCGCCTGCAGATTGTCGCGGCCAGCGAAGTGATCGGCATGGACGAGCGGCCATCGCAGGCGTTGCGTGGCAAGCCGGACTCGTCGATGCGCGTCGCCCTCGAACTGGTGCGTGATGGCAAGGCCCAGGCCTGCGTGAGTGCCGGCAACACCGGCGCGCTCATGGCCCTGTCGCGCCTGGTGCTCAAGACCCTGCCTGGTATCGATCGCCCGGCGATGGTGGCGGCGATTCCGACCCAGGCGGGCTATTGCCAGTTGCTCGACCTCGGCGCCAATGTCGATTGCAGCGCGGAAAACCTCTACCAGTTCGCCGTGATGGGCGCGGTGGCCGCCCAGGCCCTGGGCGTGCACCGGCCGCGGGTGGCGCTGCTCAATATCGGTACCGAGGACATCAAGGGCAACCAGCAGGTCAAGCTGGCCGCCAGTCTGCTGCAGAACGCCCGGGGCCTGAACTACATCGGCTTCGTCGAAGGCGACGGGCTGTACCGCGGCGAGGCGGACGTGGTGGTGTGCGATGGATTCGTCGGCAATATCCTGCTCAAGTCCAGCGAAGGCCTGGCGACCATGATCGGCGCGCGCATCGAGGCGTTGTTCCGTGGCGGGCTGCTGGCGCGGGCGGCCGGGGCCATGGCCATGCCGTTGCTCAAGCGCCTGCAGGCCGACCTGGCGCCGGCGCGACACAATGGCGCAAGCTTCCTGGGCTTGCAGGGCATCGTCATCAAGAGCCATGGTTCTGCCGGCGTGCAGGGCTTGCAGAGTGCGATCCAGCGGGCGTTGATCGAGATCCAGGAAAACCTGCCGCAGCGTCTGCACGGACGCCTCGAAGACCTGTTGCCGTGATAAGGCTAAAACAGGTCTTAGGCATATCCGCAATGAAGTGCTTAAATGTGACCGCTTGGTCTGCCGCTCCATCCAAGCTTTCAGATTGCGCGCCCGGCCCAAGGCCCGGCGCACCCCATCCGACGACAAGATCATAAGGGCTTGTTCAATGTCTGCATCCCTCGCATTCGTCTTTCCTGGTCAAGGTTCCCAGTCGCTGGGCATGCTCAAGGAGCTGGGCGCCGAAAAACCGGTAATCGTCGAGACCTTCAAGGAAGCGTCCGAGGCCCTGGGCTACGACCTGTGGAAACTGGTCCAGGAAGGCCCGGAAGAACAACTCAACCAGACCGACAAGACCCAGCCGGCCATCCTGACCGCCTCGATTGCCCTGTGGCGCCTGTGGCTGGAAGAGGGTGGCGCGCAGCCTGCGTACGTCTCCGGTCATAGCCTGGGTGAATACAGCGCCCTGGTCGCCGCTGGCAGCCTGTCGCTGAAGGACGCGGTGCGCCTGGTCGAGCGCCGCGGTCAGCTGATGCAGGAAGCCGTGCCGGCCGGTCATGGCGCGATGGCCGCGATCCTTGGCCTGGACGACGCGGTCGTGGTCGAGATCTGCGCCAAGGCTGCCGAAGACGAAGTGGTCAGCGCGGTAAACTTCAACTCCCCTGGCCAGGTGGTCATCGCCGGCAACAAGGCAGCGGTGGATCGCGCCATGGAGCTGTGCAAAGAGGCCGGTGCCAAGCGCGCCCTGCCGCTGGCGGTCAGCGTGCCGTCGCACTGCGCGCTGATGAAGCCGGCCGCCGAGCGTTTCGCCGAGTCGGTCAACGCCATCGAATGGAAGGCCCCGCAGATCCCGGTGGTGCAGAACGTCACTGCCGCCATCGCCGCCGACCTCGACGCCCTCAAGCAGGACCTGCTGGCGCAGCTGTATCAGCCGGTACGCTGGGTCGAGTGCGTGCAGGCCCTGGCCGAGCGCGGCGCGGTGAACCTGGTCGAATGCGGTCCGGGCAAGGTCCTGGCCGGCCTGAACAAGCGTTGCGCCGACGGCGTGACCACCTACAACCTCAACACCCCAGACGCTGTCGCCGCCACCCGTGCGGCGCTGGCCTGAATTCGGAGAAGCTTGCATGAGCCTGCAAGGTAAAGTTGCACTGGTCACCGGCGCCAGCCGTGGTATCGGCCAGGCCATCGCCCTCGAGCTGGGCCGCCAGGGCGCGACCGTGATCGGTACCGCCACCACCGCCTCTGGCGCCGAGCGCATTGCCGCCACCCTGAAAGAACACGGCATCAACGGTACCGGTCTTGAGCTGAACGTCACCAGTGCCGAGTCCGTGGACGCGGTGTTGGGCGCCATCGGCGAGCAGTTCGGCGCGCCGGCCATCCTGGTCAACAACGCCGGCATCACCCGCGACAACTTGATGCTGCGGATGAAGGACGACGAGTGGTTCGACGTGATCGACACCAACCTCAACAGCCTCTACCGTCTGTCCAAGGGCGTGCTGCGCGGCATGACCAAGGCCCGCTGGGGTCGTATCATCAGCATCGGTTCGGTGGTGGGTGCCATGGGCAACGCCGGCCAGGCCAACTACGCCGCCGCCAAGGCCGGCCTGGAAGGCTTCAGCCGTGCCCTGGCCCGTGAAGTGGGCTCGCGTGGCATCACCGTCAACTCGGTGACCCCGGGCTTCATCGACACCGACATGACCCGCGAGCTGCCAGAAGCGCAGCGCGAGGCCCTGCAAAAAGAGATTCCGCTGGGCCGCCTGGGCCAGGCCGAGGAGATCGCGAAAGTGGTTTCCTTCCTGGCTTCCGACGGCGCAGCCTATGTCACCGGCGCCACCGTGCCGGTGAACGGCGGGATGTACATGTAAAAACCGCAACTCAATGTGACGGATTGCTTCAAAAAAGAGTCATACTGCGAGCCTAAAATCCGTTATAAAGCTGCAACCAGATTCCGGGCAGAGGGCCCGGTGGCCTGGTGGAAGGCGCGTTACGCTTGAAAAGCAGGCGTCTTCCTATAAACTTGGTCACCGGCCAGCTGCCTGACATATGTCCATTAGGAGTGAAAACTAGGTATGAGCACCATCGAAGAACGCGTCAAGAAAATCGTCGCCGAGCAACTGGGCGTCAAGGAAGATGAAGTGAAGAACACCTCTTCCTTCGTTGAGGACCTGGGTGCCGATTCGCTTGACACCGTTGAGCTGGTGATGGCTCTGGAAGAGGAATTCGAGACCGAAATCCCTGACGAAGAAGCCGAGAAGATCACTACCGTTCAAGCTGCCATCGACTACGTCAACGCCCACCAGGCCTAAGACGTTTCAGTCGACGCTACTTGTCGGGAAAAACCGCACTGCCGTCGCCGGCGTGCGGTTTTTTCTTTGCAAGCCCTGCAATCAGCGGAGTCTGTTGCCAGGCCATTGGCCGCGCCAGTGCACTGGCAAGAGACTCTGTAATTTGGAAATGAGGAGAGTACTGTGTCGCGTAGACGCGTCGTGGTCACTGGTATGGGTATGCTGTCGCCACTGGGTACCGATGTACCGAGCACCTGGCAGGGCATTCTGGCTGGCCGCAGTGGCATCGGTCCGATCGAGCATACGGATCTGTCTGCCTACTCCACCCGTTTTGGCGGCTCGGTAAAGGGCTTCGAAGTCGAGCAGTACCTGTCGGCCAAGGAGGCCCGCAAGCTCGACCTGTTCATCCAGTACGGCCTGGCGGCCGGCTTCCAGGCGGTACGCAACGCCGGCCTGGAAATCACCGACGCCAACCGCGAGCGCATCGGCGTGGCCATGGGCTCGGGCATCGGCGGCCTGACCAACATCGAAGAGACCAGCAAGACCCTGCACGAGCAAGGGCCGCGCCGGATCTCGCCGTTCTTCGTGCCGGGCTCGATCATCAACATGATCTCCGGCTTCCTGTCGATCCACCTGGGTCTGCAAGGGCCGAACTACGCGATCGCCACCGCCTGCACCACCGGCACCCACTGCATCGGCATGGCCGCGCGCAACATCGCCTACGGCGAAGCCGACGTGATGATCGCCGGTGGCGCCGAAATGGCCGCCTGCGGGCTGGGCATGGGCGGCTTCGGTGCGTCCCGCGCGCTGTCGACCCGCAACGACGAGCCGGCCCGTGCCAGCCGGCCGTGGGACAAGGGCCGAGACGGCTTCGTGCTGTCCGACGGTGCCGGCGCCCTGGTGCTCGAAGAGCTGGAACACGCCAAGGCCCGTGGCGCCACCATCTACGCCGAGCTGGTCGGCTTCGGCATGAGCGGCGACGCCTATCACATGACCTCGCCGCCCGACTCCGGCGAAGGTGCTGCCCGCTGCATGGCCAATGCCCTGCGTGATGCCGGCATCCAGCCTGAGGATGTCAGCTACATCAACGCCCACGGCACCTCGACGCCGGCCGGCGACGTGGCCGAAGTGGCCGCGATCAAGCGCGTGTTCGGTGAGCATGCCTACAAGCTGGCGGTCAGCTCGACCAAGTCGATGACCGGCCACCTGCTCGGCGCCGCCGGCGCGGTGGAGGCGATCTTCAGCGTCCTGGCGATCAACAGCCAGATGGCGCCGCCGACCATCAACCTGGACGAGCCCGATGAAGGCTGCGACCTGGACTTCGTGCCTCACCAGGCGCGCAGCATGCCGATCGACGTGGTGCTGTCCAACTCGTTCGGCTTCGGTGGCACCAACGGTTCGCTGGTATTCCGTCGGTTCGCCGACTGATGCACAGCTGGATCGATGGCCAGGACGCGGCTGCGGTCAATCTGCAGAACCGCGGCCTGGCCTACGGCGATGGCCTGTTCGAGACCATTGCCGTGCGCGGCGGCAGGCCCAGCCTGCTGGCCCTGCACCTCGACCGCCTGGCGCTGGGTTGCCAGCGGCTGGCGATCGAGGCCGACCTGGCGCTGGTTCGCAATGAACTGTTGCAATTCGCCCAGCTGCTGGGCGAGGGCGTCGCCAAGCTGATCCTGACCCGCGGCGACAGTCAGCGTGGCTATGCCCCGGTGGCTGGCGCCCAGGCGCGGCGCATCCTTCAGGGCAGCCCCTTGCCGGCCTATCCTCGCGAACATGCCGAACAGGGCGTGCGCCTGTACGCCTGTCAGACGCGGTTGGCGGAACAACCGCTGCTGGCCGGGCTCAAACACCTCAACCGCCTCGAGCAGGTGCTGGCCCGCGCCGAATGGCAGGATCCGGCGTTTGCCGAGGGCTTGATGCGTGACGCCCAAGGGCGGGTGATCGAAGGGGTGTACAGCAACCTGTTCCTGGTGCGTGACGGCGTGCTGCTGACTGCCGAGCTGAGCCGTTGTGGCGTGGCCGGGGTGATGCGCGCGGCATTGCTGGAGCAGGCGCGGTTGCTGGGTATTCCCACCCAGGTACGGGACTTGCCGCTGGAGGCGTTGGAGCAGGCCGACGAAGTGTTCGTCTGCAACAGTGTCTACGGCATCTGGCCCGTGCGTGAATTCGCCGCGCTGAACTGGCCGGCCGGGCCGCTCACCCGTAAACTGCAGGCCGTTGCCCGTACGTTACTGGATACCTGATTCGTGAGACGCAAATTCCTGCTGCTGCTGGAAATGAGCTTGATCCTCGCCGGCCTGGCACTGGGCTGGGCCGCCTGGAAGGTCAACTCGGTCCTGGAGCAGCCCCTGCAAGTGGCGCAGGAGCGCCTGCTCGACGTGCCCGGCGGCACGACGCCCAACCGTATGTTCTATCGCATGCAAAGCGAAGGCCTGCTCGACGATCCGCTGTGGCTGCGCCTTTACTGGCGCTTCAACATGGCGGGCACGCCGCTGCATACCGGCGAATACCGGGTGACCCCGGGCATGACCGTGGGGCAGTTGTTCGACGCTTGGAAGCGCGGTGACGTGGTGCAGTACAACCTCACCCTGGTCGAGGGCTGGACCTTCCGCCAGGTGCGTGCCGCGGTGGCCAAGCATGAAAAGCTCAAGCACACCCTCAAAGGCTTGTCCGATTCCGAAGTGATGGACAAGCTCGGCCACACCGGTGTGTTCCCTGAGGGCCGCTTCTTCCCCGACACCTATCGCTTCGTGCGCGGCATGAGCGACGTCGAGCTGCTGCAGCAGGCCTACATGCGTCTGGACGAAGTGCTGGCCAAGGAGTGGGCCGAACGCAGCGCCGACCTGCCGTATCGCGATCCGTACCAGGCGCTGATCATGGCCTCGCTGGTGGAAAAGGAAACCGGCATTCCCCAGGAGCGTGGGCAGATCGCTGGCGTGTTCGTGCGGCGCATGCGCTTGGGCATGATGCTGCAGACCGACCCGACCGTGATCTACGGCATGGGCGAGCGCTACAACGGCAAGATTACCCGCGCCGACCTGCGCGAGCCGACCCCTTACAACACCTACACCATGACCGGCTTGCCGCCGACGCCGATCGCCATGGTCGGACGCGAGGCGATTCACGCCGCGCTAAACCCCAGCGACGGTTCGAGCCTGTACTTCGTTGCCCGGGGTGATGGCAGCCATGTGTTCTCCGACGACCTGGATGATCACAACAGCGCGGTGCGCGAGTTCCAGCTCAAGCGTCGGGCAGACTATCGTTCCAGCCCTGCGCCGCAGGCCGAGCCGGCGACGTCAGCGCCGCAGGCGACCCCGGACGCGGCGCCTGCTCCCGCGCCGCAAAGCGATGCGCCGGCCCCCACCGATGAATCCGCGCCGGCCGACACGTCGGTGCCAGCAGACACTAAGGAACACTCGTGAGCGGTTTGTTTATCACCCTGGAAGGCCCTGAAGGCGCCGGCAAGAGCACCAACCGCGATTACCTGGCGGCACGTTTGCGCGAGCAGGGCGTCGATGTGGTCATGACCCGCGAGCCTGGTGGCACGCCGTTGGCCGAGCGCATCCGCGAACTGCTGCTGGCGCCGAGCGAGGAGCGCATGGCGGTCGACACCGAGCTGCTGCTGATGTTCGCCGCCCGTGCCCAGCACCTGGCCGAAGTCATCCGCCCGGCGCTGGCCCGTGGCGCCGTGGTGCTGTGCGATCGCTTTACCGACGCCACCTACGCCTACCAAGGCGGCGGCCGCGGCCTGCCGGTGGAGCGCATCGCCATCCTCGAGGCCTTCGTCCAGGGCGAGCTGCGTCCTGACCTGACCTTGGTCTTCGATCTGCCCGTGGAGGTCGGCCTGTCCCGTGCCGCGGCCCGTGGCCGGCTGGACCGCTTCGAGCAGGAAGGCCAGGCCTTCTTCGAGGCGGTGCGCCAGGCCTACCTGCAGCGTGCCGGCCAGCAGCCGCAGCGCTACCGGCTGCTGGACGCCGCCCAGCCGCTGAGCGCGGTGCAGCAGGCCATCGACGCCCTGGTGCCGGGTATCCTGGAGCGTTGCCGTGGCTGATGCCTACCCCTGGCAGCAGGCGCTCTGGCAACAACTGGCCGGGCGTGCCCAGCATGCCCATGCCTACCTGCTGCACGGCCCCCAGGGCATCGGCAAGCGCGCCCTGGCCGAGCGCCTGATGGCGCGGCTGCTGTGCCAGCAGCCGCAGGGGTTGGATGCCTGCGGCCAGTGCAAGTCGTGCCTGTTGCTCAAGGCAGGCAGCCACCCGGACAACTTCGTGCTGGAGCCGGAGGAGGCCGACAAGCCGATCAAGATCGACCAAGTGCGTGATCTGGTGTCGTTCGTGGTGCAAACCGCCCAGCAGGGCGGGCGCAAGGTGGTGCTGATCGAGCCGGTGGAGGCGATGAACATCAATGCCTCCAACGCCCTGCTCAAGAGCCTGGAAGAGCCCTCCGGCGATACCGTGCTGCTGCTGGTCAGCCACCAGCCCAGCCGTCTGCTGCCAACCATCAAGAGCCGCTGCCAGCAGGTCGCCTGCCCGCAGCCGAGCCAGGAGCAGAGCCGCGCCTGGCTGGCCGCCGCCCTTGCCGGCAGCGCCGAGGAAGAGCGCGAGGAGCTGCTGACCCTGGCCGCCGGTTCGCCGCTGATGGCCGTGAGCCTGCAGGCCCAGGGCGTGCGCGAGCAGCGTGCGCTGGTGGCCGAGGGGGTGAAGAAGTTGCTCAAGCAGCAGCAGTCGCCCAGTCAGCTGGCCGAGGCCTGGAGCAACGTGCCGTTGCTGCTGCTGTTCGACTGGTTCTGCGACTGGTCGCACCTGATCCTGCGCTACCAGTTGACCCAGGATGAGGAAGGACTAGGCTTGGCCGACATGCGCAAGGTGCTGCAGTACCTGGCGCAGAAGAGCCGCCAGGGCAAGGTGCTGGAGGTCCAGGCGTGGATCCTCGAACAGCGCCAGAAGGTGCTGGGCAAGGCCAACCTCAACCGTGTACTGCTGCTCGAAGCCTTGCTCGCCCACTGGGTGCAGCTGCCGGGCATGCGCTGATTTCCACCGTTCATTCATGTGTGTCGTGTTCCCATGCTCGTAGATTCCCATTGCCACCTCGACCGTCTCGACCTGAGCGCCCACCAGGGCTCTCTCGACGCCGCCCTGCAGGCGGCCCGTGAGCGCGGGGTAGGGCACTTCCTGTGCATCGGCGTGAGCGCCGAGAATGCCGGCGCGGTCAAGGCGCTGAGCGAGCGCTATGCCGACGTGGACTGCTCGGTGGGCGTGCACCCGCTCGACCTGGCGCCCGGCGAGACGCCGGCCCTGGAGTGGCTGCTGCGCGAACTGGCCCACCCGCATGTGGTGGCCATTGGCGAGACCGGGCTGGACTACCACTACGAGCCGGAGGCCGCCGAGTTGCAGCAGGCCTCGTTCCGCCTGCATCTGGAGGCTTCGCGGCAGACCGGCAAGCCGGTCATCGTGCATACCCGGGCGGCCCGCGAGGACACCCTGGCGCTGCTGCGCGAGGCCAGCCTGCCCCAGGCCGGGGTGCTGCACTGCTTCACCGAGGACTGGCCGATGGCCAGGGCCGCGCTGGACCTGGGCTACTACATCTCGCTGTCCGGCATCGTCACCTTCCGCAATGCCGACGCCCTGCGCGAGGTGGCCCGGCAGGTGCCGGTGGATCGCCTGCTGGTGGAGACCGATTCGCCGTACCTGGCGCCGATCCCGCATCGCGGCAAGCCGAACCTGCCGCAGTATGTGCGAGAAGTGGCCGAGTATGTGGCGTCGCTGCGCGGGGTGAGCTACGAGCAGTTGGCTGGGCAGACGACCAGCAACTTCAAGCGACTGTTCCCGCTGGCAAGAGTGGCCTGAAGTCGCTGCGCCGAACCTTCCGAGCCGGGCAAAAAAAACCCGGGTTCTGGGGGGGGAATCCGGGTTAAGACCATTAGGAGTAAAACAAAGGCACACGGTCCCTGGGCACCTTTATCGACGCGCCACTTGGGGGGGATGCGCCGCGCCAACACTTCAAGTATTGGTCAGGATTGGCGCCTCGCCAGCGGCGATTGATCGTTTTTTAAACAGATTTGGAATACGATCGCAGCCCCTTGCGCGTTCAGTGCATGGCAATCTGTCCTACCTGCCGCAGTACTTCGTCGATCAGGCGGTGGTCGGTATAGAAATGTGGGGAAAACCGTACCCCAGGGCCGCGTACTGCACAAATTACTCCGTTATTGCTCAGGGCCCGATAAATGTCGGCGTTGGCATGGCCGTCCAGGCTGAAACTGACGATGCCGGCCCGCCGTGAAGGATCGCCCGGGCTGTGCAACTGCGCACCAGGGATGGCCGTGAGCCCTCGATACAGCTGCTCGATCCGCTGCGCCAACTGTTCGGCGACCACCGTCATGCCGACATCCTCCAGCAGCGACAGGCTGGCCTCCAGCGCGCAGGCGCCGAGCATGTTCGGGCTGCCGCACTCGAAGCGCCGCGCACTGCGCGCCGGTTGCCACTGGCGGCGTTCGAAGTCGCCAAGGCGTTCGAGCATGTGCCAACCATAGGCATGCAGCGTCAACTGCCGACGCAGCTCGCTACGGCAATAGAACACCCCCAGCCCCTCGGGGCCGAGCATCCACTTGTGGCCGTCGGCCATGGCGAAGTCGCATTGGTAGTGCTGCACATCGAAGGGCAGGGCGCCGACCTGCTGGATCGCATCGACGCAGAACAGCACGCCGCGCTGGCGGCAGGCGGCGCCCAGGCGTGCCAGGTCCAGGCGCAGGCCGCCGGCGAACTGCACGGCGCTGACCGACAGCAAGCGCGTTCGCGGGCCGCAGGCGGCGATCAGCGCCGCTTCCGGATCGGCGACGGCCAGGCTTGCCTCGACCACTTCGACCCCGCGATCAGCCAGGGCCTGCCAGACCACGCGGTTGGAGGGGAATTCCTCGTCGCTGATGACGACCTGGTCGCCGGGCCGCCAGTCCAGGCCAAAGGCCACCAGCGACAGCGCCTGGGAGGTGTTGCCCACCAGGGCGATGTCGCCGATGGTGGGCGCATTCAGCAGGCGTGCCAGGCGTTCGCGCAGGCGGCGCTCGGTGGCCAGCCAGGCGGGATATTCGTGGGCGCCCAGGCGGACGTTATCCTGGGCGAAGCGCGCCACGGCCTCGGCGGTCCGGCGCGGCCAGGGGGCGATCGCCGCGTGATTCAGGTAGCACAGGCCCGGCGCCTGCTCGAACTCATCAAGAAACACAGACATGGTTGGAAGATCCGTGCAATTTGCCGCCAGTTAGGCATAATAATCCGCTTCGATTGTCATCCCAGTCCTTCTTTATGCAGAAAGAACCTCGCAAGGTCCGTGAGTTTCGCCGTCGCGAACAAGAGATCCTCGACACGGCGCTCAAGCTGTTTCTCGAACAGGGTGAAGACAGCGTCACCGTCGAGATGATCGCCGACGCCGTCGGTATCGGCAAAGGCACGATCTACAAGCACTTCAAGTCCAAGGCGGAAATCTACCTGCGCCTGATGCTCGACTACGAGCGCGACCTGAATGAGCTGTTGCATTCGGCTGACGTCGACCGCGACAAGGAAGCCCTGTCGCGTGCCTACTTCGAGTTCCGCATGCGCGACCCGCAGCGCTACCGGTTGTTCGACCGCCTGGAAGAGAAGGTGGTCAAGGGCAATCAGGTGCCGGAAATGGTCGAGCAGCTACACAGCATCCGCGCCTCCAACTTCGATCGCCTCACCCAGCTGATCAAGGGGCGCATCAGCGAGGGCAAGCTCGAGGACGTGCCGCCGTACTTCCACTACTGCGCGGCCTGGGCGCTGGTCCATGGCGCGGTGGCGCTGTACCACTCGCCGTTCTGGAGCAATGTGCTCGAAGATCAGGAAGGTTTCTTCCAGTTCCTCATGGACATCGGCGTGCGCATGGGCAACAAGCGCAAGCGCGACCCGGAAGCCCCGAACTAAAGCCGTCCAAGGCGCGCCCGTCGAGTCTTCGGCGGGCGCGTTGCATCCAGGCTTCGACGGGAAGGCTTGCAAAAACCTGATTTTTGAGTCAGGTTTTGCCCGCCAGAATCTTCCACGCCGGAGTCATCCATGATCGTCGATCGTCAAGGCAGGCGCTTTCGCAACCTGCGCGTCAGCCTGACTGCTGCCTGCAACTATGCCTGCACCTACTGCGTGCCCGATGGCAAGCGCCTGGTAGCGGCGCAGGACGAGCTCACGGCGGATGCCCTGGCCCGGGGCGTGGCCTACCTGGTGGAGGCGGCCGGGGTCGAACGGCTGCGCATCACTGGCGGCGAGCCGCTGGTCAGCCCGCGACTGGAAGCGTTTCTCGGCGCGGTGGCGGGCCTGGGGCTGGACGACATCAGCCTGACCACTAACGGTCAGTTGCTCGCCCGCAAGCTGCCGCTGCTGCGTGATGCCGGTATCCGCCGGCTCAATGTTTCCCTCGACACTCTCGACGCCAGTGCCTTTCGCCGGATCGCCCGGGGCGGCGACCTGGCCAGCGTCCTGGCGGGCATGGCGCAGGCCGGTGCTGCGGGCATGGCGATCAAGGTCAACATGGTGCCCATGCGCGGACAGAACCTCGATCAGGTGCTGCCACTGCTCGACTACTGCCTCGAACGGGGCTACGAGCTGCGCTTCATCGAGCTGATGCGCATGGGCCACCTGGCGCGCGACGCAAATGCCTTCCTGCAGCAGTTCGTTGGCCTGGAGCAACTGCTGGCGCTGATCGGCGAGTCGTACAGCTATGAGCAGGCGCCGCGCCCGCTGGATGCCACGGCCCTGCGCTACCGCATTCCCGGCAGGGGGCATTTCGGCGTGATCGCCAACGAGAGCGTGCCGTTCTGTCGCAGCTGTTCGCGCCTGCGCTTGTCGTCCACCGGCTGGCTGCATGGCTGCCTGTCGTCGAGCAATCGTCACTTTGTCGGCGACCTGCTGGACAAGCCCCGACATCAGGCGCTCCCGGCATTGCAGAGGCTGCTGGTGAGGGCCCTGGCGGACAAGCAGGACGTGGCGTTCTCTGGCGATGTGATGGTGATGAAGGTAATCGGCGGCTGACTCTGGCGCAAAAGCTGCATCCTGCGGCTATTCGCCGGTTTTTCGTCACCGGTTTCTGGAGGAAAGATGCGTAGCCTGGTCTTGCTGCTGGCGCTGATGGCGTTGGGCGGCTGCATGAATGTCAGCGATATGGGGGAGGGCGTCCGTTACCACATGAGTGATGCGGGCTTGCTGGACCACAGCGACACCACCCGTACCCTGTCGATCCGCCTGCAGCCGGACTCGTTCATCTTCATCGGCCAGGGCGCATTCGTGCCGCCGGGCAAGGGGCCGCTGCCACGGCAGAACGCAGTCGCCGAGGAGGCCTTCAAAAGCTTCGTCGAGTACTTCCCGCTGGTGCGTCGCGCCCAGGGGCCGCTGGGTCTGGAAGACGCGATCGCCGAGGCCCGCGCGGTGGGTGCCGACTATGTGCTCTACACCCGTTTCGCCCGCACCGACGATCGCATCGGCAACGGTGACGAGTGGTATGACGAGCAGGCTGTCGATCGCCTGGGTTGGGACCGTGGCGTGGTGCAGATGATGCTGATCGAAACCAGCACGCGCTACCTGATCGACACCGCGCGTATCAAGAGTCGCGGCGGTTTGTTGACGTTCCACGACAACACGCCACAGGATTTGCTTGCCGCGCCGATGCGCGAGTACGCTCGTAGCCTTCTGGGCATGAGCAACTGAGCGAGCGTGTCATGAGCGATTCCGGCAAGGCCAACGATCTGCTGGCGCAGATCCCCGCGCACAAGGGGCTGCCCCCGGTACACCTGTGGAACCCGGACTTCTGCGGTGACATCGACATGCGGATCGCCCGGGACGGGACCTGGTACTACCTGGGGACGCCGATCGGTCGCAAGCCGATGGTGCGGTTGTTCTCTACCATCATTCGGCGTGACGGGGACGACTACTTCCTGGTTACGCCGGTGGAGAAGGTCGGGATCCGGGTCGATGACGCACCATTTGTCGCCGTGCTACTGGATGTCGAGGGCAGCGGGGAGCAGCAGGTGCTGCGGTTTACCAGCAATGTCGACGATCAGGTCGAGGCTGGGCCGGGCCATCCGCTGCGGGTGGAGCTCGATCCGGTTACCGATGAACCCTCTCCTTACCTGTTGATGCGTGGAAACCTTGAAGCGCTGGTGCATCGCAATGTGTTCTATCAGTTGGTGGAACTGGCGGTTTCCCGGGAGATCGACGGGGAGGAGTGGCTTGGGGTTTGGAGTCGGGGTGAGTTTTATCTTATTGGGCGCAATGGGTAGTGGTTTTTCTGGGCTTCCATAGCCCCTTTCAAAGGCAGCTTTAATGGGTTGGCCGATTACCGATTGTGCGGTGGTTTTGTAAGTTGTATGCGCATTCATTGGCAATGTCGACGCTTGTTCGCCCGTACTGAAAGGTGAGTGAGCGGCGACAGCGCCAAAGAGTGCGCATGCGGAAATCAAAGCCCACACTCTTTGCCCGAACCCGAACCCGAACCCGAACCCGAACCCGAACCCGAACCCGAACCCGAACCCGAACCCGAACCCGAACCCGAACCCGAACCCGAACCCGAACCCGACCCCCCGAAAAGCCCCCCCAGAAAAGTTGGAAAGCTTCTTGCAAAGGCAGCGCCAGTCGCCACGCAGGCGTCAAAGTTTTGCTTGAAGAGGAATCGCGGTGGATCGCACTCAGTTAATCAGCAGCGCCCGTAACAACCTGGCCGGTCTCGGTCGGGGCAACCTCGGCGTGCCGCTGCTCCTGCTGGTGATGCTGGCAATGATGATGTTGCCGATCCCGCCGTTCCTGCTCGACGTGTTCTTCACCTTCAACATCGCCCTGTCGATCGTGGTCTTGCTGGTCTGCGTCTACGCCCTGCGTCCTCTGGATTTCGCCGCGTTCCCTACCATCCTGCTGGTGGCCACGCTGCTGCGCCTGGCGCTGAACGTTGCTTCCACCCGAGTGGTCATGCTCCACGGCCAGGAAGGTCACGGCGCCGCGGGCAAGGTGATCCAGGCCTTCGGTGAAGTGGTGATTGGCGGCAATTACGTCGTCGGTGCGGTGGTGTTCGCCATCCTCATGATCATCAACTTCGTCGTGGTGACCAAGGGCGCCGGGCGCATCTCCGAGGTGAGCGCGCGCTTCACCCTCGACGCCATGCCGGGCAAGCAGATGGCCATCGACGCCGACCTCAACGCTGGCCTGATCGACCAGGCCCAGGCCAAGTCCCGTCGCGCCGAGGTCGCCCAGGAGGCCGAGTTCTACGGCTCCATGGACGGTGCCAGCAAGTTCGTCCGCGGTGACGCCATTGCCGGCCTGCTGATCCTCTTCATCAACCTCATCGGCGGCATGCTCATCGGTATGCTGCAGCACAACATGACCTTTGCCGATGCCGGCAAGGTCTATGCCCTGCTGACCATCGGTGACGGTTTGGTGGCGCAATTGCCATCGCTGCTGCTGTCCACCGCGGCCGCGATCATGGTCACCCGTGCCTCGGGCTCCGAGGACATGGGCAAGCTGATCAACCGGCAAATGTTCGACTCGCCGAAGGCCTTGGGTGTGTCGGCCGCGCTGATGATCATCATGGGCCTGGTCCCAGGCATGCCGCATGTCGCCTTCCTCAGCCTCGGCGCACTGGCCGGTGGCGGCGCTTACCTGGTATGGAAGAAACAACAGAAGGCCAAAGCCGTCGCCCAACAGGAGGCCCAGCGCCAGCAGGACCTGCTGCCATCGCCGCAGCGCGCCATGGAAACCAAGGAGCTGGGCTGGGACGACGTCACCCCCATCGACATGATCGGCCTGGAGGTCGGCTATCGCTTGATCCCGCTGGTGGACCGCAACCAGGGCGGCCAACTGCTGGCGCGGATCAAGGGCGTGCGCAAGAAACTGTCCCAGGACCTGGGTTTCCTCATGCCCACCGTGCACATTCGCGACAACCTTGACCTGCAACCCAGCGCCTATCGTCTGACCCTGATGGGCGTGATCCTGGCCGAAGCCGAGATCTACCCGGACCGGGAGCTGGCAATCAACCCCGGCCAAGTATTCGGTACCCTCAACGGCATCGCCTCGCGCGATCCGGCGTTCGGCCTGGAGGCGGTGTGGATCGATGTCGGCCAGCGCGCCCAGGCGCAGTCGCTGGGCTATACCGTGGTCGACGCCAGCACCGTGGTCGCCACCCACCTCAACCAGATCCTGCAGAAGCACTGCCACGAGCTGATCGGGCACGAGGAGGTGGTGCAGCTGCTGCAGGTGCTGGCCAAGGTCTCGCCGAAACTGGCCGAGGAGGTGGTGCCGGGTGTCATTTCCTTGTCGGGCCTGCTCAAGGTCTTGCAGGCGTTGCTCGCCGAACAGGTGCCGGTGCGTGACATCCGCAGCATTGCCGAAGCCATCGCCAACAATCCGACAAAGAGTCAAGATACCGCCGCGCTGGTTGCGTTGGTGCGGGTCGGATTGTCCCGCGCCATCGTGCAAAGCATTGTTGGCGTTGAGTCCGAGCTGCCTGTGATCACTTTGGAGCCAAGGTTGGAACAGATCTTGCTCAATAGTCTGCAAAGGGCCGGGCAGGGTCAGGAAGATGGTGTTCTTCTTGAGCCGAGCATGGCCGAAAAGCTTCAGCGCTCGTTGATCGAGGCGGCCCAGCGTCAGGAAATGCAGGGTCAGCCGGCTATCCTCCTGGTTGCCGGCCCGATCCGCGCCATGCTGTCGCGCTTCGGTCGCCTGGCAGTACCGAATTTGCATGTTTTGGCGTATCAGGAAATACCTGACAACAAGCAAGTCACCATCGTTGCCACCGTGGGCCCGAACGGCTGAGGTAGTGGGTTATGCAAGTTAAGCGTTTTTTCGCCGCCGATATGCGTCAGGCCATGAAGCTGGTCCGGGATGAGCTCGGCTCCGACGCCGCCATCATCGGCAACCGGCGCATCGCTGGCGGTGTCGAACTGACGGCTGCGCTGGACTACAAACTGTCCGCCCTGGCCCCACGCGTGCCCAATGCGGAGCTCGAGGACGAGCTACGCAAGACCCAGTCGCGCATCGTCACCGCCCAGGCCGAACTGACCGGGCGCGGCGATGCCGTCGAGGGCGGCAACCGTCAGCTGTTCGCCGGCCAGTCGCTGACCGCGTCCGAGCCGTTGATCGAAGCGCATGTGGATGAGCCTGCACCGATCGCCGCCGCAGCGCCGGCCCCGGTTGATCCGCGCCTGTTCGACGCCATGCGCTTCGAACTGACCGGTCTGCGCGAGCTGCTGGAAGTCCAGCTCGGTTCGCTCGCCTGGAGTCAGTTGCAGGGCAGCAAGCCACAGCAGGCCAACCTCTGGCGCCGCCTGCAGCGCCTGGGTCTGTCAGGCGGCTTGGCGCGCGAGCTGCTCGACCTCACTGCCGAGATCGAAGAGCCGCGTCATGCCTGGCGCATGGTCCTGGCGCACCTGGCGCGGATGATCGACATACCTGAGATCGAACCGATCGAGGAGGGCGGTGTCATCGCCATGGTCGGCCCGGCCGGCATGGGCAAGACCACCACCCTGGCCAAGCTGGCCGCGCGCTATGTACTCAAGTACGGCGCGAACAACCTGGCGCTGGTGAGCATGGACAGCTTCCGCATCGGTGCCCAGGAGCAGCTCAAGACCCTCGGGCGTATCCTCAATGTGCCGGTCACTTATGTCGATCCGGGCGAGTCGCTGGCCCAGGCGCTGGAGCCGCTGCTGCGCAAGCGCGTGGTGCTGATCGACACCGCCGGCCTGCAGGCCAGCGACCCGGCGCTGCGCATGCAGCTCGAGACCCTGGCCGGGCGCGGTATCGCCGCCAAGAATTACCTGGTGCTGGCGACCACCAGCCAGAAGCAGGTGCTCACCGCCGCCTACCACAGCTACAAACGCTGCGGCCTGGCCGGTTGCATCCTGACCAAACTCGATGAAACGGCATGCCTCGGCGAAGTGCTGAGCCTAGCCATCAGTCATGAACTACCGGTGGCCTATCTGACCGATGGGCCGCGCATTCCTGACGACCTGCAACTGCCGCGCAAGCACCAGCTGGTGAGTCGCGCGGTCAGTGTGCAGTTGCAGGACGAGCCCAGCGACGAGGCCATGGCCGACATGTTCGCTGATCTCTACCACAACCCTGGCAAGCGTGCGGGTTGAGGGTGAATACTGTGCAAAGTACCTACATCATGGGGTTGCCCGGCCGTACCGTGGCCTTGAACGTTCAGCCCCTCATGTGGCCTGGGTCCAAGCGAGACAAGGTAAAGAACAGACATGGGTAGCATGCATCCCGTACAGGTGATCGCCGTGACCGGTGGCAAAGGTGGCGTCGGCAAGACTAACGTTTCAGTGAACCTGTCTCTGGCGTTAGCCGAGCTCGGCCGCCGGGTCATGTTGCTGGACGCCGACCTGGGCCTGGCCAATGTCGACGTTCTGCTGGGGCTCACGCCCAAGCGTACCCTGGCCGATGTCATCGAGGGTCGCTGCGAGCTGCGCGATGTGCTGCTGCAGGGGCCTGGCGGTGTGCGCATCGTCCCGGCGGCTTCCGGCACCCAGAGCATGGTGCACCTGGCGCCAGCCCAACATGCCGGCCTGATCCAGGCCTTCAGCGAGATCGGCGACAACCTCGACGTGCTGGTGATCGACACCGCTGCGGGTATTGGTGACTCGGTAGTCAGCTTCGTCCGCGCCGCCCAGGAGGTGCTGCTGGTGGTGTGCGACGAGCCTACCTCGATCACCGACGCCTACGCCCTGATCAAGCTGCTCAACCGCGACTACGGGATGAATCGCTTCCGCGTGCTGGCCAACATGGCCCAGAGCCCGCAGGAAGGGCGCAACCTGTTCGCCAAGTTGACCAAGGTCACGGATCGTTTCCTTGACGTCGCCCTACAATACGTCGGTGCCGTGCCGTACGACGAATGTGTGCGCAAGGCCGTGCAGAAGCAGCGGGCTGTATACGAGGCCTTCCCGCGGTCCAAGTGCGCGCTGGCTTTCAAGGCCATTGCGCAGAAGGTCGACAGCTGGCCGCTGCCTGCCAACCCGCGCGGACACCTGGAATTCTTCGTCGAGCGCCTGGTGCAGCCCACCAGTGCAGGGCCGGTGCTATGAACGCGAGCGGTTTCAAGATGTACAGCAAGGCCGCCAAGGACGCTCAGTACGAGCTGATCGAGCGCTACGCGCCGCTGGTCAAGCGCATCGCCTACCACCTGCTGGCGCGTTTGCCGGCCAACGTCCAGGTCGAGGACCTGATCCAGGCTGGGATGATCGGCCTGCTGGAAGTGGCCAACAAGTATGACGCCAGCAAGGGCGCCAGCTTCGAAACCTACGCCGGCATCCGCATCCGCGGCGCCATGCTCGACGAAGTGCGCAAGGGCGACTGGGCACCGCGCTCGGTGCACCGCAACACGCGTATGGTCAGCGACGCGATCCGCTGTGTTGAAGCAAAGACAGGGCGCGACGCTAAAGATCACGAGGTTGCTGCCGAACTCCAATTGAGTCTCGATGATTACTACGGGATTCTGAACGACACCTTGGGCAGTCGCCTGTTCAGTTTCGACGACCTGCTGCAGGACGGCGAACACGAGGGGCTGCACGAGGACGGAGCCAGCGGCCAGCTGGAGCCATCGCGGGACCTGGAGGACGAGCGCTTCCAGGCCGCCCTGGCCGATGCGATTGCCAACCTGCCGGAGCGCGAGCGCCTGGTCCTGGCGCTGTACTACGACGAAGAGCTGAACCTCAAGGAAATCGGTGAGGTCCTGGGGGTCAGCGAATCGCGTGTCAGCCAGTTGCACAGCCAGTGCGCGGCGCGTCTGCGCAGCCGCCTGGGGGAATGGCGGGCGCGTTGAACCAGGTTTGATGCAGTCGTTTTTTTGTGGTGCCGAATTGATTGAGTGCGCGCTCGGCGCCGAGCGCGTTTAAGACTGCTTGGAGGTCTAATTGAACAAAGACATGAAAATCCTCATCGTTGACGACTTTTCGACGATGCGGCGGATCATCAAGAACCTGTTGCGTGACCTGGGTTTCACCAACGTCAAGGAGGCTGATGACGGCAACACGGCACTGCCGATGCTCACCAGCGAACACTTCGACTTCCTGGTAACCGACTGGAACATGCCGGGCATGACCGGTATCGACCTGCTGCGTGCTGTTCGCGCGGACGAGCGCCTCAAGCACCTGCCGGTACTGATGGTCACCGCAGAAGCCAAGCGCGAGCAGATCATCGAAGCTGCCCAGGCCGGCGTCAACGGCTACGTGGTCAAGCCTTTCACCGCCGTGGCGCTGAAAGAAAAGATCGAAAAGATCTTCGAACGCGTCAACGGCTGAGTCACGTCTGGGGGGCGCAATGGAGTCAACCAACAACTCTTTGGGTGAGTTCGAATCAACCCTTAAGAAGCATGCCCAGGAACTGGTCGAGAGCCTCGAGCGCGGCCGGTTCGGTGATGCGGTACAGCTGATCCACCAACTGAACCAGACCCGCGATCGCGGGCTGTATCAGGAAGTTGGCAAGCTTACTCGCGAACTGCACAGTGCAATCGTCAACTTCCAGATCGACCCGTCCATGCCGCAGGCCGAGGAAGTGTCGCAGATTACCGACGCCACTGAACGCCTCTCCTACGTGGTTCGCCTCACCGAAGGTGCGGCCAACCGCACCATGGACCTGGCAGAGGCCTGCACCCCGGTGCTCAACGACCTCGCCGCCGAGGCCCAGAGCCTGTCCGCCGATTGGCAGCGGTTCATGCGCCGTGAGGTGGCAGCGCCGGAATTCCGTGAGTTGGTCAAGCGTGTGGACAGTTTTCTGACGCACAGCGCCGAAGGTAATCAGAAGGTCGCCGGCCATCTCAACGATATCGTCCTGGCCCAGGATTATCAGGATCTCACCGGCCAGGTGATCAAACGGGTGACCGCGCTGGTCACCGAAGTCGAAAGCAATCTGCTCAAGCTCGTGCTGATGGCAAGCCAGGTCGACCGCTTTGCCGGGATCGAACATGACCACCAGCAGCTGCGCGCTGAAAAAGATCAAGAAAAACATCCGACTCGGGGTGAAGGTCCGCAGATTCATGCCGATAAGCGTGAAGACGTCGTGTCCAGCCAGGACGATGTCGACGATCTGTTGTCCAGCCTGGGTTTTTAAGGAGCACGTTTAATGAGCTTCGGCGCCGATGAAGAAATCCTCCAGGATTTCCTGGTAGAAGCCGGCGAAATCCTCGAGCAACTGTCCGAGCAATTGGTCGAGCTGGAAAGCCGGCCCGATGACGCGGACCTGCTCAATGCGATTTTCCGCGGTTTCCACACTGTAAAAGGGGGCGCCGGCTTCCTTCAGCTCAATGAGTTGGTGGAGTGCTGCCACATTGCCGAGAACGTGTTCGACATCCTGCGCAAAGGTGAGCGCCGGGTTGACGCGGAACTGATGGACGTGGTGCTCGAGGCCCTCGACACGGTCAACAGCATGTTCGGCCAGGTGCGCGAACGTACCGATGTCACGCCGGCCACGCCGGAGCTGCTGGCGGCGCTGTCGCGCTTGGCCGAGCCCGGTGGCGCCGAAGCCCCGGCCCCGGTGGTCGAGGCGGCGCCCGTGGTCGAAGCCCCGGCTGCCGAGCCCGACATCACCGATACCGAGTTCGAGCAACTGCTCGACTCGCTCGATGCGGTCAAGGCTGAAGCTCAGGTTCATGAGCAACTGCAGGGTGAAGAAATCAGCGGCGGCGGTGACGAGATCACCGATGCCGAGTTCGAGTCGCTGCTCGACCAGCTGCACGGCAAGGGCCAGTTCTCGGCCGATGCCGCCGTCAGCGCGCCTGCGCCAGCCACTCCGGCCAGCGACGAGATCACCGACGATGAGTTCGAGTCGCTGCTCGACCAGTTGCACGGCAAAGGTACTTTTGCCGTCGACGCACTGCCAGGCGCCGCCGCGCCAGCGGCCAGCGCGGCACCCGCCGCGGGCGACGAGAGCATCAGCGAACACGAATTCGAGGCCCTGCTCGACCAGTTGCACGGCAAGGGCAAGTTCTCCAGTGACGCGGTCACCGCCGAGGCGCCTGCCGCCGTCGCCGCGCCTGTCGCGGCCAAGGCCGAGGTCAAGCCCGTTGCCAAGCCGGCTCCTGCGCCCGCCGCGGCACCGGCTGCGGCCGCCAAGCCTGCCGCCCCGGCTCGCGCTCCTGCGCCGGCCGCCGAGAAGCATGGCGCCAGCGAAGCGGAAACCACCGTGCGGGTCGATACCGCGCGTCTGGACGAGATCATGAACATGGTCGGCGAACTGGTGCTGGTGCGTAACCGCCTGGTGCGCCTGGGGCTCAACAGCGGCGACGAGGCCATGTCCAAGGCCGTGTCCAATCTCGACGTGGTCACCGCCGACCTGCAGACCGCGGTCATGAAGACCCGCATGCAGCCGATCAAGAAAGTCTTCGGCCGCTTCCCGCGCCTGGTTCGCGACCTGGCCCGCCAGCTCAAGAAAGAGATCAACCTGGAGCTGGTCGGTGAAGAGACCGACCTCGACAAGAACCTGGTGGAAGCCCTGGCCGACCCGTTGGTGCACTTGGTGCGCAACGCCGTTGACCACGGCGTCGAGATGCCTGACGAGCGCGAGGCCTCCGGCAAGTCGCGCATGGGCCGGGTGGTGCTGTCCGCCGAGCAGGAGGGTGACCACATCCTGCTGTCGATCTCCGACGACGGCAAGGGCATGGACCCGAGCATCCTGCGCGCCAAGGCCGTGGAAAAGGGCCTGATGGACAAGGACGCGGCCGATCGCCTGAGCGAGTCGGACTGCTACAACCTGATCTTCGCCCCGGGCTTCTCGACCAAGACCGAGATCTCCGACGTGTCCGGCCGCGGCGTCGGCATGGACGTGGTGAAGACCAAGATTTCCCAGCTCAACGGCTCGATCAACATCTTCTCGGCCAAAGGCCAGGGCTCGAAGATCGTCATCAAGGTGCCGCTGACCCTGGCGATCATGCCGACCCTGATGGTAATGCTCGGCAACCAGGCGTTCGCCTTCCCGCTGGTCAACGTCAACGAGATCTTCCACCTCGACCTGTCGCGCACCAACGTGGTCGACGGCCAGGAAGTGGTGATCGTGCGCGACAAGGCGCTGCCGCTGTTCTACCTCAAGCGCTGGCTGGTCCAGGACCACGAGCATGAAGAGCAGCACGAAGGTCATGTGGTGATCCTGTCGGTCGGTACCCAGCGCATCGGCTTCGTGGTCGACCAGTTGGTTGGCCAGGAAGAGGTGGTGATCAAGCCGCTGGGCAAGATGCTGCAGGGCACCCCGGGCATGTCCGGCGCGACCATCACCGGTGACGGCCGGATCGCCCTGATCCTCGACGTTCCGAGCATGCTCAAGCGTTACGCCGCCCGGCGTATTTGATTTCGGTGGCGCGCCCTGGCGGGTGCGCCGCCTAATGGAGTGTTTATGGCAGTCAAGGTCCTGGTGGTGGATGATTCCGGTTTCTTCCGCCGCCGTGTCTCGGAAATTCTCTCGGCGGACCCGACGATCCAGGTCGTGGGCACCGCGACCAACGGCAAGGAAGCGATCGACCAGGCGCTGGCGCTCAAGCCCGATGTCATCACCATGGACTATGAAATGCCCATGATGGACGGTATCACTGCGGTGCGGCACATCATGCAGCGCTGCCCGACGCCGGTGTTGATGTTCTCCTCGCTGACCCATGAAGGCGCCCGCGTCACCCTCGACGCCCTGGACGCCGGTGCGGTCGACTACCTGCCGAAGAACTTCGAGGACATCTCGCGCAACCCGGAAAAGGTCAAGCAGCTGCTGTGCGAGAAGGTCCATACCATCTCGCGCAGCAACCGCCGTTTCAGCGCCTATTCCAGCCCGGCGCCCGCCGCCGCGCCGGCTCCGGCCAATAGTCATGCGCCGGCCAGCAGCTTCGCCAGTACCACGCCCGCGCGCACGGCGGCTCCGGCCCGCGCCGCGGCACCGGCCGCCGCGCATTCGCCGGCGCCCAAGCGCAAGCCCTACAAGCTGGTCGCCATCGGCACCTCCACCGGTGGCCCGGTGGCGCTGCAGCGGGTATTGACCCAACTGCCCGCCGGATTCCCGGCGCCGATCGTTCTGATCCAGCACATGCCGGCGGCCTTCACCAATGCCTTCGCCGAGCGCCTGGACAAGCTGTGCAAGATCAGCGTCAAGGAAGCCGAGGACGGTGACGTGTTACGTCCGGGCCTGGCGTTGCTGGCCCCGGGTGGCAAGCAGATGATGGTCGACGGCCGTGGCACGGTGAAGATCCTGCCGGGCGACGAGCGCCTGAACTACAAGCCTTGTGTCGACATCACCTTCGGCTCCGCCGCCAAGTCCTATGGCGACAAGGTGCTCTCGGTGGTGCTCACCGGCATGGGCGCCGACGGTCGCGAGGGCGCACGCCTGCTCAAGCAGGGTGGCAGCACCGTGTGGGCGCAGGATGAGGCCAGTTGCGTGATCTACGGCATGCCCATGGCCATCGTCAAGGCCAACCTGGCCGATGCCGTGTACAGCCTGGACGAGATCGGCAAGCACCTGGTCGAGGCGTGCATCTGATGGATGTGTTGAGCCTAATCGGCCTGATCCTCGCTTTTGTCGCCATCGTTGGCGGCAATTTCCTCGAGGGCGGCCACGTCGGTGCGCTGATCAACGGCCCGGCGGCATTGATCGTGCTGGGCGGTACCCTGGCGGCGGCGTTGTTGCAGTCGCCGCTGTCGGCGTTCAAGCGCGCTCTGCAGATCGTGGGCTGGATCTTCTTCCCGCCGCGGGTGGACCTGCCCGGTGGCATTGACCGGGTGGTGAACTGGAGTCTGACGGCACGCAAGGAAGGCCTGCTGGGCCTGGAGGGCGTGGCCGACGCCGAGCCCGATCCCTATGCGCGCAAAGGCCTGCAGCTGCTGGTCGACGGCGCCGAGCCCGAGGCCATCCGCAGCATACTTGAAGTCGATTTCCTGACTCAGGAAGCCCGCGACATCCAGGCCGCCAAGGTGTTCGAGAGCATGGGCGGCTATGCGCCGACCATCGGCATCATCGGTGCGGTGATGGGTCTGATCCACGTGATGGGTAATCTGGCCGACCCGTCGCAGCTGGGTAACGGCATTGCCGTGGCCTTCGTCGCCACCATCTACGGCGTGGCCAGCGCCAACCTGATCCTGCTGCCGATCGCCAACAAGCTCAAGGCCATCACCCTGCGTCAGTCTCGCTATCGCGAGATGCTGCTCGAGGGCTTGTTGTCGATCGCCGAAGGCGAGAACCCGCGCTCGATCGAGCTGAAGCTGCAAGGCTTCATGGAGTAAGCCATGGCCCGTCGTCGCAAGATCGAAGAGCACGAGAACCACGAGCGCTGGCTGGTCTCGTACGCCGACTTCATCACCCTGCTGTTCGCCTTCTTCGTGGTCATGTATTCGATCTCGTCGATCAACGAGGGCAAGTACAAGCAGATTTCCCAGGCGCTGATCGGGGTCTTCAATGACCCCGAGCGCAGCATGAAGCCGATCCCTATCGGTGACGAGCGGCCGCTGAGCGTCAAGCCCGCCGAGCCGCTGATCAAGGACAGCGAGCAGACCGACGCGGGCCTGGCGCAGACCAGTACCGACCCGCTCAAGACCATCACCGACGATGTCCGCGACGCCTTCGGCGACCTGATCAAGTCCAACCAGATGACCGTGCGCGGCAACGAACTGTGGGTGGAGATCGAGCTCAACTCCTCGCTGCTGTTCGCCAGTGCCGACGCCATGCCCAGCGATGTCGCCTTCGAGATCATCGAGAAGGTGGCGAAGATTCTCAGGCCGTTCGCCAACCCGGTGCACGTCGAAGGCTTCACTGACAACCTGCCGATTCGCACCGCTCAGTACCCGACCAACTGGGAGCTGTCGTCGGCGCGAGCGGCGAGCATCGTCCGGTTGCTGGCGATGGAAGGGGTCAACCCGGCGCGCATGGCCTCGGTGGGTTACGGGGAGTACCAGCCGGTGGCCAGCAACGACACTGCAGACGGGCGTGCGCGCAACCGCCGGGTGGTGTTGGTGATCTCGCGTAACCTGGAGGTACGCCGCAGCCTGACCGGCAGTGGCAGTGCCAATGCCACCCCGGATGCTGCGATGCGCCGGGCTGGCACACAAAGTGCACCAGCCTCGCCAGCACCGTCGACCGGGGGCTGATTTCGTCAAATCCCCGTCACTGAATTTCACACCGTTCCCGGCAGGGCAGGCGGCCATACCGGGAGGAAGCAACGCACGATGAGAGTCTGGGCAGTAGCCAATCAAAAAGGTGGCGTCGGCAAGACCACCACCACCATCGCCCTGGCCGGCTTGCTGGCCGAGGCGGGCAAGCGCGTGGTCGTGGTCGACCTCGACCCGCACGGCTCGATGACCAGCTACTTCGGGCACAACCCCGATGCGCTCGAGCACAGCTGCTACGACCTGTTCCTGCACAAGGGCACGGTGCCCGAAGGTTTGCCGGGCCAACTGCTGCTGCCGACCAGCGACGAGCGCATCTCGCTGCTGCCGTCGAGCACCGCGCTGGCGGTGCTCGAGCGTCAGTCGCCGGGGCAGAGTGGCCTGGGCCTGGTGATCGCCAAGAGTCTGGCGCAACTGTGGCAGGATTTCGACTTCGCCCTGATCGACAGCCCGCCCTTGTTAGGCGTGCTAATGGTCAACGCCCTGGCCGCCAGCCAGCAGCTGGTGATACCGGTGCAGACCGAGTTCCTCGCGGTCAAGGGCCTGGAGCGCATGGTCAGCACCCTGGGCATGATCAATCGCTCGCGCAAGCAGGCATTGCCCTACCAGATCGTGCCGACCCTGTTCGACCGCCGCACCCAGGCATCGCTGGGCACCTTGAAGGTGCTGCGTGACACCTATGGCGACCAGGTCTGGCAGGGCTACATTCCGGTGGACACGCGTCTGCGAGACGCCAGCCGCAACGGCGTCACGCCTTCGCAGTTCGACGGCAAGAGCCGTGGCGTGGTCGCCTACCGGGCGCTGCTCAAGCATCTGCTCACCTACCGTTCCGCATTGCAGGTGGCGTGATGAACCAGGCTCGGCAGATCACCACCAAGCCACAGATGGCCTTGCAGTCCTACCTCGACGGGCTGCTGCAGGAGGCCACCGAGTCGTTCGAGCTGCCGGCGGAGTTGGAGACGCCTGTCGTGGAGCCTGTCGAGCAGGCCCCCGGCGATGACTTCGAAGCAGCGGTTCGCGAGGAACAGGCCCGAGACGCCCAGCGCCAGATAATTCCGACCCCACCTGCTGCGCGGCCCTTTGCCGAGCCGCAGGCCAAGGTCCTGCCGACCGTGCTGCCGCCTGCCGCGCCGGTGGTGGAGCCGGTGGTCGCCATGGTCGAGACCGAGGTGGTGGCCGATGCCAGCATCCCGGTCCTGAGCCAGACCCAGGCCATCGAACCCGTGGCGCCGTTGGTGGAGCTGAATGTGACGGCGGCACCCGCCGCGCCAACACCGCCGGCCAGCGTCGATGGCCGTCCGGACTGGGCCGCCGAACCGTTCGAATGCCTGCTGTTCGATGTTGCCGGGCTGACCCTGGCGGTACCGCTGGTGTGTCTGGGCTCGATCTACACCCTGGCCGGCCAGGAGCTGACGCCACTGTTCGGCCAGCCGGACTGGTTCCTCGGCATCCTCACCTGCCAGGCGGGCAACCTCAAGGTGCTCGACACGGCGCGCTGGGTGATGCCGGACCGCTACCGCGACGATTTCCGCCAGGGCCTGCAGTATGTGATTTCAGTCCAGGGCTACGAATGGGGATTGGCCGTGCACCAGGTCAGCCGTTCGTTGCGCCTGGACCCGAACGAGATCAAGTGGCGCAGCCAGCGTGGCCAACGGCCATGGCTGGCCGGCACGGTGATCGAACACATGTGCGCGCTGCTCGATGTCGCCGAACTGGCCGAGCTGATCGCCAGTGGCGCGGTCAAGCAGATGAACACCAAACACAACTGAATCAACGCCGCTACTGCCGCGGCAATACAGAGCACACCGCCAATGGCGGATTTTGAGGGCTAGGGGAATGAAAAAGTCGTCTGCACAAGGTTCCGAAGATCCGATCCTGCAGTGGGTAACCTTCCGTCTGGACAACGAGTCCTACGGCATCAATGTCATGCAGGTGCAGGAAGTCCTGCGCTACACCGAGATCGCCCCGGTTCCGGGCGCTCCCAGCTACGTGCTGGGCATCATCAACCTGCGCGGCAACGTGGTGACGGTCATCGACACCCGCCAGCGCTTTGGCCTGATGCCGACTGAAGTCACCGACAACACCCGCATCGTCATCATCGAGGCGGACAAGCAAGTGGTCGGTATCCTGGTCGACAGCGTCGCCGAAGTGGTCTACCTGCGTCAGTCGGAGATCGAGACCGCGCCGAACGTCGGCAACGAAGAGTCGGCCAAGTTCATCCAGGGTGTCTGCAACAAGAACGGCGAGCTGCTGATTCTGGTCGAGCTGGACAAGATGATGACCGAGGAAGAGTGGTCCGAGTTGGAGAACATCTGAGTTGATCTTCGAGGTTGCTGTCATCTTCCTGGCGCTGCTCTGGGCACTGAGCCTGTGGTTCTTCCTCAACTACAGCAAGCGCCAGCGCGAGCTGGCCGCCCAGCAGGCCCAGGGCGATGCGCTGCGTGACCAGCGCATCAAGGACCTGGCCAAGCGCCTGGACGATTACCAGAATGGCACCGTGCGCATGGGCGAGGCGATCCATGAGCTGCGCGCGGTGGTGGCGCCGTTGCCCGAGAAGCTGCAGCAACTCGAGCAACGCGACCCCAACAGCGTCACCTTTGCCCAGGCCGCCAAACTGGTGGGGATGGGGGCTAGCGTCGAGGAGTTGACCCAGACCTGCGGTTTGACCCAGGCCGAGGCGCAGCTGATGAGCAAGTTGCATCGCGTCGAATGAGCGTGCACAAGGCGACCTTCGGGTCGCCTTGTCGTTTCAGGGGTGACCATCAACGTCAGACCTTCAAGGCTTGGCCCAGGCATGGTTGTTGCCGATCCTGGCGACGCCATTGAGCGGCAGGTAGCGGTCTAGCGCGGTCTTGTAGGCGAGGCGGTCGACGAACGTGAAGGAGTTGACGGTGGACAGCGAGTCGAGGTTGGTGATTTGCCTGAGCTGTTTCAGGTCGGGCAGCAAGCGGTCGGTCACGTCGGTCAGCAGGGTGGGCCCGGTCAGCCGGCTCAGGGTATTGGCGTAGTGGGCGAAACCCTCCGGGTCGCGCGCGGCGTCCGGTTTGCTGTCGTAGAACCTCGGTTCGGCCTGAAAGCGAGCGTGCATTTCTTCGCTGATGGCCCTCAGGGTCGGGTTGTTGGCATGACTGCCGATCAGGCTGGTGTTGTAGATGCAGTGGATGTTCATCTTTTCGTTGGCGATCGGCGGGTAGAGCAGCACGCCATCAGGGGTGGTCTGCAAGAAGGTATCGTCGATCGGTTTGGCCCGCGGGCCGTAGCCGCGTCCGTTGATCGTCACCGGGTACTCGCCCTCGGCCAGTAGCCTGTCGTCGATGTCCATGTACAAGCCCCCCTCGTGGTCCAGCAGTGGGAAACGCAAGACATCCGCCGCCGACGAGAAATGGCGTGCGATGCCGCCATTGCCGTCGATCGCGGCGCGGTATTGCGGGTAGTTGGCGCTGTCCTTGAACGAGGAATAGAAGGGTTGCTCCTCCAGGGGCAGCACGATGACGTCGGGGGCGTATTCGGCCAGGCGCTCGAGGTTTCGCACATAGGCCTGGGGCGACTCGTTGGACAGGTACAGGCGCAGGCTGAAGCGTGAGGGCTTTAGCGTTCTGCTGTTCTTGGCGAGGTTGGCCAGCAGGTTGTCGGGTATCGTTCGGTCGCCGACCCAGATGCTGAGGATCTGCTCGGGGATTCTTCGGCTCGCCTCCAAGGGGAATTCCGGCACCTTCACCGGGAGTGGCAGGTCGATGCCCATGGCCCGCAGGCTCGCGGTGCGCATTTCATCGGTGACCAGCCTGCCTTGCGGCGCACGGACCAGGTTCTTGCTGGCCACGCGAGGGATGTAGCGTTTCGGTTCCACCGCATTGAGGTCGTCGCGCTGGACGAAGGCGTTGGCCTCCAGGTCGTAGACAACATCGGCGCTGTAGCCACCGATGGTTGCGCGCAGGATATCGGGCTCGCCGTTGAACTGGGTCAGGCGGATGACGGCGCCACGGGTTGCCTCGTCACCACCCTCGAGCGGCGCGACGGGGTCTGGGAGGTGGAAATACTCGAGCGCTTCTTCGGCGGGCAGCAGAGGCGGGTCCATCGGGCTCAAGGGGTAGCCCAGCTTGCCGTTCACCTCGCTGGGCAAGACGAAACCGTCGTACTTGAAGCGGAACAGCGCGGGCGCCTTGGTCACCTCGGCATGCAGCAGCGGCAAGGCGTTGAACAGGCCGAACGTGGCATCACTTACACCCGAGGCTTGCTGATCCACGCCATGGCCGTTGATCGCCGCGTCCAGCCCCAAGCCGAACTGGGCGATGCCGCCCAGGGCGAACAGGGGCGCCAGCTCCGGCAGCACGAAAGCCAGGGGGCCGAGCAGGTTGATCGCCGAGCTCAGGTAGCCGCGCCAGCGGGCTTTGGTGATCTCGCTGTCACTGGTGATCGCCGCGTCGGCATCCTGGTAGCTGCGTGCGCGTTGGCGCTCGGCGAGCGCCTGGAACAGGTCCCCGGTTATGGCGGGGTTGTACGTGTCGGGTCGATAGTTGACATAGGTGCGGGGCGGCCAGGCGCCATCGGTGGTGAAGCCTGAGCGGTTGGGTGACAGGCGGTACACCGCTGGGTAGACGGCGAGGCCTTCCAGGGCGGTGCGCAGGCCGCTGAAATCCAGGCCGTCTGGCAGATCGGCCTGGCCGAAATGCCCGGCCAGGGCTTCGCGTTTGACGGGGTCCTTGCACTGTTGGGCTACCCAGTCCTTCAGGGCATTGGGGCCGGCGAAGGTATGCAGTGCCGAGGCGTTGCCGGGTACGTACAGCAGTGCGGTGTGCGCGTTCTTGTCGTACAGGTAGATCAGGTCGGTGGCGCTGTAGCCATAGATGTTCAGCGCGCGCATGCGAAAGGTGGCGGTGCGCGGCATGAGTTCGGCGGCTTGCCAGGCCAGCTGGCGACCGGCCTCGTCCAGGCTGCCTTCGGCCACCTGTTTGTTGCAGGTGGCGATGAAGGCCATCTTGGCCAGGATGCGGTGGCTGTTCCCGGCGTTGGCCCAGTAGCGATCAAGCATGCCTTTGTAGGTGGCGTGGAAATCCATTTTCCAGATGAACTGTTGCAGGTCTTCTGCTGGCAGCCCAAGCAGTGTCTCGGGGCCGTATACCTGCGGCGTGGTGCGCCGGAAAACGCCGTTGAACACTTGGTAGTTGACGCCGGAGGGTGCGTTCCAGGCCTTGGGGCGCAAAGTCTCGACCAGGCTGATGCGCCCGGGTAGGTGCCCGGCCCAAGGTTCGCCGAACAGTCCGCCGATGAGGTTGTTGTCCGATTCACCTTGCCAGTTGGACAGCATGGCTTGGGTCAGCGTGCTCTTCGCCACGAGCACGCCATCCCAATTCGCCAGGTCGCCATGGGGTTGGTAGTGAAGCGTGACTACATCGGTTTGATCGGGGTCGAGCGTCACGCCGCGGGCGCTTGCCCATTGCTTGATGGCGTCGCCGGCGGCACGGTCCGGGCGGGGAAAATGGCTCAGGTGCTGGCGGGCGAACTGGGTGCCAGCGTCGTTGACATAAGCGGTGGTCATGGCAGGGGCCTTTGCGTGAGTGAGTAACGGCAAAGGTCGCACCCCTGTGCGGCCACCGGGGACTACATATCTACCGCTGCGTCAGCCCGGATGCGGCAAGCGCGGCAGTACAGGAGTGATTTCGCGCTCGCTGGGCGTGGCGTCGACGAAGTCCTCCGGCACCTTGCCCCGCAGTTGCCAGGCGAAGGCGATGATCTCGGCGATGGTCAGGTACAGCGCTTCGGGAATCTGTTCACCCAGCTCCAGGCGCGCCAGCAGGCGCACCAGCTCGGGATTCTCGTAGATAGGCACCTCATGCTCGCGAGCGATGGCGAGAATGGCCTCGGCCAGCTCATCGTCGCCCTTGGCGCTCAGGGTCGGGGCCTGCTGGCCGTCGTAGCTCAGGGCGATCGCCTGGCGGGGTGGCTTGTGTTTCATGCGGTCTCGTCTACCCAGCGTTGTTCCAGGCGCGTGCGTGGCCCTTGCGGGGGGAGGCCGGGGTGGCATTTCAGGTCCCCGACGTCCAGGCCTCGGGCCAGCAGGCGATCGCGCAGTGTGCCCAGCTGGCTGTCGATCAGGCGCGCGGTGGCTTCCTGCTGCGCCCAGAGCTGGCCGGAAAGCTTGCCTTGCAGCAACTGCGCCTGTACCTGCAGAGGGCCAAGTGGTGAGAGATCGAAGGCCAGTTCGATGCGCCACAGCGCTTCCAGTGGATCGTGCTGCTCGCGCTCGCGGTCGGCCTGCTGCTTCGGTGTTTCCTCGCGCTGCAACTTGACCTGCAGCGGCACGAACTCCTGACCATGGCGCACAGGAATCTCTGTCTGCCAGGTGGTCTGCTGGTTGCCGTTCTCCAAGGTGCCGCTCTGTTGCAGGCTGGACAGCGAGTGGCTCTGCAGACGGGAGATGGCGGCGGCGGCCAGGCGTAGCAATTGCTGGAGGTCGCCTTCACTTTCCAGCTTCTGCAGAAGACGCGAGGGCAGGGGGAAGACGCTGGGCAGTGGCCGTGGGCTGACTTGGCCGAGCATCCCTAGTGCGCTGCGGGCCAGGCCAGGCAAGGCCTGGGCGAGGGTGCTGGTGGCCAGCGCGCTGGTCAGTGGCGGATGGCCCGGCACGCTGGGCAGGGCCTGGGCCACCAGCCTGACAAGCTGTGCCTTCAGGTCGGGGGCGATGCCGCCGGCCAACCCGCCTAGCAGCTTGGCTTCGAAGAAGGTGCCGCTGTTGTTCAGGGCCTGGGCCAGGCCCTTCGCATCCCCCAGTTGCCGCGCGTCCGGCAGGCTGGCGAGCAGGCGCTCGGCGCTGGTGCGCAGTTCGGGGTCTGCATCGGGGCTGCTGGCGATCCGTTGCAGGCTGTCGAGCACACCCGGCAGCGAGGCCTGGAGGTTCTGCTGGGTCGACAGGTGCTGAGTGACCGCCAGCTGGTCCTGGCGGCCGCTCAGGGGCACGAAGCGTAGCCCCTGTTCACTCTGCACCAGCGCGCTGAGCAGGCTGCCCACGGGGAGCCGGCGCGGGCTGTCGATGACCAGCGTGGCACCGGCCTGGCTGCCGCTGAGCAGGCTCACCAGCGAGCGGAAGGTGGTGGGCGCGCCGGAGCTCTGCGGCAGGGCCTGGCTGGTCAGGACCTTGGCCTGCAGCAGGGTGCCGACCGGCATTTCCCGGGTGTCCAGCCGGGTCAGAGTGGCGATGTTGCCGGCAGTGGCCTGTTGCACCATCACCGCCAAACGGCTGCTATCCGTCTGGCTGACCAGGACCTGGCTGCCGGGTGGCAGGGGTTGACTGGCGGTGGTCAGCACTTGTGTCTGGTTGCCATTGGCCTGGGTCAGCCGAAGCAGCATCTGGAACTCCTGGCCGATCTGGCGCAGGGTCACAACCTCGGCTTCGGCGGTTTCTCCAGGCGGCAGCAGGCCAGGCTGGGCCTGCAGCAGGCGCAACAGCTCGCCGGTCATGGCGGCCCGGGTCGCCTGGGGGCTTACCGCAGTTTGTGTGCTGAGACTATTGATTTCAGTCATGATTGTATACAACCTGTCGAACCCGCCCTCTTGGCAGCGCGCTGGCGCGTGCAATAATGCTGCTCGCTCGCCATTGCCAGTATAACGGCAGGGGTTGGAGCGACTTGAGACGCAGGCTGCAATCGGTGTCGGTACCGGTGACAGACCTCATACTGTATAAGGCGATACCGTGATCCTTCACCTTCAAGCCGCGGGCCTGGCCTGCGAGCGCGACTGGCGGCTGCTGTTCGAGCACCTGCACTTCGAGCTGCACCCTGGCGACATGCTGCAGATCGCCGGCCCCAATGGCAGCGGCAAGACCAGCCTGCTGCGCCTGCTGGCCGGGCTCATGCAACCCACCGCCGGGCAGATCCTGCTTGGCGGCCAGCCATTGGCCGAACAGCGTCATGCCCTGGCCAGCATCCTGTTGTGGATTGGCCACGCCGCCGGGATCAAGGATTTGCTCACCGCTGAAGAGAATCTCGCCTGGCTCTGCGCCCTGCATCGGCCGGCCGGTCGCGAGGCAATCTGGCAGGCGCTGGAGGCTGTCGGCTTGCGCGGGTTCGAGGACGTGCCCTGTCACACCCTGTCAGCCGGCCAGCAGCGTCGGGTCGCCCTGGCTCGGCTGTACCTGGACAGCCCGCCGCTGTGGATCCTCGACGAGCCGTTCACCGCCCTGGACAAGCAGGGCGTGGCACAGCTGGAAGCCCACCTTGCGGCCCACTGTGAGCAGGGCGGCACCGTGGTGCTGACCACCCACCACACGCTCGAACGCAAGCCATCGGGCTACCGCGAGCTGAACCTGGGGCAATGGGCGGCATGAGCGTATTTCTTCTGCTGTTGCGCCGCGAGGCTCGCCTGTTGTTCCGCCGTCCGGCGGAGCTGGCCAATCCGCTGGTGTTCTTCGCCATCGTCGTCGCTTTGTTCCCGCTGGCGGTCGGTCCGGAGACGCAATTGTTGCAAACCTTGTCGCCTGGACTGGTCTGGGTAGCGGCCCTGCTGGCGGTGCTGCTGTCGCTGGACGGGTTGTTCCGCAGCGATTTCGAGGACGGTTCGCTCGAGCAGTGGGTGCTTTCGCCGCATCCGCTGGCCCTGCTGGTGCTGGCCAAGGTGCTGGCGCACTGGATCTTTTCCGGGCTGGCGCTGGTATTGTTGGCGCCACTGCTGGCACTGATGCTGGGCCTGCCGAGCGCCTGCCTGCCGGTGCTGCTCGCTTCCCTGTTGTTGGGCACGCCGGTGTTGAGCCTGCTGGGCGCGGTGGGCGCGGCGCTGACGGTCGGTCTCAAACGCGGTGGGCTGCTGCTGGCGTTGCTGATTCTGCCGTTGTATATCCCTGTGTTGATCCTGGGCAGTGGTGCGTTGCAGGCGGCGTTGCAGAATATGCCTGCCACCGGTCACCTGCTCTGGCTCGCCAGCCTGACGGCCCTGGCGGTGACACTGGCACCCTTTGCGATCGCGGCCGGCCTGAAGATCAGCGTCGGCGAATAACGAGTCCCGGGCACCGCAGCCCGGCCAATACCCTGGATGTACCCTGATGAAAATGAGTTGGACGTGGTTCCACAAGTTGGGCTCCCCCAAATGGTTCTATGCCATCAGCGGCCGCATGCTGCCGTGGCTGAGCGTTTGCGCCGTCGTGCTGCTGCTGGTCGGCATCACCTGGGGCCTGGCCTTCGCCCCCCAGGACTACCAGCAGGGCAACAGTTTCCGCATCATCTATATCCATGTGCCGACGGCCATGCTGGCGCAGTCGTGCTACGTCATGCTTGCGGTGGCGGGCGTGGTGGGGCTGGTGTGGAAGATGAAACTGGCCGATGTCGCGCTGCAGTGCGCGGCGCCCATCGGCGCCTGGATGACCGCGGTAGCTTTGGTTACCGGGGCGATCTGGGGCAAGCCCACCTGGGGCAGTTGGTGGGTCTGGGACGCGCGCCTGACCTCAATGCTCATCTTGCTGTTCCTTTACTTCGGCATCATCGCCCTGGGCCAGGCCATCAGCAATCGCGACAGCGCGGCCAAGGCCTGCGCGGTGCTGGCCATCGTCGGCGTGGTCAACATCCCGATCATCAAGTACTCGGTGGAGTGGTGGAACACCCTGCACCAGGGCGCTACCTTCACCCTCACCGAAAAGCCGGCCATGCCGGTGGAGATGTGGCTGCCGCTGCTGCTCACCGCGCTGGGCTTCTACTGCTTCTTCGGCGCCGTGCTGCTGCTGCGCATGCGCCTGGAAGTGCTCAAGCGCGAGGCCCGAGCCAGTTGGGTCAAGGATGAGGTGCTGGGGCAGCTCGGACGGGAGGCGGCACGATGAGCTTCGCGTCCTTCAGTGATTTTCTCGCCATGGGCCACCATGGTCTGTACGTCTGGTCGGCCTACGGCATCTGCCTGGCGGTGCTGGCGCTGAATGTCGCCGCGCCCCTGCTGGCCCGTCGCCGCTACCTGCAAGAAGAGGCGCGTCGTCTGCGCCGGGAGAGCAAACCGTGAATCCGCAGCGCAAGAAACGCCTGTTCATCATCCTCGGCCTGCTGGCCGGTGTCGGCGTCGCCGTGGGCTTCGCCCTGAGCGCGCTGCAGCAGAACATCAACCTGTTCTACACCCCGACGCAGATCGCCAACGGCGAGGCGCCGCTGGACACCCGCATCCGCGCCGGCGGCATGGTCGAGAAAGGCTCGGTGCAGCGCTCGGCCGATTCGCTCGATGTGCGCTTCGTGGTCACCGACTACACCAAGTCGGTGCCGATCACCTACCGCGGCATCCTCCCTGACCTGTTCCGCGAAGGGCAGGGCATCGTCGCCCTTGGCAAGCTCAACGCCGATGGCGTGGTGGTGGCCGACGAGGTGCTGGCCAAGCACGATGAGAAGTACATGCCGCCGGAGGTCACCAAGGCCCTGAAGGAAAGCGGCCAGGCCGCCAGCGACGCGGGGGCCAAGCCATGAATGCGGCCCTGGTGATCCCCGAAATCGGCCAGCTGGCGATGATCCTGGCGATCTGCTTTGCCGCCGTGCAGGCCACTGTGCCGCTGCTCGGCGCCTGGCGCGGCGACAGCCTGTGGATGGGCCTGGCGCGGCCGGCGGCCTGGGGGCAGTTCGCCTTCCTGGCGTTTGCCTTCGCCTGCCTCACCCACGCCTTCATGACCGACAACTTCTCGGTCGCCTACGTCGCCAGCAACTCCAACAGCGCCTTGCCCTGGTACTACAAGTTCAGCGCCGTGTGGGGCGCCCATGAAGGCTCGCTGCTGCTGTGGGCACTGATCCTTGGCGGCTGGACCTTCGCCGTGTCGATCTTCTCGCGCCAGTTGCCGCAGGTGATGCTGGCGCGGGTGCTGGCGGTGATGGGCATGATCAGCGTGGGTTTCCTGAGCTTCCTGATCATCACCTCCAACCCGTTCTCGCGCCTGCTGCCGCAGGTGCCGGGCGACGGCCGCGACCTGAACCCGCTGTTGCAGGACTTCGGCCTGATTGTCCACCCGCCGATGCTGTACATGGGCTATGTGGGCTTCTCGGTGGCCTTCGCCTTCGCCATCGCCGCTTTGTTGGGCGGTCGTCTCGATGCCGCCTGGGCGCGCTGGTCGCGGCCCTGGACCATCGTCGCCTGGGCCTTCCTCGGCGTGGGCATCACCCTCGGCTCGTGGTGGGCCTACTACGAGCTGGGCTGGGGGGGCTGGTGGTTCTGGGATCCGGTCGAGAACGCCTCGTTCATGCCTTGGCTGGTGGGCACGGCGCTGATCCACTCGTTGGCGGTCACCGAAAAACGCGGGGTGTTCAAGAGCTGGACCGTGTTGCTGGCCATTGCCGCATTCTCCCTGAGCCTGCTGGGGACCTTCCTGGTGCGTTCCGGCGTGCTGACATCGGTGCATGCGTTCGCCGCCGACCCGTCCCGTGGCGTCTTCATCCTGATCTTCCTGCTGTTCGTGGTTGGTGGCTCGTTGACCCTGTTCGCCCTGCGCGCGCCGGTGGTCAAGAGCCAGGTGGGCTTTGCCCTGTGGTCCCGTGAAACCTTGCTGCTGGCCAACAACCTGGTGCTGGTGGTGGCAGCCTCGATGATCCTGCTGGGCACCCTGTACCCGCTGGTGCTCGACGCCCTGACCGGGGCCAAGCTGTCGGTCGGCCCGCCTTACTTCGACGCCCTGTTCCTGCCGCTAATGGCGCTGCTGATGGTGGTGCTCGGCGTGGGCGTGGTGGTGCGCTGGAAGGACACCCCGGGCAAATGGCTGGCCGGCATGCTGACCCCGGTGCTGGTCGGTAGCGCGATCCTGGCGCCGGTCGCCGGGCTGATCGTCGATGACTTCGACTGGCCGGCCCTGAGCGTGTTCGCCCTGGCCGCCTGGGTGGTCCTGAGCGGCGTGCGCGACATCCTCGACAAGACCCGTCACAAGGGTTTGGCCAAGGGGTTGGCGGGCCTGAGTCGCAGCTACTGGGGCATGCACCTGGCGCATCTGGGCCTGGTGGTGTGCGCGCTAGGCGTGGTGCTGTCGAGCAACAACAGCGCAGAACGCGACCTGCGCATGGCGCCGGGCGAGACCGTCGAGCTGGGTGGCTATCTCTTCCTGTTCGAGGGCGCCAAGCACTTCGAAGGCCCGAACTTCATTTCCGACAAGGGCACCGTGCGCGTCTCGCGCGATGGCCGCGAAGTGTCCGTGCTGCACCCTGAAAAACGCCTGTACACCGTGCAGCAGTCGATGATGACCGAGGCTGGCATCGACGCCGGCTTCACTCGCGATCTGTATGTCGCCCTGGGCGAGCCGCTGGAAAACGGCGCGTGGGCGGTGCGGGTGCATATCAAACCCTATGTCCGCTGGATCTGGCTGGGCGGTCTGCTGACCGGCCTGGGCGGCTTGCTGGCGGCCCTCGACCGACGCTACCGCGTCAAGGTCAAGACCCGGGTGCGTGAGGCCCTGGGCGTGTCTGGAGCGACTGCATGAAGCGTTGGATCATGGTGGTGCCGCTGGCGGTGTTCCTGCTGGTGGCGGTCTTTCTCTACAAGGGGTTGTTCCTCAAGCCTGACGAACTGCCTTCGGCGATGATCGGCAAGCCGTTCCCGGCGTTCTCGCTGGCGAGCGTGCAGGGCGATCGTAGCCTCACCCAAGACGACCTGATCGGTCGCCCGGCGCTGGTCAACGTGTGGGGTACCTGGTGCCCGTCGTGCAAGGTCGAGCACCCGTACCTGAACCAGTTGGCCGAGCAGGGCGTGGTAATCCACGGCGTCAACTACAAGGACGACAACGTCGCCGCGCTGAAATGGCTGGCCGAGTTCCACAACCCGTACCAGTTGAACATCGCCGACCAGCAAGGCTCGCTGGGCCTGGACCTGGGCGTGTACGGCGCGCCGGAAACCTTCCTGATCGACGCCAAGGGCATCATCCGCTACAAGCACGTGGGCGTGGTCGATGCCACGGTGTGGCGCGAGCAGCTGGCGCCGCTGTACCAGGGGCTGGTCGACGAGGCCCGGCCATGAGGCGCTGGCTGGCGGCCGCCGTGCTCGGCCTGAGCCTGGTCGGGGTGGCCAAGGCGGCCATCGACACCTACCAGTTCCGCGATGACGCCGAGCGCGAGCGCTATCAGCAACTGACCAAGGAACTGCGCTGCCCCAAGTGCCAGAACCAGGACATCGCCGACTCCAACGCGCCCATCGCCGCCGACCTGCGCCGCGAGATCTTCCGCATGCTGGGCGAGGGTAAGGACAACCAGCAGATCGTCGATTTCATGGTCGATCGCTATGGCGACTTCGTGCGTTACAAGCCGGCGCTCAGCGGGCGCACCTGGCTGCTCTGGTTCGGCCCGGGGATCCTCCTGGTTGGAGGCTTCGTGGTGTTGGCGCTGATCGTGCGCCGTCGCCGTGGCCAGGCCGTGGCCGGCAACACCGAACTGTCCGCCGACGAACGCGAGCGTCTGGCCAAACTGCTGGATAAAGAACGTACCCATGACTGAATTCTGGCTTAGCGCGGGCCTGCTGCTGCTCGCCGCCCTGGCTTTCCTGCTGCTGCCGATCCTGCGCGGTCGCCGCCGTCAGCAGGCCGAGCAGGACCGTACCGCCCTCAACGTGGCGCTCTATGAGGAGCGCGTCGCCGAACTGGCTGCCCAACAGGCGGCCGGCGTTCTTGACGAACAACAACTGGCCAATGGCCGTGACGAGGCCGCCCGTGAGCTGCTGGCCGATACCGAGCGTGGCGACGTGATCCGCCAGGGCCACCTGGGCAAGGCCGTGCCGTTGCTGGCGGCGGTGCTGGTGCCGGCCATGGCCCTGGGGCTGTACCTGCACCTCGGCGCCGCGGACAAGGTCGCACTGACCCAGGAGTTCGCCCGCGCGCCGCAGTCGATGGCGGAAATGACCACGCGCCTGGAGCGTGCGGTACAGGCCCAGCCCGACTCGGCCGAAGGTCTGTACTTCCTTGGTCGTGCCTATATGGCCGAGCAGCGGCCAGCCGACGCGGCCAAGGCCTTCGAGCGCGCCGTGGCCCTGGCCGGGCGTCAGCCCGAGTTGCTCGGACAATGGGCGCAGTCGCTGTACTTCGCCGCCGATAAACAGTGGTCGGCGCAACTGCAGGCGCTCACCGATGAGGCGCTGAAGGCTGACCCGCAGGAGGTCACCAGCCTAGGCCTGCGTGGTATCGCCGCCTTCGAGGGCGAGCGCTACCAGGAGGCCATCGACTTCTGGCAACGCCTACTGGCGCAGTTGCCGCAGGGCGACGCGTCCCGTGACGCGCTGCAGGGCGGCATTGACCGCGCCGCCGACAAGCTCAAGGCCGGGGGCGGCAAGGTGGCCGAGACGGCGCGCCTGAAGGTACGGGTGGAGCTGGCGGCGGCGCTCAAGGACAAGGTGCGCCCCGACGACACCGTGTTCATCTTCGCCCGCGCCAGCAATGGCCCGCCCATGCCGCTGGCGGCCAAGCGGGTGACCGTGGCGCAGCTGCCGATCGAGGTGGAGTTGTCCGATGCCGACGCGATGATGCCGCAGATGAAACTGTCGGACTTCGCCGAAGTCCAACTGGTTGCCCGCGTCTCGCGCGCCGGGCAGCCCACCCACGGTGAATGGAAGGGCCAGAGCGCCCCGCTGGCCACCGGCACCCAGGGCACCCAGCATGTGACCATCGACAGTCCCGACTCATAAGAGAGCAGCCCCATGAACAGCACCGTCCGCCTGACCCTGATTTCCCTGGCCCTGGGTCTTTCCGCGTGTACGGTGCATCAGCCCGGGGAGCGTGAACCGCTGCCGCCGATCGAGACCACGCCGCCGCACAAGGGGCCGGTGGTCAAGCCCTTGCCGGGTGGCCAGCCCGGGACGCAACCGAGCAAGCCGTCGGCGATACCCAAGCCGATGCCACGTACTTCCGCCAGCTTCGCGCCGCCGCCGGGGGGCGCCAGCCACTGGGACCCGAAGCTGGGGGTCTATGTGCTGGAGAAGCAGCCCAACACCTTCTACCGCCAGCGCACCTATTACCGCTGGAACAATGGCTGGAGCTGGTCGCTGAGCCCCAACGGGCCGTGGCAGGACACTGACAGCAGTGGCGTGCCGGGCGGGTTGGGCAGGGCGTTCGGGCAGTAATCAACGTTGACCTGATCGCAGGGCAAGCAGCTGGCATAATCCCCCTTCGCATTCAAACGGAGGGTGGCATGAGCAAGACAGTCCTGGTGCTGGTGGAAACCGTCGATGACTACCTGCCGCTATTGGAACGGGCCGGCTATCGCCTGATCCGCGCACCCTCGCCGCAAATGCGCACCGACGCCATCGCCCGCCATGCCGGCGAGATTGATGCCGTGCTCACGCGTGGCCCGCTGGGCCTCACGGCTGACGAAATTGCCACGCTGACCCAACTTCAAATCATCTGTGTGATCGGTGCCGGCTATGAGCAGGTCGATCTCGAGGCCGCTGCGGCCCGCGGCATAACCGTCACCAATGGTGCGGGCGCCAACGCCGGGCCCGTCGCCGACCACGCCATGGCGCTGCTGCTGGCGCTGTTGCGCGATATTCCCCGTGCCGATGCCAGTACCCGCCGTGGCGAATGGAACCGGGTGATCAGCCCCTCGGTCAGCGGCAAGCGGCTGGGCATCATCGGCCTGGGCGCGGTCGGCCAGGCCATCGCCCGCCGTGCGAGCCAGGGCTTTGACATGCACGTCAGCTACCATAGCCGCACGCCTCGTCGGGGCCAGCCCTACACCTGGTACGACAGCCCGTTGCACCTGGCCGAAGCCGTGGACATCCTGGTGGTCGCGACGCCGGGTGGCAGTAGCACCCGGCATCTGGTCGATGGCTCGGTACTGGAGGCCCTGGGCGCCGAGGGGTACCTGGTCAACATTGCCCGGGCCAGCGTGGTGGATACCACGGCGTTGGTCACTGCGCTGGAGCGGGGCGTGATCGCGGGGGCCGCGCTGGATGTGTTCGATGACGAGCCTGTGGTGCCCGATGCGCTCAAGGCGCTGGGCAACACGGTGCTGACCCCGCATGTGGCGGGGCAGTCGCCGGAAGCGGCGCGCGATACCGTGGCCCTGGTACTGCGTAACCTGCAGGCATTCTTTGCCGGCGAGCCGGTGTTGACGCCGGTTCGCGGTTGAATCCTTTCTGAAGTCCGCCCGGCGCGGTGCCGGGCCTGAGGAGTTTGTACATGCAACTTGAGATTTTCCAGGTCGACGCGTTTTCATCCGAGCCGTTCGGCGGCAATCCCGCAGCGGTGATTCCATTGCAGCAGTGGCTGCCCGACGAGGTGCTGCAACGCATTGCTGAAGAGAACAATCTGTCCGAGACGGCGTTCTTCGTGCGTAACGGTGAAACGTTCGACCTGCGCTGGTTCACGCCGGCGGTGGAGGTTGATCTGTGTGGGCATGCGACGTTGGCGGCGGCATGGGTGTTGTTCGAGCAGTTGGGCGAGCAGGCCGAGGTGTTGCGGTTCAATACCCGTAGCGGGGAGTTGCGGGTTCGGCGTGATGCCGATGGCCTGCTGGCGATGGATTTCCCGGCCAAGCAGCCGGAGGCCGTGGAAATTCCGGCGGGATTGTTGGAGGCGCTTGGGTTAAGTGAGGCTCGGGCGTTGTACCGGACCGACGATTATGTACTGGTGATTGACGATGTCTCGCTGATCGAGGGGCTCAAGCCGGATTTCGTGGCGTTGTCGGCGTTTGATGTACGGGGGATTGCGGTGACGGCGGCTGGGCGGGGGTTTGATTTCGTCACGCGGTGGTTTGGGCCTCGGGTGGGAGTCAATGAAGATCCGGTGACCGGGTCGGCGCATACGTCCTTGGCGCCCTACTGGGCGCAGCGGTTGGGCAAGAGCAGCTTGCGCTGTGAGCAGGGTGGGGGGCGCAAGGGGCAGTTGCAGTGTGATTTGCCGGGGAATGGGCGGGTGATTATCAGTGGGCGGGGGGCGCTTTATTTGCGGGGGGTGGTTTTTGTTTGAGTTGCTGGAATGATTGTGGTTTCAAGCGTTGTGCGCGCATTCATTTACGGAGGGTGTGATTGGAAGTGTCAGATTTTTTGTGTGCGGGCCGGTAACGGCCTGCCGTCAGGCAGGCCCTGACTTTCACCAGGTCGGCCTGATGAACCGATCTCCGTACAAA
>NZ_JBLIYX010000019.1:0-120684 GCF_057480955.1 Pseudomonas sp. P65(2024)
GCAGACTATGAAGCGCTACTGCCGTGGAACTGCTCGCCGGAGATGCCACGATAACTGCGACTTCCTATTCTCGGTAGGTGGGGTTCATGGATCGCTTACCGTTGATTCAGGTGCAGATGCCGCAGGTGGAGCCTCGGACGTTGCATTAAGCCGGTATGTCATGAGTTGCCTGGACGGGCCCTGTTCGCCAGCAAGCTGGCTCCTACGAGGGGCGCGATTTGCCTGTAGGAGCCGGCGTTGCCGGCGAATGGGCCAGGCCTGGCACCGAAGATTTCAGGGAGATTGAGCCATGAGCACAGACGACACCACGCCCCACACCACCGTGGGCAAGACCAAGTTCTACCAGGGTGAGAAGCATACCGACCCGCTGTTCTGCATCGAACCCGGCATCCCTTGCCAGCACGCACGGGAACAAGCTTCGGAGTTGATGGGCTGCGTGTGCGACCTGACCATCACCGGGATCATGGAGGAGAAGCCTCAGCTGATCTGGGCGTCGTATTACCTGAGCGCGCTGGCCAAGGCGCTGATGGATGATGCGGAGTTGGGGATGAAACACTGACGCCACAGGTAAACGCGGGCCCTGTGGGAGCGGCCTTGTGTCGCGAAAGGGGTGCGTAGCAGCCCCGGCAATCTTCGCAACACATCAGAAACCGGGGGCCGCTTTGCGGCCTTTTCGCGACACAAGGCCGCTCCTACAGGTTGCGCGTAGGCTTGAATGGGTTGTCAGGGCAAAACGGCCTGCAGACGCTGGTCGATTGCCTGCCTCAAGTCATGAACATACCGCTCGAAACATTCGATAGCCTGCTCCAGCGTCACTTCGGGACCATGCTCGCACACCGCCCAACAGGACCATAGTGAGAAGACCGATCTTGCGTGGCAGTAGCGCAGCGCGAGGATCGGTTCCTCTTCTTCGTCCATCGAGGCGTAGTAGAAATCCTGAGCCCCACGGGTGGCCACGGCTTTCAACCAGTGCGTCACCATGTTCGCCAATTCGAGCAGCAGGCAGAACTCCACCTGCAAGAACACCTGCCCCTGCACTTCAATGCTTAGGCGGCCTTCGGTAAAAGCCGCCGCGTTGTAGCCCGACATGTCGTCCGGCAATGTGAGCAATTCAAAGTCGATCTTCATCGGTGTTCGCCTGCCCTGAACATCTATCAGCGCTTGCCCAGCATCGCCTGGCGCTCCCGCCAGATCTCCTGCACGAACGGATCGGTCACGCCATACAGGCCATGCCCCCGGCGAATGATCAGGTTCGCCGCCAGCAACTCATTGGCCACCGGCTGGATCTCCTCCACCCGCACTTCACGCCCCACGAACGTCGAATACTCGCCCGCCGCCTCGCTGGAAAACACGCCCCGCGTCTCGCCATCCACGGAGGCGATCCGGGCGAAAATGGCCTGGGCCAGCACGCCCAGTTCCTCGACCTTCATCAGCTCCAGGTCGGCCGCCGCCGAGCGCAGCGTGGCCGCTATCACCGGCAGCACCACATCCGCCCCGGAACCGAGGCTGGGCGAGTGAATCAACTGACGCAGGGCACGGATGAACTCTTCAGGCCGGCTGCCCAGTGTCTTGAACGCCTCGGTCGCCACTTCCAGCGAAGGCAGGTTATCGAGGCCGTCCGCGGCGAGCCGCTGGAGCCAGAACGCGACATAGCCCTCGTCCAGCACCGGATAGGCCACGTTGGTGGCGCCGGCAAACGCCTGGTTACGCCGGGCGGTCAGCTCGTTGACCATGGCCCGGTGCGAGCCGGTGCCGATGAACAGGAAATGCCCAGGCGTCGCGGGTCTTGGGTTGATGGCGTCACGCGCGGCCTTCAGGGCCAGCATCATCTGCTGCCCGTCCTCTGTGGTGATGGCATGCTGCACTTCGTCGACGATCAGCACGACAGTCGCCTTGGCCTGGTCCACCGCTTCGGTCAGCGCTTCGGCGAGTGTCACGCCGCCTGCATCACCCAGGGTATCGAGGTTGAAACCGAACTTGAAACCGGCCAGCTCCACCTCGGCGCCACGCACGCGCTTGAGACGCTGCATGAACGACGAGGTCGGTGTCTGCAGTTCGAGCAGGGCTTGGCGCACGGCAGCCAGCACCAGTTTCACCGGGCTTGTCTGGGTGTCGCTCCACAGGTCGACGTAGATCACCAGTGCGCCCTGTGCCTCCAGGGCCGGGATCAGATCGTTCTTGAGAAAGGTTGTCTTGCCCGTCCGGCGCAGGCCGGACAGGAACAACCCGGAACGCAGGCCGATATCCAGTGCCGAGGGCTTGAGCAGTTGCCTGGCCATATCGGCTGCCAGTTCCGGGCGCAGGAAAATGTCAGCCATGGGTTTATCCTGAATTATGAGATACCAATAATTATTGGCCTGGAATAATTCCATGTAAAGCCGAAGTGGCTTGCTCAACACCTCAAGACTCAACCTCCATCAACCCCGGCGTAGGCTTGCTGAACCCCGCCGTCAGCCACATCAGGTACACCCCGCCACACACCAGCCAAGCCACCCCGGCCAGTATCACCACCGTGCTCAGCAGCGACAGCAGATACAGGTTCACCCCAATCGCCAGCAGCGGAAACACCACGAACCCCACCCCACTCAACCGCTGCTTGCGCCGCTCACGCCGGTAGTACGCAATCACGCAGACATTCACCGCCGCAAACGCCAGGAACGCGCCGAAGTTGATCAGCGAAGCGGCCGAGCTCACATCCGCGCCGATCCCGATCAACCCCAGCCCGGCGATCAGCAGCAGGTTGAACACCGGCGTGCGCGCCGTGCCCTGCAGCTTGGCGAAACAACGCGGTGGCAGCACGCCTTCGCGGCCCATGAAGTACAGCAAGCGGCTGGCGCTGACCTGCACCGCCAGGCACGAGGCGAAGCCGGCGACGATGCCGCCGAGGTTGACGAAGTCGGCGAAGAACTGCCCGCCCACCTCGATCGACAGCGCGTAGGTCGCGGTCTCTGGGTCGGCGAACTGGCCGCCGGGATGGCTCAGTTGCATCAGGTAGGCCACCGCCGTGAACAGCAGCCCGCCCACGCTGATCACCAGCAGCACCGCCCGGGGGATGTCGCGCTTGGGCTGCTCGGCCTCCTCGGCCAGGGTGGTCACGGCGTCGAAACCGAGGAACGAATAGGCGGCAATGGCGGCGGCGGCAGTGAGGCCGGTCAAGGTGCTGTGTTCGTTCCACACGGGGTGGGTGAAGCCGACCTGGGGCTGCCCGGCCACATAGCGCAGGCAGTAGCCAATGAACAACAGCACCAGGGCCACGCTCAGGACCGTGAGCACTTTGTTCAGGCGGTCGGTCAGGGTCATGCCGCTGACGGTCACCGCCGTGGTCAGGCCGATATTGATCAGCAGCCAGCCCCAGGTGGGCACCTGCGGGAACTGGGCGTTGAGGAACACCGACTGCAGCAGCCAGGCGACCATGGGCATGAACAGGTAGGCCAGCAGTACCGCCCAGCCGACCACGAAGCCGCAGCCGGGACCGAGCAGGCGCTTGGCGTAGTAGTAGGCCGAGCCGGACACCGGGAACAGGCGCGACAGCTTGGCGTAGCTCAGGGCCGACAGCAGCATGGCACCGGTGGCCAGCAGGAAGGCGCTGGGGGCGATGCCGTCGCTGCGTTCGGAGATCACGCCGAAGATCACCATGGCCAGGCTCGGGCACATGTAGGCCAGACCGAAGACGGTCAGGGAAGTCAGGGAAAGTTTTGCAGGGGTGGCGTCAGGCATGGGTGGCCTCCTGGCGCGCAGGGGCGATGCCACGGGCCGGGCCGTGAGCGAAATGAGCCATGGGTCATCCTCTTGTGATTGTTCTAGGAAATTGCCCAGCCGGTCTGGCTGCATAGGGGCGCAGGGACGGCGTGCACAGCAAGTTACTCGGGGGATGGCACCGGCTTTGCCGGTGATCGCGGGGCTAGCCCGCGCCTACAAGGTGCAGGGCCAGTATGCGGATCCCCGTGCGGATTCCTATAACGTCGAAGGATTAACCTGGGGGTAATGGCGCGGGGGAATCACGGCGCCGGTTGCAGGCTGGCGAGGTCTTCGCCGGCCAAAAACAGCAGCGAGAACAGCTCGCTCTGGGAGTTCACGTCCAGCTTGCGGTACACGTTGCGGCGATGGACCTTCACCGTCTCGGCCGACAGTTTGAGCTTGATGGCCGTCTCCTTGTTCGAATGGCCCGACAGGATCAGCCGCACCACGTCCAGCTCCCGCGCCGTGAGCACCGACTCCAGCTGCCGCCGTGCTTCGTCGCGCCCCTGGGCCAGGCCCAGCGCGGGCTTGGCCGGTGCGCGCTCGGGCAATTGCTCGAAGTGCAGCCGCTGGCGCAGCAGGCCGATCAGCCAGGGGCGCACCAGCTCCAGCTGGGCGATGGCCTGGGCGTCGAAACGTGAGCGCCCGCCCAGCGACAGGCACAGCGTGCGCCCATCGCCCAGGGCCAGGTTGAACTGCACCTCGTCGGCGACCACGTTGTGGGTGAAGTACAGGCGGTAGTAGTCGGTCTGCTGGAACTGCTCCGGGGCCACGTCGGCCAGGCGCACCAGGCCGGTCAGCGGCCGCTCGCGGCTGCTGATGTAAAACGGGTCGAGCAGGTACAGGCCGTTGGCGTACTCGCTCACCAGCGGGTCGATGCCCTCGCGCTCGTAGGGGCTCTGGTCGAAGATCAGCGGCTTGTCGTGGCTGAACAGCAGCGCCACCCAGGTGTCCACCTCGACGAAGTCGCCGAGCAGCGTGGCCAGTGTGCGCCAGAAGCTCGGGCGGTCGAGGTGCTCGATGCATTGGCCAACACCCTGGTGCCACGAAAGATCCTGCAGGCTCAAGCTCATGCCCTACCCCCGGGTTAACCCGTCGAAGTGATTGTTTTGCCAGTGATTGTTTTCATACTTGCACCACCCTTCGCAAATGTCACTCGCCCGCGGAAGGGTCGGGCCCAGCGAGACGGATTGCCCATGAAGATCGAAGTGGTACAGACGACAACCCGCGACGGCGACACCGCCCACAACCTGCGCGGCATCCTCGAGGCCCTGGCCCAGTGCGCGCCGGACACCGATATCCTGCTGTTCCCCGAGTCGCACCTGACCGGTTTTCTCACAGCAGATGACGTCGGCATGCTGTCCGAAGCCATCGACGGCGATGCCGTGCAGGCAGTGGTCGCGGCGGCGCGCCAGCACAATGTCGCGGTGGTGCTGGGGCTGTACGAGAACGACGGCGGCACCTTCTACAACACCACCCTGTTCATCGCCCCCGAAGGCATCCTGCTCACCTACCGCAAGACCCACCTGTGGTTGCCGGAGCACGGCATCGTCGTGCCGGGCGACCGCTTCGCCACCGTCGAATGGCGCGGCGTGCGCCTGGGCCTGTTGATCTGCTACGACAGCGAATTCCCCGAGACAGCGCGGGCACTGAAGGCCCTGGGCGCGCAGTTGATGCTGATCACCGATGGCCTGGCCGAACCGGAGGATCACGTGCACCGGGTGTCGGTGATGGCCCGGGCGATGGAGAACCAGGTGTTCGCTGTGGTTGCCAACCGCGTGGGCGAAGGGCCGGATGGCTGCGTGTTCGTGGGGGCGAGCCTGGCGGTGGACCCGTATGGCCACACGCTGTTCGAGGCCGGGCGTGGCGAGTCGCGGCATAGCGTGACCCTGGACCTGTCGCTGATCGGCAAGGCCCGCGCCTTCCATGACTACAGCGCCAACCAACGCATCCGGTTGCCGGGTGAGCGGATCGAGCATGCCAGTGGCGTATGGGAGCTGGTTATCGATTAAAGGAGGACACTCCCGTAACCGACAGGAGTGGTCCATTCAACGAGGCCCGAACCCGGCGCTCGTTCCCTGGCGCAACAACCGAAGCGCGATGCACAATGCCCGCGCCCATAACCAAGGAAGCCGAATGGACACCTCCCTGCTGGATGATTGGCGCGCCTTGGTCGAAGGCCACAGCGATATCGATAAATCCCAGTTCATCGCGCTGTTCAAGGAGCATGGCCAGCCCCACGAGGTGGCCACCATCCTCGAAGGCTTCAAGCACGCCCCCGAACTGGCCAGGCGCACGTTGGAAGTGCTGGCTGCCGGCACGCTTCCCTACCTGTACCTGCTCCCCACGCAACGAGGCACGCCAGAACAACTGGCAGCCGCTACCCGGCGATGGATGGATGTGCAGGCCGACTTTTTCGAGCGGACGGGCGATTCAGAGCTGATGACCCTGACCCGCAATGCGCGGGTGATCTGCAAGCCCATGGCCGACCTCAAGGCTATCGACAACTTCGATATACCGGGCACCTGGGCCAGCGAAGCATTAGGGGATGCGGTTCGCGAAGCCGCCGACTGCCATACCGCCGCCGACTACGCATTGTTCGAGGCCTGGTACGGCATCGCGGCGGACTATGGGCTGGCTTGGTACATCGCCGCCCCGCTCATTGCACTGGACATCGACTTTACCGCCTACTTCGAGCTATGGCGGCTGGGTGGAGCCTTTCTGCACCTGGGGGAAGAATGCTGGGTCGCCCAGCGCTTCGAAGCGTCGACCGAGGGTAACGTCATTGAGCCTTGATCTGTTCCTGGAAGCTGACGCATCGCTTGACGCAGCAGCACTGGCAAACGCCCTGCAAGCAGCTGGCGCGATTGAAGTCACGCGTACAAGCGACAGCCTGGAAGCCTACTTCCCGTCATGGCTGACGCTGACCGCCGACCTCGTCATCACCGACCACACCCTCTATGCAGAGGACACCAAACAGCTCGACTTCAGTGTCGCCACGCGCGCCAGCATCAGGATCAAAGGGCCTGGGCCGCAGGAACATTCACCCATGGCGGATCTGGACAAGATTGCCAATGCCATTGCGCGGACAGGCTCACGCTTCGTGATCAGTTTTCAATTCGAGCGAACCCTGTACTGGCAGGACGCAGAAGGATTGCATCGCGACGTTTAACCGGCTCCATGCATCAACTGCCTTTCAATGCCTCCCCCGTCACCACATCAAAACGGTAGACGGTGTCGTAGAAATCCACGACTTCCACATGGTCAGGCGCCAGCTGAAAGCGTCCGGTGAAGATGTCGGCGCCCATGGCCTTCCAGATAACGTCGCCCTCAAGGGACAAACCTGTGATTTCCAACTCGCCGTGCGAAATCAGTGCACGCTGCCGCGCTGCCCAATAGAGACCGAAACAGGTCGCCAGATCCACCTTGCGCGACCAAAGCAGGTCATGGGGAGCGGTCAGCGACACGCAGGCAACCTGGTTGCCCACGGCCAATAGCAGCTTGTCGTCGATCACCAGCGCCGACTGTGCATGTACTCCTGTCCCGCCTCCGCCGGCACCGACCACCAGCAGGCCGAAGTCGTCCAGCATTACGCCATGAACCGATGACACGCCATCGTCGCCCAGGATGATTTCCCGCGCATAACACCGGATATTGTCTGTGGAGTCGAACGTGTAGGTCGGCTCGTCAACGACGGCAATCACACCATATCGAGAGTCGATATTCATCGGTGCGCACCACCGGGGGGCAGGGAATCGTCAACCATGAGTTTATTCGCAATTATGGGATGCCAATAATTATCAACCTGGAATAATTTCGGATAAAGCTGCCGTGGCCAGAATGAGGCTATCGGCAGCACAGGCACCCACTGACCCGCGGCTGATCGGGATCGTTTCCGAGAAATGAGACCATCACCTCCATGCCCGTTCGCGGAGGCGTGACCGCGCAAGGCCAATCGGACGCCACCGACAGCCAACAACAACTCTTGTCATCAAACCTGTCCTCAGGATCCCAGGGAAACTTCACCTGAATCCGGACAAGCCTCTGATCACACGGGCTCTCGTCATCCTCCACGGCAATGACCACGGCGGTCTGGTTCCCCGCCACCCGTGGTTTGGCATGAACCAGCGGCGGACGATAGAGCACGCCCCACGGCAGCACCGCCTGGCCATCGGCAAACACCAGCACATGCCCCTGGGCACTGTGCTGGAAGTGAAAACGGATGCCCTCCTCTTCACACAAGCGCTGGACGAAGTGCAGGTCCGTTTCGCCATACTGGGTGCAGTAGTCGCGCTCGGGGTAGCTCGCACTCAGCTCGAAGCGGTAAGCGTCGCCCACAATCCCATGCTCTTCCAGGATCAGGGCAACGATCCTGGGCACCGAGAACTGTTGAAAGATCCGCTGGTTGATGCGGTGACGCAGGTAGGACAAGTGCGGCACCAGGGTCAACCTGTAACGCGCCGAACACGGGGCCTGCCTCATCGGCGCGATGTGGTAGATCCGCCCATGGATGCCATTGCCGTTCATGTCGAAGCTGAAGAACGCCTCGAGGTCGAGGAAGCGTTCAAGGTCCAGGTCGGGCCATTCGCTGGCCAGTTCCACGTTGAAAAAGAAAGGCCTGTTGGCCACCGCTTCCCCGGTGTAGCCGAGCACCTGGAAATCGTGCTCCACACCTTTGATCGTCAAGTTCAAATATGTCTTCTGGGCTGGGCTGAACATCCGCTGTTCTCCTCCGGCTCAAGATGAAATCAGGTACGCAAGACCATCACCCGCCTCGGCTGAGCAGCCGGATACCGGGAGACGATGGTGTTCGCTGGTGCTTGGAGCAATGGGCCGCAGGCAACCTTGGTCAACGCGCTGTCCGGTACTCCCTTGCACCGGGCAGCTGCCGACACGTCAACTCAAGTCAGACGCCACTCTTCACCTTGATCCAGACCCGCGTGCGGATCCGCTCCAGCTTCAACGGCAGCGGCTCAAGCGGAATCAACGTGGCAACCGTCTTCTTGTCGGGGTAGATCCACGGGTTGTCCCGCAGCGCCTGTTCGACGAACTGGGTGGCGTCCTTGTTGGCGTTGGGGTACAGGGTGTGGTTCGAGGTCTTGGCGATCACTTCCGGGCGCATCATGTAGTTGATGAACGCCATGCCTGCCTTGGGATGGGGCGCATCCTTGAGCAGCACCAGGTTTTCCGACCACACCAGCGCGCCTTCGCGCGGCAGGCTGTAGTTGATCCTGCGCCCGGTGTTGTTCTTCTCGTTGAGGGCCTGGGCGGCCAGGGCGCCGTTGGCCCAGCCGACCACCGCGCAGATATTGCCGTCGGCCATGTCGGTGTCGATGCGCGACGAGTCGAAATACAGCACGTAGGGGCGGATCTTCATCAGCAGGTCTTGCGCCTTCTGGTAATCCGCAGGATTGCTGCTGTTGCTGGGCAGGCCCAGGTAGTTCAGGGCAATCGAGATGATCTCGCTGGGCGAGTCGAGCATCGCCACGCCGCAGGATTTGAGCTTGCTGATGTTCTCTTCCTTGAAGATCAGGTCCCAGCTGTCCACCGGCGCCTGATCGCCCAGCGCGGCCTTGACCTTGTCGACGTCGTAGCCGATGCCGGTGGTGCCCCACAGGTAAGGCACCGCGTAGCGGTTGCCGGGGTCGTTGACCGCCAACTGGGCGAGGATATCGGGGTCGATGTGCGACAGGTTGCCCAGTTGCGCGCGGTCCAGCGGCTGGAGCACGCCCGCCGCGATCAGGCTGGGCAGCACGTTGGAGGTCGCCACCACCACGTCATACCCGGTGCGCCCGGCCATGACCTTGCTCTGCATGATGTCGGCGCTGTCGAACGCGTCCATGTGCACGCGGGTGCCGGTTTCCTGCTCGAACGCCTTGGGCGTCTCCGGCGCGAGCAGCCCGAACCAGTTGTACAGGTGCATCCCGGGCTGGGCGGCCAGCACCGAGGTGCTGATCCCTGCGCAGAGCAGCGAGGCCGAAAAAAGGGTTCGCAAACGTGACCTTCTCATGCAACATCCTTATCGAATCGATGTATCTTCACGGCCATCCTAGGCCCAGTGAGCGACTATACCGGGCAGGACCGGATAGTAAATACCTCGGAATACTTACCTCTGACCTGCGAGTTCCTAACCCAAAAGGGGTAGATAATGCCGTTCGACCTGCAAAGCCTGGCCTGGCACCGATCGATCGGCAAGCTGATCATGCAGCTGGACCGTCCGGCGTTCTGGAGTTCGCTGGTTCGGGTATTGAACGAGTACGTGCAGATCGACAACTGGGTGGTATTGATCTTCGCCAGCCAGCAAGTGGAAGTGGTGAGCCTGCCCGAGGTGGCGGATGCCGAAGAGGTCAACGCGTTCATCCATCGTTATGTAAAGGGGCTCTACCTGCTGGACCCGTTCTACATCGCCAACCGGGAAAACCCGCAGAGCGGGTTCTTCCACCTGCTGGATATCGCGCCGGAGTACTTTCTCGAAACCGAGTACTACCACCAGTACTTCGCGCACTACATCTCGGCCGATGAGGCGCAGTACAACGTTCAGCTCGACGCTGACCGCACGCTGTGCATCTCCATTGGCAGCAAGGCGCGCTTCAGCCAGGAACAGATCACCATCCTCGACCTGATCAAGCCCTGGGTGACGGCCTTGATGCACCAGCGCATGGCCTTCGAGGTGGATGTCGAGAAGGACCTTGTCGAGGTACCGCCCTGGCAGGAAACACTGACCCAGCTGGGCGCGCAGATCACCACCCGTGAAAGCGATGTACTGAGACTGCTGCTGAGCGGTTTCTCCAACAAAGAGATTGCCGGAAAGCTTTCACTCTCGGCGGAAACGGTGAAAGTGCACCGCCGGAACATTTACGCCAAGTTGAACATCAAGTCGCAGTCGGAATTGTTTGCTCGCTTCTTTGTGCCGAAGTCGGATGCTTTCTGTACCAGTTGAATTCAGGCATCTTGCCTGCCGCCGGCTGCTGCACGCCTGGCAGACCTTCAAGGCGTCGATGCCAGCGCCTCGATGACCAAGGTCGCCAACCCGATCAAACAGATTACCCCCACGCCATAACTCACCGTCCGCCACGGCTGGATACCCGCCAGGTAAGTCACCGTATGCGACACCCTGGCCACGGTGAATACCCCGCTCAGCCAAGCCGTCATGGCAACCGGCGCCTCCAGTACGACCGCCAGGCCGCCCAGCGCGAGGAACATCGGGATGTTCTCCAGATCGTTGCGCCAGGCCTGCATGGCCCGCGTGACCTGCGGCAGTTCCGCAGGGCAAGCCGCGCGCTTGAACACCGCCGCATCCTCGCGGTTGATGAAGGCCAGGAAACGCAGGCGGAAGTAACCTTGGTAGCAGGAAATCGCCAGCATCTTGAAGAACAGCACCACTACGCAGCAGGCGTAGACCGCCAGGGCGCCGCTCATGCCCCTGGCCTCTGCGCCAAGCCCTTGACCACGATGTACAGCAGCGGCCCCAGGGAGACAAACAGCGCCGTCAGCACCAGATAGGGCAAGACACCAAGCAACGACCCGCCCCGCTGGCGCTGGTCGTTTGCCATCCAGATACAGCCCAGACCGGCCATTACATACAGGTCGATAACGACCTGGGCCGTATCGGGTCGGGACAGCAGATCGAGGCCAAAGGCAAGAAGTGATTGCTCGGCACTCATCAATGTCCAACCGGTGTACAGGGTGAACAGCAACAACACTGGCAGCGCGATCCATCGTGCGTTCATTCGTCGATTCCTTCAGGGGCGATGTTGCCGTCACGGTAGTGATAGAGTCGTCCCCGCCTCAATGACCTCACAGGTCATGGAGGCTTCAGCCAAGGACAGCCAGAGTCGACGCATGAGCCTTTCTCCCTTTCACCCGATGCACACACCTGCCATCACCGATGCCGGAGAGCACCTGCGCCGCCTACGCCGCCAGGCCGGGCTCAGCCAGCTCGACTTGGCGCTGGTGGCCGGCCTGTCGCAACGCCACCTGAGCTGCGTCGAAACCGGCCGCGCCAAGGCCAGCCCGAGCACCCTGCATGCCCTGCTCAGCGCGCTGGAAGTGCCGCTCGAACACTGCAACGAGGTGTTCCTCGCGGCAGGTTACGCACCACGCTATACGGCCTCGGCACCGGACGCCCCAGCCATGAAGATGGTGCATGACGCAGTGGAGCACATCCTGCAGGCCAACAACCCCGCACCGGCCATCGTCATCGCCAGCAACTGGGACATCACGGCGGCCAATGCCAGTGCCGGGCTGTTGTTCACCATGGTTGGCGTACCGACGAGCAGCACCTCGGGCCTGAACCTGCTGGACACACTGCTGCGCCCGGGCGGACTGGGTGATCATCTGGTCAATGCCGATGAGATACGGACGATCGCCTGGCAGCGGGCGGCCAGGGAGGCGCTGGGCAATCCAGAATTGGCTCGGCGGCTGCAAAGCTTGCCCGTGCCACCCGCACTGGCGCCGGACACGCCGCCGTCACCGCTGGTGCTGACCCGGGTGCGTGCTGCCGAGGGCGAACTTAGGTTCCTGTCCACCTTCACCACCTTCGGCATGCCGCAGGACATCACGGTGGCATCGCTACGTATTGAACATCTGGTGCCGGCCGACGATGAAACATGGCAAACCATGACGGCAGCCTATCAACGGGGAATCCGCAACGCCAAGACTTGAGTAACCGGCGCGGCGTCAGGTCTCGATGAACCTCAGTGCCAACCTTCACGACGACAAGCAAGTACTGAGAAACCAAGCTATCCGCTCAATCACTCGCGCTGCTCATCAGTATCCACCGCTGCCCCTGGTTTTGAATGTCGAAGGCAAAATCCCACCACACGGGATACGCAGGGTGCCCTTCGGCAAGCCAGAACCTGCGGATGATGTCGGCCCGGTCAAGACGGACCTGGCCGAGCAGCACCTCTACCAACCTGAGCACTTCGGGACGTTTGGCCGGCAGGTCCAACGGCCCGTAGCCGCCGTCCCCTGGGTGCAGCAGGTGTTCGATGATTTCGCCGCGAGCATCGCTTGCACAGATCGGTGAATCACCACCCACGGTACAACCTTTGCCCACCGAATGACGCAACTGCGCTTCGAGTGGTCTGTCCAGTGCAAAGGGACCATACGCGTTCAACCAGAGCGTATAGTTCATCCCATCCAACAAATGCTCCAGTCGAAGTATTTCGTCTGTCCGGGTATCCATCACCACGCGCATTGACTGTTGCTCTCCTGCTCTTGCGCAAAGATGGGTAGTCTGCGAGAAAACCAAGGGACATGCCAGCAAGTGCTGGCGACCAGGCCGATACACTTGGACTCAAGCCTGCGCGGCTTGCCCCGCCACCGCTGCGCCATCCAGCACCATGCCCTCGCGCATCCGCTGCGCATCCCGGCTGAAACACCGCGAGGCCGCCAGCAGGAACACCATGGTCAGCAACAGGGCCACGGGGATCAGGTACATCGCGTCATGCAGCCCCTGGGCCTTGAACGCTTCGCTCATCGCCACCTCGCCCGCCGCCGCCATGGCCGACACGGCAAAATGATCCGACAGTCCACCGACCACCACCGGCCCCAGGCCGCCACCCAGCAGGTACAGCCCAGCGAAGAACAGCGCCATGGCCGTGGCCCGCAGGCGCGGTTGCACCACGTCCTGGATGGCGGTGTACACGCAGGTGTAGAAGTTGTAGGAGAACAGCCAGCCGACCCCGAACACCGCCACGAACACCCCCAGTTCGATGCGCCCGGCATGCAGCGCCCAGGCGGTAAACAAGGTGGCCACCAGCATGCTCAACGCGGCGAACACCAGACGGCCGTTGGCGAAGCGCTGGTGCACCTTGTCGGCCATCCAGCCGCCAAGGGTCAGGCCCACCAGGCCGCTCAGGCCGACGATCATCCCGGTGGCCACCGCAGCGTCGTGCAGCGGCAACGCGAAGTAGCGCTGCAGCATCGGCACCATGAACGAGTTGCAAGCATACGAGGCGAAGTTGAAGGTCAGCCCCGCCAGCACCAGCCAGGCGAAGGTGGGCACGCTCAACACCCGGCGCAGGGGGCGGTCCAGCGGGGCCTGGGCGGTGGCCACCGTCTCCGCCGCGCCGCGCGCGGGCTCGCGGATCATGAAGATGAACAGCGCCAGCAGCACGCCAGGCACGGCGGCGATGAAGAACGGCGCGCGCCAGCTGTCGAAGGCCTGGACCATCGCACCGATGGTGAAGAATGCCAGCAGCAGGCCCAGCGGCAGGCCAAGCATGAAGATGCCCATCACCCTCGCCCGCCGTCCGGCGGGGAACAGGTCGCCGATCAGCGAGTTGGCGGCCGGCGCGTAGCTGGCCTCGCCGATGCCCACGCCCATGCGTACCAGCAAAAAACTCCAGAAACTGCCGACCATGCCGTTGACCGCCGTCAGCCCGCTCCAGACCAGCAGGCCCCAGCCCATCAGCCGGCTGCGCGAGCCGGTGTCGGCGATACGCGCCAGCGGCAGGCCGGCGATGGCGTAGACCAGGGTGAAGGCGGTGCCGATGATGCCGATCTGGAAGTCGCTCAGGTGCCACTCCAGACGGATCGGCTCGATGACGATGGCGGGGATGGTGCGGTCGAAGAAGTTGAACAGGTTGGCCAGGAACAGCAGGAACAGGATGCGCCAGGCGTTGGACGCTTGGGTGGCGGTGGGCATAGTCGGGTCCCTCGTTATTGTTGTTCGGGGCTTCCAGCACGCCTTTGCAATCTAGAGGGACATCAGGTCATCGTCTGCCAACATTGATCGCGTTGATACCAGCCGATGGGACGCCGCAAGCCCGCCATCAATGCCCACAACCGACGCCTGGACGCGCACCGGCCACCCAGGATGGACACTCACCAAAGCGCGATGTCGTAGGTCAGGTACACACGGTTGCTGTCGCGACCGCGGGCGAAGTCGGAACGATAGACATAGTTGCGCAACCTCACCCCCAGGCCTTTGAGCGGGCCACCCTGGACCACGTAGGCCAGCTCGGCGTCACGCTCCCATTCCTTGATACCCGCCTCCCCGGCGCGACCGTTGGCGCCGCTGAGGTAACGCGTCATGAAGGTCAGCCCGGGCACCCCTGCGGCGGCGAAGTTGTAGGCATAGCTGGCCATCCAGGTTTTTTCCTGCTCCTCGATGAACTTGCCGATACCGACGTTGCTGAACGAATACACCGTTGCGCCGCTGATATAGGGCAGCCCCGCCTCGCCATCAAGCACCTGGTAGCCGGCACCGACCGTATGCCCGGAATGCGCATACGCCAGTTGCCCGCTGTACAGGTCGTTGTCGATGGCGCCGCCATGGGCGGCACCGCTGTCGCGGCTCCTGAAGTAGCGCAGGTCGGTGGTCAGCACCCCGCCGGCCAGCGGCAGGTCATGCACCAGGCCGGCGAAGTCCTGGCGATAGAAGCCGTCGAGCCGGGCGTGGAAGTAGCTCAGGCGCAGCGGCTTGCCCACCGCATAATCGGCACCGACGTAGGAGAAATCACCGGACGCGTTGCCGCTGTAGCCATCCAGGTACAAGCCGGTGCTGTCCGAGGAGTCGCGCAACTTGAACTTGTCCAGGTGACCGGCGGTGAGGCTCAACCCATCGATGTCGGTGCTGGTCAGCTGCGTGCCCTGGTAAGTCTGCGGCAACAACCGCGCGTCGTTGTAGACCAGCACCGGGGTCTTGGGCAGCAAGGTGCCGTGCTTGATCACGGTCTGGCCCAGGCGCGCCTTGGCGGTCAGGCCGGCGCTGCTGAATTCGTCCGCGGCCCGACCGTCGTCGTGCACCGGCAACAGGCCGCTGCCGCTGCGACCGCGTCCGGAGTCCAACCGCACGCCCACCAGGGCCAGGGCATCGAGCCCAACGCCCAAGGTGCCTTGGGTGAACCCGGACTGGTAGTCGAGCAAAAAGCCCTGCGCCCACTCGGTCCGCTCATGCTTGGCGGAGGCCGCCGCGCGTGGGGACAGGCCCTGCTCGTCACGGAAGTTCTCGTTGAAATAGACGTTGCGCAGCTGCAGCTTGAGCTTGCCGTCGTCGACGAATCCGCCAGCGCCGGCAACGGGCAACCAGCCGCAGAGCAGGCCACAGGTGGCCCCACGGAAAACACTTCGGAACATGATCGGTACTCTGTTGTTGTTCTTGGATGAGCGGTGGGTGGGCGCCGCGCGGCGCCCGGTGATTCACACGAAGAAGGACAAGGCACCTGTGAGCAGCGCCAGCGCGGTGATCACCAGCGAGGTAAGCACCGCCCACTTGACGGTGGCTTTCTGGAAGTCGCCGATATCGCGGTCGACCATCCCCACCAGCAACAGGGTCGAGGCTACCAACGGGCTCATCAGGTGCACCGGCTGCCCCAGTACCGAGGCCCGGGCGATTTCCACCGGGTCGATGCCATAGGCCGCGGCCGCGTTGGCCAGGATCGGCACCACCCCGAAGTAGTAGGCGTCATTGGACAGTACGAAGGTCAGCGGCATGCTGGTCAGCGCCACCACCAGCGGGAACCAGTGGCTCCAGGCGTCGGGGATCCAGTCCACCAAGGTCTGGGCGAGGGCGTCGACCATTTTGGTGCCGGAGAAGATGCCGGCGAATATGCCGGCGGCGAACACCAGCAGCACGACGGTCATGGCATTGCCCGAATGGGCGAGAATGCGCTCCTTCTGCAGCTCCAGTTGCGGATAGTTGATCATCAACGCGGCGACGAAACCGATCATGAACAGCAGCGCGGAATGCATCACGCCCATCACCAGCGCGGTCATCACGGCGATCACCAGCATCAGGTTCACATAGGCCAGGCGCGGACGCTTGTGTGGGTTGTCGCCGAGGATCTCCTTGATGTAGCAATTGCCGCCCCCTGACGCCAGGGTGACATTGCCGATGCGCCGACGCTCGGCGCGCCCCAACAGATAGGCGGTGAACACCACCCAGACCGCGCCGCCGATCACGGTGGGCAGCATCGGGATGAAGTATTCGGTCGCATCCAGGCCAAGGGCGGCGATCGCGCGGGTGGCAGGCCCGCCCCAGGGGCTCATGCCGCTCATGATGCTCAGCGATAGCATCGACACCGTGGCCAAAATCATCGGGTTCATGCCGATGCGTTTATACAGCGGCAGCATCGCCGCGCAGGTGATCATGTAGGTGGTGGTGCCGTCGCCGTCGAGGGCAACCAGCAACGACAGCAGCGCGGTGCCTATGGCGATCTTGATCGGATCGCCGTTCACCCGCTTGAGAATCTTGCGGATCAAAGGGTCGAACAGGCCGGCATCGATCATCAGGCCGAAGAACAGGATGGCGAACAGCAGCAACGCCGCCGAGGGTGCCACCATCTTCAGGCCATCGAGCATCATCTTGCCGAGCTCGGGAGCGAAACCGCCGATCACGGCGAAAACGATGGGTACCACTGTGAGCGCGACGATCGGCGACAGGCGTTTGCTCATGATCAGGTAGGTGAACGTCACCACCATGATCAGGCCCAGGAGTGCGAGCATGGTTTTTTCTCTTGTTTTTATTCTGTGTTTGGCCGCCCGACGCGCAGGCGGCCCCCTGCCCCACCCGGCATCGCAGGGATGCTGGGGGGAAGTCTACTGCAACATGGGAGCGATAACCGGTTGGTCAGCCGTGCCGGGGAGGCTGCGCGGACCACTCGGGGTGAGCGTCGACGGCTTCGTCGGCCGCCGATGGCGCGCCGTCGAGGCGGCGCAGCAAGGTTTCGCGATCGCAGGCATGCTCCGACAGCGAGATGACCACGGTGGCCACGGCGTTGCTGGCCAGGCTGGTCAGGGCCCGCGCCTCGGACATGAAGCGATCGATACCGATCAACAAGGCAAGCCCGGCCAGCGGTATGTCGTGGATGACCGTGAGGGTCGAGGCCAACGCCACGAAGCCGCTGCCGGTCACGCCGGCGGCCCCCTTGGACGACAGCAGCATGATTGCCAGCATGGTCACCGTCTGCCCGAGGGTCAGGTCGATGTTGCAGGCCTGCGCGATGAACACGGCCGCCAGCGACAGGTAGATGGCGGTGCCATCGAGGTTGAAGGAATACCCGGTTGGCAGTACCAGCCCTACCACGCCTTTGCGACAACCGAGCCGCTCGAGCTTTTCGAGCATGCGCGGCAGCACCGGCTCGGTGGACGAGGTACCCAGCACCACCAGAAATTCTTCGCGGAAATAGCGCAGCAGCTTCCACAGGCTGAAGCCATGGGCGCGACAGATGCCGCCCAGCACAACCAGGACGAAGAAGGCGCAAGCGATGTACAGCGTGCCCACCAGCTTGGCCAGGGCGCCGAGGGAGGTAACGCCGTATTGCCCGACGGTGAAGGCCAGCGCACCGAACGCACCGACCGGGGCGAAACGCATCAGGTAACCGAAGATACGGAACACCATGATCGAGACCGACTCCAGCACCGCAAGGACGGGCCGGCCCTTCTCGCCCATGGACGACAGGGCGAAGCCGCTGAGTACGGCGATGAACAGCACCGGCAGCACCTCACCCTTGTTGAAGGCACCGACGAATGTCTCCGGAATGATGTGCATGAAGAAGTCGACCACGCCCAGTTTCGCCGCCGAGGCGGCGTACTGGCCCAGGCCTTCTGTACTCAGGGTGGCAGGATCGATGTTCATGCCGGCGCCGGGCCGGAACAGGTACACCGCCGCCAGGCCGATCACCAGGCTGATCACGGTCAGCAGCAGGAACAACAGCAAGGTCTTGCTCATCAGGCGCCCCAGGGAGCGCTTGTCGGTCATGCCGGCAATGCCGGTGACGATGGTGCAGAACACCACTGGCGCGATCATCATCTTGATCAACTTGATGAAGGCGTCGCCCAGGGGTTTAAGGGCAACGGCCTGTTGCGCCCAGAAGTGGCCGACCACCACGCCCAGCAGGACGGCGCAGAGGATCTGGAAATACAGGGATCTGGCAAGTTTCATGAGGCATCACCCATTGTTGAAATTGTGCGGATGCGCTTGTTGCTGAAGCCGCGCTGATGGTGGCGGCGGCCTGGGTCTATCCCGCCAGCCTGCGCGAGGACGGGGCATAGACGAACCCTGAGAAGAGCCGACGGGCGGTACGCACCACCGATGCCTGCAGGGTCTTGCCATCGACGCCGCTACGCGACAGCGCCACGTCGATGCCACCACTGGGATGTTCGATGCGCACCTGCTCCAAGTGTTGTGCCCCCTCGCCGAGCAGGTCGCCGACCACCGTACCGGCGCTGACGCAAGCCGTGGCCAATCCGACGGCGCCGGTGATCGCCAGGGCCCGGTGGCAATTGTGCGGCATGAAATAGCGCACCTGCACCGTACCGTCATGCCGAGGTGGCGCGACCAGCACCGGCTTGGGGATCACCATGCCGCTGACATCACCCAGGCCCATGGCCTTGCCAGCCTTCAGGCGCAAGGCTTCCAGGCGCTGCAGCAAGGCATTGTCGGCATCCAGCTCGGCCGGGGTTTCCGAGCCGGTCACGCCCAGTTGCCGGGCGTCGACGATCATCATGGGCATCGCCATGTCGATGCAGGTGACCGGCACGCCGTCGATCACATCCTGAGGTTTGCCCGTAGGGAACAGCTTGCCGGTCTTGCTGCCCACTGCATCGAGGAACGTCAGGTGCACCGGGGCCGCCGTGCCAGGGACGCCGTCGATCGCCGTGCGCCCTTCGTAGCGCACGATGCCGCCAGGCGTTTGCACCAGTGAATCGACGAAGGTTCCGGTATTGAGGTTGCGGATGCGTACCAGGGTCTTGCCGTCGTTGGCCTTGACCAGCCCTTGCTCGATGGCGAACGGCCCCACGGCGCACAGCATGTTGCCGCAGTTGGGCGCGGTGTCGACGCGCCGCTGGGCGACCATCACCTGGACGAACAGGTAGTCGACATCGGCATCGGCGTGCAACGACGGGCTGATGATCGCCACTTTGCTAGTCTGCGGGCTGCCGCCACCGATGCCGTCGATTTCCAGCTCGTGTCCGGAGCCCATCAGGTTGATCAGCAACTCGTCGCGCTCGACCACGTTTGCAGGCAGGTCCCAGGCGTGGAAGAACGGCCCTTTGGAGGTACCGCCGCGCATGAGTACGCAAGGAATTCGTTGCATGATTTCGCACTCTTGTTGATCAATGGACATCATTGATGTTGTGAGCAAAAGAGTGACAGGGATGGATAAATCAATCCAATGCAAATATCGTAGTCATTATTGCGATACAAGCATCAATAATCGAACGGCCCACTGAGCGATGCCTGATGGAATATGAACTGCAAGATATAAGATCTTTCGTTAAAATCGCCGAACTTGGCAGCTTTCACGAAGCTGCAGAAGCGCTGCACTTGTCCCAACCCGCCCTGAGCCGACGAATCAAGAAGCTCGAGGAAGGGCTCGGTACTTCGTTACTCGAACGCACTACGCGCCGGGTCAGCCTGACGAGCGTGGGTCGGGATTTCCTGCCCAAGGCCAGGCGCCTGCTGGATGATTTCGAGGATTCGATCCTGAGCATCCGTGAACTGGCCGAGCGCCAGACGGGGCAGGTCACCCTCGCTTGCATTCCCACGGCAGCGTTCTACTTTCTGCCCTCGGTGATCCGCGACTACAACGCGCAGTACCCGAAGATCCGCATCCGCCTGCTGGACCTCAGTGCCAACGATGGGCTGGAAGCCGTACTGCGCGCAGAGGCCGATTTTGGCATCAACATGATGAGTGGCCAGCATCCGGACATCGAGTTCGTCTCGCTGGTACAGGAGCATTTTGTGCTCGCTTGCCGCCGGGACCACCCGTTGGCCAAGCGCGAGTCGGTGACCTGGGCCGAACTGGCCGACTACCGCTTGATCGGAGTCGGTCGCCTGAGCGGCAACCGCATGTTGCTCGATCATGCGCTGGCCGGTCTGAACCTTCGTCCTCAATGGTTCTACGAGGTCCAGCACCTGTCGACCTCGCTGGGCATGGTCGAGGCCGGGCTGGGGGTCTCGGCCATGCCTAGCCTGGCCATGCCCAGCGCCGACCATCCGACGTTGGTCAGCGTGCCGCTGGGCGAGCCGCAGGTCAGCCGCACGCTGGGCTTGGTGTTTCGTCGCGGTGCGTCGCTGTCGCCGGCGGCCGAAAAGTTCGTATCGATCCTGTTGCAGCAATGGCCCAATCGCTGACCCCTGGCGCCCCCAGGGCCGATGGCATGCCGGATCCGCGCAAAGTTCATCAGCACCTGCGCCGCGGAGTGCTAACGTATGCGGCTATTGACCGCCTTTGAAATCCAGGGCGCTCTGTTCACTTGTCCCTGCGGAGTATTCCTTGGCCTCGCCTGCTCATGAACGTTCGCTCGATGGGTTGAATTTCTTCCTGGCCGATGTCCGTGATGGGCTTGGGCCCTACCTGGCGATCTACCTGCTGGCGGTGCACCATTGGGAGCCCGGCAGTATCGGCCTGGTCATGACCTTGGCCAGCGTCACGGCATTGCTGACCCAGACGCCAGCTGGCGCGCTGATCGACAGGACCACGGCCAAGCGCGCCGTGATGGCCATCGCCGCGCTGCTGGTGACCGGCAGTTGCCTGGTGCTGCCCTGGGTCACCAGCGTCGCGCTGGTGACGTTGACCCAAGCCATCAGCGCGCTCGCCGGTTCCGTGTTCGCGCCGGCCATCGCTGCCATTTCACTGGGCCTGACCGGGCCGCGGGCATTCACCCGGCGCATGGGCCGCAACGAAACCTTCAACCATGCCGGCAATGCCTGCTCGGCGGTGCTCGCCGGCGGGCTGGCCTACCTGTTCGGACCGGTGGCGGTGTTCTACCTGATGGCGGCGATGACTGTGGCCAGCCTGATCGCCATCAGCCGAGTGCCGGCGACAGCCATCGACCATGACCTCGCGCGCGGCCTTGACCCGCGGCCGCCGGGCCAGCACGCCCACCCCGCCGGCCTTGCCGTACTGTTGCACAATCGCCCCTTGCTGCTGTTCGCCGTGTGCTGCGCGTTGTTCCATCTGGCCAACGCGGCAATGCTTCCGCTGGTGGGCCAGAAACTGGCTCAGGCCAACCTGCAGTTGGCCACGCCGCTGACCTCGGCGTGCATCGTCGCGGCGCAGCTGGTGATGGTGCCCATGGCGCTGCTGGCCGGCGCCAGGGCCGACCGCTGGGGACGCAAGCCGCTGTTGCTCGCCGGCTTTCTGATCCTGCCGCTGCGTGGCGTGCTGTACGTGATGTCGGACGATCCGTTCTGGCTGGTGGCCGTGCAATTGCTCGATGGCATAGGCGCCGGACTGTTCGGCGCATTGTTCCCGGTAGTGGTCAAGGACCTCACCCAAGGCAGCGGGCGCTTCAATGTCAGCCTTGGCGCATTGTCCACGGCCTTCGGCCTGGGCGCGGCGCTAAGTCCCGGTGTCGCGGGGCTGGTGGTACAGTCCGCAGGCTACGACGCGGCATTCCTGACATTGGCGGGCATCGCGACTGCAGCGTTGCTTCTGCTTTGGCTGGCGATGCCGGAGACCCGCCGACCGGCCAGCGATGCCAACGCCGAGCAAGCCCCTCCCCTTCACTCCCCTTCCGGAAACTGAGTCCTCGCATGCCTGTCGCTGAGTCATCCCTGATCATCTGGTCGGTTGCGGCCGCGGCCACCGCCCTGGTCATCCTTCGGCCGGGACGCGTGCCCGAATATGTCTGGGCGATGGGCGCCGCCTTAGGGCTGACGGCCTGCGGCCTGATCCCATGGCGCCTGGCCTTGGCGGCAATCGCCGAAGGAGGCGATGTCTACCTGTTCCTGACCGGCATGATGGTGCTGGCCGAGCTGGCTCGCCAGGAAGGCTTGTTCGACTGGCTGGCCAGGTACGCGGTGCAGCATGCCAGGGGCTCGGGCCAACGCCTGTTCGACCTGGTATTCCTGGTCGGTACACTGGTCACCGTGTTCCTGTCCAATGACGCCACCGCTGTGGTGTTGACGCCGGCCGTGTATGCGGCGTGCAAGGCGGCCAAGGCCGAGCCGCTGCCCTACCTGTTCATCTGCGCCTTCATCGCCAATGCCGCCAGCTTCGTGCTGCCCATCTCCAACCCGGCCAACCTGGTAGTCTTCGGCAGCCAGATGCCGCCGCTGCTGGAATGGCTGCGCCAGTTCACCCTGCCCTCGCTGGGCGCCATCGCCATGACCTACCTGGTGCTGCGCCTGACCCAGCGCAAGCGCATCCGTCAGCCGCTGGCCGTGGCCATCGAGATGCGCCCCTTGTCGGCCGGCGCGCGGCTTTGCGCGCTGGGCCTGATGTTCACCGGCACCCTGCTGTTGACGGTATCGGCACTGGACATGCCGCTAGGGCTGCCGACATTTTGCGCAGGCATGGCCACCACCGGGTTGATCCACCTGCGTCAGCGGCGCAACCCGGCGCCGTTGCTGCGCCACGTGGCCTGGGGGGTCCTGCCCTTGGTCGCAGGACTGTTCGTGCTGGTGGAAGCCGTGGCCCACACCGGCGTGATCGACCGTCTTGCCCAATCGTTGGCCGCCCTGGCGCAACAGTCGGCAGGCACGGCAAGCTGGACGGCGGGGGTGACTGCGGCCGTGGCCAGCAACCTGATGAACAATCTGCCCACCGGCCTGATCGCCGGTTCCATCGGCCACCTCGTCGAACTGCCCCGGCAGACCACCGCCGCCTTGCTTATCGGCGTCGACCTGGGACCGAACCTGTCGATCACCGGCTCCCTGGCCACGCTGCTGTGGCTGGTGGCGATCCGCCGCGAGGGCGAGCATGTCGGCGCATTGAGTTTCTTGCGTCTGGGCGTGCTGGTAATGCCCCCGGCACTGCTGGCGGCACTGTTGCTGCTGGCCGTATGAGCCCGGCCTTCAGAACACCACCGAGCGCCGCTGCTCCGCTGTCGCCACCACCCTGCCGCGCTTGAGCACCATCAGCCGCGCGGGCAGGTCGAGGATCACGTCGCTGATACGGTGGGTGTCCATCAGCACCAGGTCCGCGTCGTTGCCCACCGCCAAGCCATGGCTCTGCAACCCCAGGGCCTTGGCCGGGTTGCTGGTGAGCATCGGCAGCACCGTGGCCTGGTCGTCCGCCCCGCCCAGGTGACAGGCGGGGATGGCCAGCTGCGCGATATGCAGCAGGTCGCCGGTGCCGTAGGGAGTGAAGGCATTGCGGATGTTGTTGGTGGCCAGGCACACGTTCACTCCGCCATCGCGCAAGGCCCGCACCGGGGTCAGGGTGCGCCGCACATTGTGGCTGTCGCCACGGGCGCCCAGGTGCAGGTCGGTGGCGGGCAGGCACATCACGCTGATGTCGGCTTCGCGCAGAAGCGCGATGATACGCGACTGGCGCGCTGGTTCGACGGCCGCCAGGCTGGTCAGGTGGCCGACGCTGACGCGCCCTTGGTAGCCTGCCGCGAGGGTCCGGCGGGCCACGTATTCGATGGTCATGTGCTCGGCGTCGTCGGCGAAGTCCTGGTGCAGGTCGATGTCCTTGCCATAGCGCTGGGCCAGGTCGAAGACGAAATCGATGTGCTCCAGGGGCGAGGCGTCGTTGTAGGGAATGCCGCCGACCACATCGGCGCCCCTCTCCATGGCCTCGACCATCATCGCTTTCATGCCGGGCAACTTGAGGATGCCTTCCTGGGGAAAAGCGACCACCTGGATATCGATGACATCGCGGAATGTTTCCCGTAGTTCCAGCACCACATCAAGGCCGGTGAAACCCTGGGCGGGGTCGAACTCGGCGTGGGCACGGACATGGGTGGTGCCGGCCTGCACCAGCGCGCGCAACACCTGGGTCGAGCGCTCGCGGATGTCTTCGCGGGTGAGCGTGGGCTTGAGCTCGGCGGTGACGGCGATCGCTTCCGTCAAGGTGCCGGAGCGGTTGGCCTTGCGCTGCATGACGTTGGCTTTTTCCAGGTGCAGGTGGCCTTCGACGAAGCCTGGGATCAGGACATTGCCGTTGCCTTGGATTTCCTGGGTTGCCGTTGCGGTGATCGTTTGGGCGATTTCAGTGATCTTGCCGTTGCGCACGGCCACATCCATCAAGGGTTTTGCATCATCGATGCGGACATTTCTGAAGATCAGGTCCATGCCGTCGCTCCTGTAGGGGCTCATTAGCGCGCGTGGAAAAAGCCCGGGCGTCGTTCGGCGCCCGAGCCATTGCCTATGAGCGAATCAGAACGGCTTGGTCGGCAGGTACTTGCCATCCAGGGTGATCACAGCGCGCGAACCCCCTTCCGGATCGTCGACCTTCTTCACGTCCAGCTTGAAGTTGATGGCGCTGATGATGCCGTCGCCAAACTTCTCGTGGACCAGTGCCTTGAGGGTGGTGCCGTACACCTGCAGCATCTCGTAGAAGCGGTAGATGGTCGGGTCGGTCGGCACGCCGCCGGGGATGCTGCCGCGCAATGGCACGGTCTGCAGCAGGGCGATGCCGTCGGCGTCCAGGCCCAGCTTGTCGCCCACCACCTGGGCGGCGCTGGCCGGCAGCGGGTGCTGGCCCAGCAGCGCGGCGGTGACGAAGGCTTCGGACAGGCCGGTGCCGTCGGTGATCTGGGCGAACGACAGGTCCTTGCGGGCCTTGGCCAGGAGGATGGCTTCGCTCAGGGCAAGGCGGGCATTCTGGCTGATTTGCGACTGGATCATGAGGTGTCTCCTTGGGTTGAAAAACGGGTTCAGGCAACGTGCCGGGAGGCGTGGGAAACAGCGCGGACTGCTGGGTTGTCCGCCAGGGATACGAACTGGCCGGTGCGCCCGTCGAAGGCGTCGATGCGACCGCTCTCGATGTCGTAGATCCAGCCGTGCAGGGCCACGCGGCCCTCTTCCAGGGCCAGGCGCACCGAGGGGTGGGTCTGGATGTTGGCCAGCTGGGCGATCACGTTCTCACGCACCATGGCCTCGACCTTGGCGTGGGGGTTTTGATGCTGGCGGGCTTCATTCACCACCCGGGCCGAGTCGGCGTAGCGCAGCCAGCCGGCCACGGCGGGCATATGGTCCAGGCACTTGCAGGTGGCGATGGCGGTCATGGCGCCGCAGTCGGAGTGGCCGCAGATGACGATGTCGGCCACTTGCAGGGCGGCGACGGCATACTCGACCGAGGCCGACACCCCACCGGGTTCAGGGCCGTAGGACGGCACGATGTTGCCGGCGTTGCGGATGACGAACAGGTCGCCGGGTTCACGCTGGGTGACCAGTTCGGGCACCAGGCGGCTGTCGGAACAGGAGATGAACAGCGCCCGAGGGCTTTGCTGGGTGGCCAGGTCCTTGAACAGCTTGACCCGCTCGGGGAAGGCGTCGCGCTGGAACTTCAGAAATCCGTCGATGATGTCTTGCATGGCTGATGCCTCAGTGTCGCGGTGTGTGAGGCAAAGGTTAGGTGGTACGTTACATAAGGTAAAAGTCTCATTTATGATGAATATCATCAGATTATCTTATGGAGAGAAGCATGCTCGCCCGGCATATCCAGTACTTCCTCGCGGTCGCGCAACACCACAGTTTCACTCGGGCGGCGGCAGCCCTGCACGTCTCCCAGCCCGCGCTTTCGCAGCAGGTCAGGCAACTGGAGGAAAGCCTGGGCGCGCAGTTGTTCGATCGCTCGGGGCGCACCACGCGGCTGACCGATGCCGGCGAGGTTTACCTGCGCTATGCGAAACGGGCGTCGCAGGAACTGCAGGAGGCCAGGCGCGCGATCCATGACGTGGGCGACCTCAGCCGAGGCTCATTGCGGGTGGCGGTGACGCCCACCTTTACCAGCTACCTGGTCGGTCCCCTGGTCGAGGCCTTTCATGGCCGGTACCCCAACATCACCCTGAACCTGAGCGAAATCGCCCAGGAGCGTATGGAACAGATGCTGCAGTTGGACGAACTGGATGTCGGTATCGCCTTCGATGAACGCCATGCCCAGGACATCGACACCTCCCCCTTACTGGTCGAGACCCTGGCGCTGGTGGTCGGCAGCCAACACCCGCTAGCCCAGGCAAGTGCTATCGGACCACAGGCGCTGAATGACGAATCGATGATCCTGCTCAGTGCCGAGTTTGCCACCCGTGAGCAGATCGAGCGCTACTGCAGGCGGCATGGTATCCGCCCGCAGGTAATGATGGAGGCCAACGCCATCGGCGCGGTCATCGAAGTGGTGCGCAGGACAACGCTGTCGACACTGCTCCCGGCCAACATCGTCCTGGCGCATGACGACCTGGCCGCCATCGCCCTCGACCCCTTGCGCCTGCAACGCACGGCCGTGCTCATGCAGCGCAGGGGTGTCTACCAGACGGCGGCGGCGCGGGCCTTCCTGGCGCTGGCCAGTGAGGTGGCCGCACAGCTGGAGCGCGGCTGAGGCTCAGCTCAATTGCGCAATCAGCACCGCGTTGGTGTAGATCAGGCTGCCATCGCTGGCCCGATGCCCGACCAAGTGAAACTGGCCACGTTCGTCGTTGCTCAGGTAGACGCGCAGGCGGCAGTCGGCCAGCGGGCCGTAGCCTTCGGGCAAGACCAGGTTCAGCGTGTCCATGTCGACATCAACCATCGCTTCGGGCTCATGGCTCTGCTGTAGACGCTCCTCGGCCTGCTCCAGCGCCGTGTGGGTCGGGCCCTGGATGTCGAAGTGGATATCACCCACCGGGGAAGATCGGCGGTCGCCGTCACTTTTGCACCAGCCTTCGATTGTCAGGGTACTCATGGCGAGTCCTCGTTTGAACACTGTCGAAAGGGTTGACTGCGCCACGTTCCGAATCGTTCCAACAGGTGACACGGCGTGCTCAAGCGCCCTTTGCCAATGCCCGCTCCATCTCCCCGGCCTGCAGCCGAAGCGCCTGGCAGAACGGCTCCAGCACCGCCGACGCCGGGCGCAGCTCTGGTCGGATCAGCATTACCTGATACGGTACCGAGAGACTCAAACGGCGCATGGGCAGCCCACCCTGCCCTGCCTCCAACCCGCTCAGCGGGTTGATGATCGCCACGCCCAGCCCTTGCCGGACCATGGCGCATACCGAGGCGGCGCTGGTGGTTTCGATCACCGTGCGCCTGTTTACTCCAGCCTCGCGGAAGTGGCGGTCCAGCTGTTGCCGATAGCTGTCCAGGCTGGCCAGGTTGATGAAGTCGACCTCATGGAAGTCGTGCAACTCAAGCAGTGGCTTGGCGAGCAACGGATGATGCTCGGGCAACACGCAGACCATGTCGGCGCTGAATAGCAGTTCCCCGACCGCGCCCCTGGGCACCTGCGCGGTTTCGGTCAAGCCGAGGTCGTGCTGTTGGGCGACCAATGATTCTTCCAGCAACGGCGACTCCTGCGCGGTAATGCTCACGCTGACCCCCGGGTGTTGCTGGTGGAACGCCTTGCAGGCCTTGGGCAGCAGAGTCTGCGAGAACAGTGGCAGGCAGGTGATGGCCAGCCGGCCCTGCTCGAAGTTGCGGATGGCCTGGGCGAAGCGGTCGATGCGCTCCAGGCCGACGAAGGCGCGCTCGACCTCCTCGATCAGTAGCAAGGCCTGGGCCGTGGGCGTCAGGCGCCCGCCTTCGCGCTCGAACAGGTTCAAACCGGTGACCTGCTCCATGCGCGCCAGCTCACGGCTGACAGTGGGTTGCGAGGTGAACAGCAGGCGGGCGGCGCCGGTGACGCTGCCGGCGGCCATGATGGCGCGGAACACTTCGATGTGGCGGATGGTGAGTTTCATGGTGATGCCAAGACCCGTGAGATTGACGCATACATATCAAATATGAATCGAGCCAGCATAAATAGCTATTTTTCTGGATCTATCAACTGACTCAAGATCGGTGCATCCATTACAAGGAACACCCCATGACCACCACCCTCCTGGCCCAGGCCGTCCGCCAGCACGGCTCCCCACTGTGGGCCTACGACGCCCAGACCATCCACCAGCGCATCGATCAGTTGCAGCAGCACTTCGACACGGTCCGCTTCGCGCAGAAGGCCAACCCCAACCTGCACGTCCTGCGCCTGATGCGCGAACGTGGCCTGGTGCTCGATGCCGTGTCGCTGGGCGAAATGGAGCGGGCGTTCGCGGCCGGGGCGACAGTGGACGGCGAGCCGGCCGGCGTGGTGCTGACCTGCGACGTGCTCGACCAGCCCACCCTGGCTCGAGTGGTCGAGACAAAGATCGAGGTGAACGCCGGTTCCATCGACATGCTCCGCCAGCTGGGCGAGCACGCCTGCGGGCACCGGGTATGGCTGCGCATCAACCCGGGGTTCGGCCACGGCCACAGCCGCAAGACCAACACCGGCGGCGAGAACAGCAAGCACGGTATCTGGCACGAGCAGTTGCCCGAGGCGCTGGCCTGCGTGAAACAGTACGGATTGCACCTGGTGGGCGTGCACATGCACATCGGCTCGGGGGTGGACTACGAACACCTGGAACAGGTAGCCGGTGCCATGGTCGGGCTGGTCGGCAAGCTGGGCATGGACATCGAGGCCTTCTCCATCGGCGGCGGGTTGTCCACGCCGTACCGCACCGACGACCAACCGGTGGACCTGCAGCGCTACGCCCGGACCTGGGCGGTGGCGCGGGCGGAGATCGAAACCATGCTCGGCCACCCCGTGCGCATGGAGATCGAACCGGGCCGCTTCCTGGTGGCGGAGTCGGGTTGCCTGGTGGCCGAGGTACGCGCCGTCAAGCAGATGGGTGACCGGCACTACATCCTGGTCGATGCCGGTTTCAACGACCTGATGCGCCCGGCGATGTACGGCGCCTACCACCGCATGAGCCTGTTCGATGCGGTGGGCCGACCGGTGAGCCGTCCGCTGCAACCGACCGTGGTGGCCGGGCCGCTGTGCGAGTCGGGGGATGTATTCACCCAGAACGATGAGGAACTGACGCCACAGCAACTGCCCCAGGCCAAAGTGGGTGACCTGCTGGTGATCCACGATGCCGGGGCTTACGGGGCTTCGATGTCGTCGAACTACAACAGTCGCCCCCTGCTGCCTGAATTTCTGATCGAACAGGGCAACTTGCGCATGATCCGCCGGCGCCAGACCGTGCAGGAGCTTCTGGCACTGGAGCTGGGTATATAAAGCCCGCCCCTACTGGGCCGGCGTGACCAATCGATACCCCACCCCCGCCTCGGTGACGATGAACCGCGGCGCCGTGGGGTCATCCCCCAGTTTCTGCCGCAGGTGCCCTACCACGATGCGCAGGTAGTGGGTATCGTCCACATGGGTCGGCCCCCAGATGTCTTTCAACAACTGCTGCTGGGTGATCACCCGTCCCGGGTGCCCGGCCAACTGCGCCAACAACGCGTACTCCTTGCGCGTCAACGCCACCTCGACGCCGTCCAGGGTCACCTTGCGAAAGGCGAAGTCCACCACCAGCGCCCCGAAGCTCGCCGCCGACGGCCCGTTGCCTACCTGCGGCGCCTGGCGCAGCAGTGCCCGCACCCGGGCGAGGAACTCCTGGATGCCGAACGGCTTGGTCACGTAGTCGTTGGCCCCGCCATCCAACGCATCGACCTTCTGCACTTCGCTGGCGCGCACCGACAGCACCATCACCGGTACCGCGCTCCACTCGCGCAGCTCGCGCAGTACCTGCTGGCCGTCCATGTCCGGCAGGCCCAGGTCGAGCACCACCAGGTCGGGCTTGTTCAGCGCGGCCTGGGCCAGGCCCTCGCCGCCGGTGGCGGCTTCGAGCACCTTGTAGCCCTGGGACGCCAGGCTGATGCGCAGGAACTTGCGGATCTGTGGCTCGTCGTCGATGACCAGCAGAGTGGCGGCTTGGCTCATGGGGCTTCACTTTCAGTATCGGGTTGGGTCGGCAGCGGCAAGCATAGAGTGATGCAGGTGCCGTGGCCATCGATGCCATCATCGACCAGGATGCGGCCACCATGGGCGCCGATCATGCCCTGGCAGATCGCCAGGCCCAGGCCGGTGCCCTGCCCGCCGCGGTCGCCACGGGCGGCGGTGTAGAACATGTCGAAGATCTTCTCGCGCTCGTCCTGGGGGATGCCGGGACCTTCGTCGGCCACCGCGAAGCACAGCTGCTCGTCACGCACCGAAACCTGCAGCGCCAGGCGGCCCTGCGGCGGGGAAAAACGGGCGGCGTTCTCCAGCACGTTGATCAGCGCCTGCTCGATCAGCGCCGCATGCACGAACAACAGCGGCAGCTCGGGCGGTACTTCGGTGTGCACGCGCAAGGGCGCCAGCACCACGCGCAGGCGATTGAGGGCACTGCCGACGATGTCGGCCGGGGCCACCCAGTCGCGGGCCAGCTTGAGGGTGCCGTGGCCCAGGCGGGTCATGTCCAGCAGGTTCTGGATATAGCGGTCCAGGCGCTCGGCTTCGTTGCGGGTGCCTTCGAGCAGTTCGCGGCGATCGTCCGGGGGAATCGCGTCGCCCAGGGCCAGCAGGCTGTCGATGCTGCCGCGCATGGACGTCAGCGGGGTGCGCAGGTCGTGGGAGACCGAGGCGAGCAAGGCGCTGCGCAGTTGCTCGGTTTCACCGTGCAGGCGCGCGGCTTCCAGTTGCTCGCCAAGGCGTGCGCGGGCCAGGGCCTGGGCCAGGGGTTGCGCCAGGGCCTTCAGCAGGCGGCGGCGCTGGGCGCTCAGCGGCTCGCCATCGCGGGGGCGAATGCCGAGCAGCGCCAGGGGTTGCTCTTCCACGGCCAACGGCCACCACCACCAACGCCCGTGAGGCAAGGTGTCGCTGCCAAAGCCTGCAGCCTGGCCATGCTGCCAGGCCCACTCGGCGGCGGCGCGTTCGTTGTCGGTGAAGGCATGGTTGTCGCCACTGGCGACCTGCAACAAGCCATCGGCGCTGCGTTCAAGCAGGCACACCTGCACGTCCTGCCAGCCATCCATATGCTGGCCGGCGGCGCTGAACACGGCCTGGCGGTCGGTGGCCACGGTCAGGCGGCGCGACAGGTCGAGCAACTGGTTGGTCTGCGCCTGGGTCTCGCGCAAGGCCTGCAGTTGGCGACGCTGGCGAGCGGCCAGGTTGCCGGTGAGCGCGGCCATCAGCAGGAAGAACACCAGGGTCAGCACGTCCTCCTCACGCTGGATGGCGAAGGAGAAGTTCGGCGGGATGAACAGGAAGTCGTAGGTCAGGAACGACAACGCCGCGCAGGCCAACGCCGGACCCAGGCTGCTGCGCACCGCCACCAACAGCACGGCGGCGAGGAACACCAGGGAGATGTTGGGCAGCGCCAGCAGGCTCGACACGGCCCAGGCCAGGCCGGTGGCCAGCATCGTGGCGAACAGCGCCAGCAGGTAGTGGCGCCATACCCACACGCGTTTGACCGCCGCGCGCGCCGGTTGCGGCTGGGTGTCGCGGTCGAGCACGTTGATCTCCAGGCCGTGGCTCTCGCGCAACAGGCGCGCGGCGACACCGGCGCCGAAGAAGCGCCGACGCAGCAGATCGCGGGACTGGCCCACCAGCACCAGGCTGGCGCGGCGCTCGTCGGCGTGCTGGATCAGCGTACGGGCCACCTCGCCGGCGCGCAGCAGCACGACTTCACCGCCCAGGCGCTCGGCCAGTTGCTGGGCGGCCTGCAAGCGATGGCGGGCGGTCTCGTCACGCAGTCGGCCATTGTCGACATGGACCACGCTCCACGGCAGATGGCGACGCTGGGCCACGCGACAGGCATGACGCACCAGGCGCTCGGCCTGGTCGTCGCCGTCAATGCCCACCAGCAGGCGACCGCGCAGGGCCGGTGCTTCCTGGCCACGCTGGCGGTAGCCGCTGGCCAGGTCCGCATCGACCTGGGCGGCGGCAGTCTGCATGGCCAGCTCGCGCAGGGCGGTGAGGTTGGTCTGGGAGAAATAGGCCTCGATGGCTGCCCGCGCCTGCTCGGGGACGTAGACCTTGCCCTCGCGCAGACGCTCGAGCAGCTCGCGCGGCGGCAAGTCGATCAACACCAGTTCGAAGGCCTCCTGCAGCACCCAGTCGGGCAGGGTCTCGCGCACCTGCACGCCGGTAATGTCGCGGACCTTGTCGTTGAGGCTTTCCAGGTGCTGGACGTTGACCGTGGTGTACACGTCGATGCCGGCGGCGAGCAGTTCCTGCACGTCCTGCCAGCGCTTGGCGTGGCGGCTGCCGGGGGCGTTGGTGTGGGCCAGTTCGTCGACCAGCACCAAGGGGGGCGCGGCCTTGAGCAGGCCGTCGAGGTCCATTTCCTCGAGCATCACGCCACGGTACTCGCTGCGCAGCAGCGGTTGCTGGGTCAGGCCCCCGAGCAGGGCCTCGGTCTCGGCGCGGCCGTGGGTCTCGACCACCCCGGCCACCACGCGCACGCCCTGGCGTTGCTGGGCGTGGGCGGCCTGCAGCATTGAAAAGGTCTTGCCGACCCCGGGCGCGGCGCCGAGAAATACCTTGAGCCTGCCCCGACCTTCCCGGGGCAGGCCCGCCAACAGCGCGTCGGCGCGGGCGGAGTCACTCATGTTTTATCCTTTGCTTGTTCACGGTCACTGTGGGAGCGGCCTTGTGTCGCGAAAGGGCCGCAAAGCGGCCCCGGCGATCTTTGTATAAACACTTGAACCCTGGGGGCCGCTGCGCAGCCCTTTCGCGACACAAGGCCGCTCCTACAAGGGTCAGTGCACGGCCACAGGCGCCAGGCGCTCAAGCGCCTGGTTCAGCGCCAGCACATTGACCACGGGCGGCCCGACCAGTGGACGCAGGGTGGCCTCATTCACCAACGCTTGCAAGCGTTCCACCGGCACCTGCCGCGCCGCCGCCACACGCGGCAGCTGGTAGGCGACCGCCTCGGGCGGCAGGTGCGGGTCCAGCCCGCTGCCCGAGGTGGTCAGCAGCGCCTGCGGCACCGGCCCCTGTTGCACCTGGTACTGCGCGGCGGCATCAGTCTTCACGCGCTCGGCCAGCGCCGGGTTGCTCGGCGCCAGGTTGCTGGCGCCGCTGGCCACGGTGGCATAGGCCCCCGCCGAAGGCCGCGACTGGAACCAGGCGTCACCCTTGAATTCCTGGGCGATCAACGCCGAACCGCGCACCTCGCCCCGATCATCGCGCACCAGGCTGCCATTGGCCTGGTCAGGGAAGGCGACCTGGGCGATGCCGGTCACCGCCAGGGGATACAGCGCGCCGGTGACCACGGTCATCAGCAGGATCAGGCTCAGGGCCGGGCGTACATAGGCGGTCATGTCAGTCTCTCCTCAAACCAAGTGCAGTGCAGTGAGCAGCATGTCGATCAGCTTGATCCCGGCGAACGGCACGATGATGCCGCCCACGCCGTAGATCAGCAGGTTGCGCCGCAGCAGGTGGGCGGCGCTGGCGGCCTGCACCCGCACCCCGCGCAGCGCCAGGGGGATCAGCACGATGATGATCAGCGCGTTGAACACGATGGCCGAGAGGATCGCGCTCTGCGGGCTGGCCAGGTGCATCAGGTTGAGCACGCCCAGCTGCGGGTAGATGGCGGCGAACAGCGCCGGCAGAATGGCGAAGTACTTGGCCACATCGTTGGCGATGGAGAAGGTGGTCAGCGCGCCGCGGGTGACCAGCAGTTCCTTGCCCACCTGCACCACGTCCAGCAGCTTGGTCGGGTCGCTGTCCAGGTCGACCATGTTGGCCGCCTCGCGGGCAGCCTGGGTGCCGTCGTTCATGGCCATGCCCACGTCGGCCTGGGCCAGGGCCGGGGCGTCGTTGGCGCCGTCGCCGCACATGGCCACCAGGCGTCCGTCGTTCTGCTCCTGGCGGATGCGCGCCAGCTTCTTCTCGGGGGTAGCTTCGGCGAGCACGTCGTCCACGCCGGCCTCGGCGGCGATGGCGGCGGCGGTCAGCGGGTTGTCGCCGGTGACCATCACGGTGCGGATACCGAGCTTGCGCAGTTCGGCGAAACGCTCGCGGATACCGGGCTTGACCACGTCCTTGAGGTGGATCACGCCGAGCAGGTGCGTGTCGACACACACCAGCAGCGGCGTGCCGCCGCTCTGGGCGATGCGCTCCACTTCACGGGCCAGGGCGGCGGGCAGCTCCAGGCGTTGCAGACCACAGAAGGCCAGCACCGCGTCGACGGCGCCCTTGCGGTAGCGGCGCTGCTGGAAATCGATGCCCGACAGCCGGGTCTCGGCGCTGAAAGCGATGGCTTCATATTGCGTGCTCGAGGGCTCGTCGAAATCGTGCAGTTGACGCAGGTACTCGACGATCGACTTGCCTTCGGCCGTGTCGTCGGCCAGCGAAGCGAGCAAGGCGCCCTCCCCCAACTCCTTGGCGGTCACCCCGGAGGCGGCGTGCAGCGCGCTGCAACGACGGTTGCCGAAGGTGATGGTGCCAGTCTTGTCGAGCATCAAGGTGTGCACGTCGCCAGCTGCCTCCACCGCCCGACCGGAGCGGGCGATCACGTTCAGGCGCACCAGGCGGTCCATGCCGGCGATGCCGATGGCCGACAGCAGGCCGCCGATGGTGGTGGGGATCAAGGTCACCAGCAGCGCGGCGAGGAAGATCAGCGGCAGCTCGCCGCCGGCGAAACGGGCGAACGGCTGCAAGGTAACCACCACGATCAGGAAGATCAGGGTCAGGCCGATCAGCAAGATGTCCAGGGCGATCTCGTTGGGGGTTTTCTGGCGTTTCGCGCCTTCGACCAGGGCGATCATACGGTCCAGGGTCGACTCACCCGGGTTGCTGGTGATGCGGATCAGCAGCCAGTCGGAGACCAGGCGGGTGTTGCCGGTGACCGCCGAGCGGTCGCCGCCGGACTCGCGGATCACCGGGGCGGACTCGCCAGTGATCGCCGACTCGTTGACCGCGGCGATGCCTTCGAGCACCTCGCCGTCGCCGGGGATCATCTCGCCGGCCACGACGCGCACCACATCGTCCTTGCGAAGCTGGGTGGCGGCGACACTCTCGAAACTGCCGTCGCTCTTGCGGCGCTTGGCGGTCAGGCCCTGGCTGCCGGCCTTGAGGCTGTCGGCGCGGGCCTTGCCACGGCCTTCGGCGAGGGCTTCGGCAAAGTTGGCGAACAGCACGGTGAACCACAGCCAGACGGCGATCTGCACCGCCACGCCGGTGCTCACGCCGCTGCCGGGCACCAAGCACAACACGGTGGTGAGCACGGCGGTGAGGGCCACCACCAGCATCACCGGGGCGCGCTTGAGCTGGCGCGGATCAAGCTTGACGAAAGCCTGGACCAGGGCCGGGCGCCACAACGCGCTGAAGCGGGTCTGGTCCTTGGCGCCTTGATGCGCCTTCACTTCGGGAATGGGCATGTTCATTGTGTATTCCTCAGAAACCCAGGCTCAGGTGTTCGGCAATCGGCCCCAGGGCCAGGGCCGGCAGGAAGGTCAGGCCGCCGACCAAAAGGATGGTCACCAGCAGCAGCGTGGTGAACAGCGGGCCGTGGGTGGGGAAGCTGTTGAGGCCTTGCGGCGCGCTCTTCTTCGCCGCCAGGCCGCCGGCCAGGGCCAACACCGGCAGGATGTAGCCGAAGCGACCGATCAGCATGGCCAAGCCGATCATCACGTTGTGGTACACCGTGTTGGCGCCGAAACCGGCGAAGGCCGAACCGTTGTTGGCAGCGCCGGAGGTGTAGGCGTACAACAGCTGGCTGAAACCGTGGGCGCCGGGGTTGGTCACCGCGCCGGCCGGCCCGGGCAGGCTGGCGGCGATGGCACCGAGGATCAGCACGCCCACCGGCATCACCAGCAGGCTCGCCACCAGCAGTTGCACTTCACGGGCCTGCAGCTTCTTGCCCAGGTACTCCGGGGTGCGGCCGATCATCAGGCCGGCCAGGAACACCGCGATCAACACGAACAGCAGCATGCCGTAGAGGCCGGCGCCGACGCCGCCGAAGATCACTTCGCCAAGCATCATGTTGACCATCGCCACCATGCCGGTAATCGGGTTGAGGCTGTCGTGCATGGCGTTGACCGAGCCGTTGGAGGCGGAGGTGGTGGTCACCGTCCACAGCACGGAACCGGTGGTACCGAAGCGGCTCTCCTTGCCTTCCAGTGGCGCGCTCTGCTGAACCTGGGCGCTTTCCAGGGCCGGGTTGGGCTGATGCTCCGACCACAGCGCGGTGCTGCCGCCGATCAGGAACAGCGCCAGCATGCAGGCGATGATCGCGCGGCTCTGGCGCAGGTCCTTGACGTAATGGCCGAAGGTGAACACCAGGGCCACCGGGATCAGGATGATCGAAGCCACCTCGAACAGGTTGCTCCAGGCCGTCGGGTTCTCGAACGGGTGCGCCGAGTTGACGCCGAAGAAGCCGCCGCCGTTGGTGCCCAGTTGCTTGATGGCGATCTGGCTGGCGGCCGGGCCCAGCGGGATGGTCTGGTCGGTGCCTTGCAGGGTCACGGCGTGGACGTAGTCGGCAAAGGTCTGCGGCACGCCCTGCCAGACCAGCAGCAGCGCCAGCACCAGGCACAGCGGCAGCAGGCCGTAGAGGGTGGCGCGGGTCAGGTCGACCCAGAAGTTGCCCAGGGTGCTGGCCGAGCGCCGGGCGATACCCCTGCACAAGGCGACCAGCACGGCAAGGCCGGTGGCGGCGCTGACGAAGTTCTGCACGGTCAGGCCGATCATCTGGCTCAGGTAGCTGACCGAGGCTTCACCGCTGTAGGCCTGCCAGTTGGTGTTGGTCATGAAGCTGACCGCGGTGTTGAACGCCAGCGACCATTCCTGGCCCGGCAGGTGCTGCGGGTTGAGCGGCAGGCTGCCCTGCAGTTGCAGGACGCCGAACACCATCAAGAAACCGACCAGGTTGAAGGCCAGCAGGGCCAGGGTGTACTGCTTCCAGCTCTGCTCCTGGTCTGCACGCACGCCGGCCACGCGGTAGCAGCCCCGCTCCACTGGACCGAGGAGCGGCGACAGCCAGGTGCGCTGGCCTTCCATCACCTTGTAGTAGAAACGCCCGAGCCAGGGCGCCGGCAGCAGCACGATGGCGAAGAACGCCAGCAGCAGCAGGTAATCGTAACTGTGCATGGTCGCCCCTTAGCCGCGGTCGGCGCGCAGCAGCGCCACCAGCAGGTAAACCGCCAACGCCACCGCCAGAAGCAGTGACAGTCCGTCAAGCATGTACATGAGTGAATCTCCCCTGGTTGCGGCGTGAAGGCCGCTTTGGGGAAATTGTCCGAGGGAGGGGCGTAAAGGGGCGAGATCGGGGGTGGGGTCAGGGCATAAAGAAAGCGTAAAGATCAGGTCCACCGGATCGCTGCACGGGCCTCTTCGCGGCTTTACCCGCGAAGAGGCCCGAAAGATCAACGTTGCGGCGTGTGCTGCGCGGAATTGCGGCTCCAGTCCAGCAGCAGGCTGTACCCCACCGCCAGCAGGGTCGGCCCGATGAACAGGCCGATGAAGCCGAACGCGATCAGGCCACCGAACACCCCCAGCAGCACGATCACCAGCGGCAGGTTGCCGCCCCGGCTGATCAGGTACGGTTTGAGCACGTTGTCCACGCCACTGATGACGAAGGTGCCCCAGATGCCGAGGAACACCGCCATGCCATAGTCGCCTTTGGACACCAGCCAAGCAGTGGCGGGGATCCAGGCCAGCGGCGGGCCCATGGGGATCAGGCTGAGCATGAAGGTCACCAGGCCAAGCACGATCGCCCCCGGCACACCGGCGATCAGGAAGCCGATCAGCGCCAGCAGGGCCTGGGCCGCGGCGGTACCGATCACGCCATTGACCACCCGCTGCACGGTGCCGGCCACCAGGTCGACGTAGTACTCGGCGCGATCACCCACCAGCCGTTGCAGCAGGCGGTGGACGAAGGCCGCCAGGCGCGGCCCGTCGCGGTAGAAGAAGAACACGAACACCAAGCTCAGGGTCAGCTCCAGCACCCCGCCGCCGATCTGCGCGCTGCGCGCCAGCAACCAGTTGCCGACCTGGCCCAGATACGGCTTGGCCGAGGCCAGCAAGGCCGCGCCCTGCTGGTCGAACGACTCCCACCAGCTCACCAGGCGTTCGCCCACGAACGGAATGCCCGCCACCCAGGCGGGCGCGTCCGGCAGGCCATCGACCTGCACGTCGCGAATGAACGCGGTGGCATCGCGCACATGGTCGGCCAGGTTGAAACCCAGCCACACCAGCGGCAGCGCCACCAGCAGAATCCACACCGTGGTCAGCAGGCTCGCGGCGAGGGTTTCGCGCCCACCGAGCACGCGGGTCAGCAGGCGCATCAGCGGCCAGCTGGCAAACGCCAGGATGGCGCCCCACAGCAGCGCCGAGATGAACGGCGCCATCACCCACAGCGCGGCGCCCAGCAGGGTCAGCAGCAGGATCTGGATCAACAGGCGGTCATTGTTGGCCATGGTGGCGCTCACTCAACGGATCAGTTCCAGGTGCAGGCCTTCGGTCGGGGCGTCGCCAACCTCGAGCCGGGCGCTGCGCACCCCGGCCTTGACCAGTTGCTCGCGCCAGGCCTCGGCGCCCTTGCCGCTGAGGCTGACGCGCAGGGTGCTGTCGAGGTTCAGGCTGCGCGCCAGCAACGTTGCCCAGGTGGCCTGGGGCTCGGCCAGATCAGGGTAGTCGAGCTTGCCGGTGTCGCGCAGTTCGCGCAGCACCGTGGCGGCGGTGGGCAGCAGCTCGCCCAGCGGGCTGCCGGCGACGAACTCCTCGACATGCAGGTAGGCGCGGCGGTTGCCGCGGGTCACGCTGTACAGCGCCACCAAGGTGTCGGCTTCCTCGGCGGAACGGCGCAGCAGGATGAACGCCTGCTGCTCGTCACCGCCATTGAGCCGGGCATTGGCGAACACGTCGTTGGCCCACAGGCTGGCTTCGCCGCAATCGCGGCCCTGGCACCAGAACAACGGATAGCCGCCCTCCTGCTGCAGGGCCTCGCGGGCGCTGGTGAAGGCTTCGCGGGCGCTGCGCTCGACCGGCAATTCGTAGGTCACGGAACTGACCTGGCCACGGCTCTCGACCTTGTCGTCGACCCGCAGGCGACCGCTGATCTTGCGCAGCGGCCCCAGGGGGTAGACCCGCTCCTGTTCCACCGCTGGGCGCTGGTCGACCACCTTGGCGTCAGGCGGGACCGGTAGGCTGCCGGCCCATAGCAAGGGGCTGGCGATGGCGAGGCAGGCGGCGATGGCGCCGCGAACGAAAACAGGTGCGCTCATCGACCACCCTCGCAGGTGGCGGGGCAAGGCGCCTGGATGTCTGGCATGTACATGGTTGTCTCCCTTTCAACCCGCCAAGCCTCGACAGTTGTCCGGTGCAAGTCAAGGAATGCCAAAGAAGCGATTGAAACAGTCTGCGACAAGGGCCGCGCCCTCGGCGTCGTTCAGGTGCAGGTGGTGGCCGCCCGGCAGGGTCACCTGCTCGAAGGGTAGCTGCTCCAGCAGCTGCGTGTGGCGCGCCAGCATGCCATCGGCGGCCACCACCAGGCAGGCCGGGCAGGCAATGCGTTTGACGAAGGCCATGGCCTGGTCCTGGTTCAGGCGGGTTGGCGAGGGCAAGGTCAGGCGGCTGTCGCTGCGCCAGCTGTAGCCGCCGGGCACCGGCATCAGCCCACGCTGGGCCAGCAGTTCGGCGGCTTCACGGCTGACCGCGACCATGCCTTTCATGCGCGCCTCGACGCCCTCCTCCAGGGTCGCGTACACCGACTTGCGCTTGCCTTCCAGGCGCAGTTGCGCCTGCAACGCCAGCCCCAAGCGCTCGGCGGCGTCCTGTTCGCTGAGCGTCGGCGGAATCACCCCGTCGATCAGCGCCAGGTGGCTGACCCGCTCGGGCAAGGCCCCGGCCAGTTGCACCGAGATGATCGCCCCCAGCGAATGGCCGAGCAGGCCGAAGCGCGCCCAGCCCAGCTGCTCGGCAACCCGCAGCACGTCATGAGCGTAGTCGGCCAGCGCATAACCAGCGCCGACTGGACGATGCTCGGAGTAGCCATGTCCGGCCAGGTCCAGGGCGACGATGCGCAGCCCCTTCAGGTGCGGCGCCAGGCGGGCGAAGCTGTTGGCGTTGTCCAGCCAGCCATGCAGGGCGATCACCGGCAGGCCGTCGGCCGGGCCAAACAGGTGCGCGGCCAGCTCGATATGGCCAAGCGTCAGGCGAATCTCCTCGACCTGGGCGCTCATGCCTGGCTCCAGCGGTCGAACAGGCCCTTGATCAGGCCGGCGGTGTCGGTGGGCCGTTCCAGCGGGAACATGTGCCCACCGGGCAAGCTATGGTACTCGCCCTTGGCCATGGCGCGCACGGCCAGGGCATGGTGCTTGCGGATCACCCGGCTCTGGGCGCCGCGCACCATCGCCAACGGCACCTGCAACTGGCGTGGCCGGGCCGGACTGACATGGGGAATGCTGCGGTAGATGCCGATCTCCGTGGCCGGGTCGAAGCGCAGGCGCAGGCCTTCCTCGCCCTGCTCCAGGCCATGCTCCAGGTAGGCTTCAAGGCAGTCCGGATCGAAGTGGCGGAACAGGGACTTGCCGGCAAAATAGGTGCGGGCGCTGTCGCGATCGGGAAATGCCTCGCGCCGGCCCAGGGTGCGCCCGGCCGGGGTGATGCGGTCGATGAAGCCCAGGCGCTTGGCGGCCTGGATCAGCCACTCGTCCGCGCGGGTCAACACCGGCGAGTCGAGCATCACCACCCCGCGGTAGAACTCCGGTCGGCGCAACGCCGCATGCAGGTGCAGCACGCCGCCCAGCGAATGGCCGACACCCCAGACCGGCGCGTTCTGCTGCTCGAGGTGATGCAGCAATTCGTCCACCAGGTTCTGCCAGTTGTCGTTGACCGGAAAGCGCGGGTCGTGGGCATGCTGCGCCAGGTGACATACCTCGTAGTCCGGCCTCAGGGCGGCGAACAGCTTGCCGTAGGTGGCCGAGGGAAAGCCGTTGGCGTGGGCGAAGAAGATCTGCTGCGACATGGCCGCCTGCTCTGCACGGGGATGGATGGCCCATTGTCGGTAAGCCGATCCCTGCCGGCAACGTTCGGAAAGGTCATCGCCGGTGGCGATCAGGTAATTCGGCTGCGCTCGAGACTGGCCAGCGAACGGTGCAGGCAGGCGCGCATGTAGCCCAATTGCCAATCCAGCGCTTCGCGGGCCAGGCTGCGGTCCGCTTCATTGTCGGCCAACCGGCGCAGGGCCAGGCAACTGGTCTGCAGCAAATGGGCCATGCGAATGCTGGCCTGGCGCAACTGCTCGAGTTCGTACTGGCCTTCGAAGCGGCGCATTAGCTCGTCGAGCTTGGCGTCGGCGCAGTCCTGCAACAGGCGGTATTCCGCAAAGTCCAGGGCACGCGCATCACTGAGCTTGTCGAGCAGCGATTGCGGGTTCACGGAGCGCACCAGCTCCAGTCGATAACGGCTCATTTGCCTCTCCCTGTGCCTGCGCGGCTGCATGACTCAGCCACGGCGCCACGCTACTTGACCAGACGACAGGCCGGCAACTGACAGAAATGCCAGTTGCCAGGGCTCAGCCGGAATGACGCAGGCCACGCAGGGTCATCAGCCCCGCCAATGGCCAGTCCCCTTCCAGTTCGGCCAGGCTCGCGGTGCTCAACGGCGCCGGTTGCTGGCCATGGCCATGCTCGAGCAGACCAACCAGGCTGCCCACCAGCGGCTGGTGGCTGACCAGCAGCACATGCTCGAGCCCCAGGCGCTCGACTTCGCCGATCACCTGCTGCACGTCGCTGTCCGGCGTCAGCCAGGGCACCGTGCGTACCGGCTCGGCAAAGCCCAGCGCGCCGTGCACCAGGGCGGCGGTCTGCTGGGCGCGTACGTAGGGGCTGGCGATGATCGCCTGCAGCGGCTGGCCGAGCAGGTGCGCGGCGCTGCGCAGCACCTGCTCGCGACCGTGGGCGGTCAGGCGTCGCTCGGCGTCACTGTTGGCCCGGGGTTCCGCCTCGCCGTGGCGCAGCACCCAGAGTTTCACAGCTTGGGCTCCTCGTCGCGCACTGGGTGCGCTGCCGGTGCGACGGCGTGCGGCGCCTCGCCCTCCGGCGCACGCGGCGTCGGCCAGTCGGCGAACGGCCAGGGCTTCTGGTCGCAGTGGAAGGTGCCGAAGCGGCCGATCTGCGCCAGGTACTGGCTGAGGCTGTCGCCGAAGTTCATCAGGCTGGCGCTGGGCGCGCCATAGACCAGCCGGTAGATCAGTTGCACCAGCACAAGGCCGCCGAGCAGCAGCTCGGCCAGTTGCCAGGCCACCAGGAATACCAGCATCCACAGCACTCGCAGGATGATCGACTCGCGCTCGGCGCGCTCGGGGGTATCGTTCATGGTCGCTCCCTCAATTGAAACCGCTGGTGGAAATGAAATCGACATCGGTCTTGGGCTCAGCGCGCATCAGGTGCTCGATCACCTGGTTGAGCGTGCGCCCTTCGAACAGGATCGCGTGCAGGCCCGCCACCAGCGGCATGTACACACCCACTTCCTGGGATTTGGCCTTGAGCACCTTGAGCGTGTTGACGCCCTCGGCCACCTCGCCCAGACGGCTGACCGCCTGTTCCAGGCTCAGGCCCTGGCCAAGGGCATGGCCGACCTGGTAGTTGCGGCTCTTGGGCGACGAGCAGGTGACGATCAGGTCGCCGACCCCAGCCAACCCCAGGAAGGTCATGGGATTGGCGCCCTGGCTCACGGCGAAGCGGGTCATCTCGGCCAGGGCGCGGGTGATCAGCATGCTCTTGGTGTTCTCGCCCATCCCCAGGGCCACGGCCATGCCGGCGATAATGGCGTAGACGTTCTTCAGCGCGCCGCCCAGTTCGACGCCGAAGCGGTCGGCACTGGCGTAGACGCGGAAGGTACGGCCATGCAGCACGGCCTGTACCTGCTGGCACAACGCCTCGTCCTCGCTGGCGACCACGGTGGCGGTCAGCGCATGCTCGGCGATCTCGCGGGCCAGGTTGGGGCCCGACAGCACGCCGATGCGCGCCTGGGGGGCGATCTCTTCGAGGATCTGGCTCATCAGCTTGAAGGTGTGCGCCTCGATGCCCTTGGTCAGGCTGACCAGCCCCTTGCCACGCAGCAGCTCGGCGTGGGGAGCAAGCACGCTGCGCAAGGCACTCGACGGCAAGGCGACGAAGATCAACGCGCTGCCCTGCAAGGTGGCAAGCAGGTCGTTGACCGGCTCGACGCCGTCATGCAGGCGGATGCCCTTGAGGTAGCGCGGGTTCTCGCGATCGACGCGCATCGCCTCGGCCTGCGCCGGGTCGCGCATCCACTGCCGCACCGGATGGCCATTCTCGGCCAGGAGATTCGCCACGGCGGTGCCGAAGCTGCCGCCTCCAAGAACCGCAACAGGTTGCTGTTCAGTCATATCCAATCCGTTAACCAATAAAGTAAGTGGCGACCCGGGCATTATACGGTGCCGATGCGACAGAACCAGTGCGTATGCATCGTGGGGCCAGCCCACGCCCACGCACCCGAACACAATAGAGAAAGTTCAGGGGGGGCGATGCGGCAATAGGCCATCCGCCGATCACTGGCAAAAGCCGTAGGGTCGGTTAACATGCCTGATTCATTTCTGAAACAAGGCCGTTTCGTGTTCCCTGGCACGCCCCCGTATCCTCGCCTGCTGTTGCTGACCGCCCTGCTGGGCGGGCCGGCCTTGGCAGACGACCTGTTCATCGACAACCAGGACCTGCCGCAGGTTCTGACCGCCACGCGCCTGAAACAATCCCCGGCGGCGGTGCCTGGCAGCATGACCGTGCTGGACAGCGAGCTGATCCGCGCCAGCGGCGCCCGCGATATTCCCGAATTGCTGCGCCTGGTGCCGGGGATGATGATCGGCTACGGCGCCGGCAATCAGTCGACGGTGAACTACCATGGCAGCAATGTCAGCGATGCCCGGCGCATGCAGGTGCTGATCGATGGCCGCTCGGTATACCGCGCGGGCCTGGCCACGGTGGACTGGAGCGATATCCCGGTGGCGATCGAGGATATCGAGCGCATCGAGGTGTTCCGCGGTCCCAACACCGTCAGCTACGGTGCCAACGCGCTGATGGCGGTGGTCAACATCCTCACCCGCAACCCGGCCGACAGCCATGGCACCCGGGTCAAGCTGAGCCGCGGCCAGGATGGCATCAACGATTACTACGCGAGCCAGGGCTTTGGCTGGGACAGCGGCGACCTGCGCCTGTCGCTCTCCGGCCAGCAGGACGATGGCTTCGACCACGACCAGTTCGGCCGCGACTACCGCGACAGCCGCCGGCTCAACCGCGTCAACCTCAACGCCAGCCACACCCTGGCGCCGAACCAGACCCTGGAATGGCAACTGGCGGCCAAGGAGGGCAGCAACCAGCGGCCCTATACCTACCAGCCGGTGTTCGGCAACTACCGGGCCGGCGACAATGCCGATGTCAACGCCAAGGACTACGCAGGTTCGGTGCGCTGGAACATCGACCTGAACCCCGAACACAGCCTGTATGTGCAGGGCTCGGCCCAGCACTTCGACCGCCAGCAGGTATGGCGTGCCTGCGACGCGGCAATCGCCTTCAGCCCGGAGTTGACCCGCCTGTGGCAGCTCGACCCGAACTTCGCCGAGAAGGTCGCGCGCAACCTGTTTACCGGCAACCTGCCCAGCACCACCAACCCTGAGCTCGGCTCGCTGATGAGCCAGGTACAGAACCAGTGGGTCAACGGTGGCCGCAACACGATCTGCGGCGACGTCGACCAGAGCACCCGCGAGACCCGCTACGACCTGGAAATCCAGGACACCCTGAGCCTGACCGACAGCCTGCGCCTGGTCACCGGCATGAACTACCGCTACGACAAGGCCGACTCGCAGACCTACTTCAACGGCAGCATCGATGACCAGACCTGGCGCCTGTTCGGCCAGCTCGAGTGGCGCATCGACGAACACTGGATCGTCCAGGGCGGGGCGATGCACGAGCACTCGCAACTGTCTGGCAACTCGCTCACGCCACGGGTGGCGGTGAACTACCTGATCACCCCGCGCCACGGCCTGCGCGCCGTGTATTCCGAGGCGATCCGCTCGCCGGACATGTTCGAGAACAACGTCAACTGGAGCTACACGGTCAAGAACCTCACGCCCAACCGCTACGGCCTGCAGAACGGCGAATATTTCGTCAAGACCCGCGGCCCGGGCAACCTCGACCAGGAACGCATGCGCTCGCGTGAGCTCGGCTACAACGGCTATTTCACCGACATCGACCTGAGCATGGACGTGAAACTGTTCTATGACGAGATCACCGGGATGATCAGTGAGCCGTTGAGGAACAACCAGTACATCGCCAGCAACGCCAACAAGGCGCGCTTCAGCGGCAGCGAGGCGCAGTTCGACTGGCGCGCCACCCAGCGCGATCGCCTGCGCCTGACCTACGCCTACGTCGACGCCTGGGCCAGCAACCCCAACGACCGGCGCCTGAGCGCACGCAACAGCGGTTCGGCCGGCTGGCTGCGCGACTGGGGCGAAGGCTGGTCCAGCGCCCTTTTCTACTACGGTGACGACGCCCTCAATGGTTACCGTTACGAACGGGTCGACCTGCGCCTGGCCAAGCGTTTCAAGGTGCACGGCAGCAACCTGGAGCTGGCCGCGCTGTGGCAGCAGCGCCTGGACGACGAACCGGTCACCCTGGAGCAGAACCGCTACGACAGCCGCCACCGCCTGAGCGTCAGCGCGGAGCTGGAATTCTGATGGTCCGTCTGCTGCGCCTGTTGCTGCTGTGCCTATGGCCCCTGGGATCGCTGTCCGCCAGCGAAATCCTGCTGGTGGGCGCCGAGGACCAGCCCGGCATTCGCAGCTTCGTCACGGCCCTGGAAAAACGTCGCCCCAACGACCAGGTACGGTTCCAGACTGTCGAGCAACTGCCGAGCCCGGGCAAGCTCAAGGCAGACACCCGGCTGATCCTGCTCGACACCCCAGCCCTTGAATGGCGCCTGGGCGAGGCCGCAGGACCGGCAGCGCTGGCGCTGCGGGTCAGTCGGGTCCAGGCCGAGCAGCGCCTGGGCGCCTCGCGCCCCGCCTACCTGACCCTGCTCTGGAGCGACCCGCCCCTGGCCCGGCAACTGCGCCTGACCCGATACCTGTTGCCGCAGGCACGGCGCATCGGCGTGCTGTACGGCGAACACAGCCGTTTCTTGCTCGACGAGCTGCGCCAGGCCGCCAGTTCATTGGGCCTGGAAATCGTCGCCCAGGACTGGCCCGACCTTCGCGACAGCCGTCCCCTGCAGGCCCTGCTGGGCAACAGCGACGTGCTGCTCGGCCTGGACGATCCCGACCTGTACAACTCCAAGTCGGCCAAGAACGTGCTGCTCAGCAGCTATGGCCGACAGATGGCGCTGATCGGGCCGAACGTCGGCTTCGTCCGTGCCGGCGCCCTGGCCAGCACCTACAGCGACCAGGACGACTGGCTGGCGGTGCTCGGGCAACTGCTCGACCTGCCTCCAGGCCGCTGGCCGCGCAGCCTCTACCCCGCGCACTTCGGTGTCAGCGGCAACCAGCAGGTAGCTCGCGCCCTTGGCCTGGAGGCGATCGACCCGGTCGCCGCCGCCCTGGCCCTCGCCGAAGGAGCCCCCACCCCATGAGCAAGCGCCTGAGCTGGGACATCCATACCCGTACCCAGATCATCAGCCTGGGCCCCGCCCTGTTGCTGACCCTGCTGCTGATCAGCTTCTTCACCTTCGTGCGGATCCAGGACCTGCGCCAGGAACTCAACCACACCGGGCAACTGATCGCCAACCAGTTGGCGCCAGCCTCGGAGTACGGGGTGATCTCGGGCAACAACGAAGTCCTCGAGAGCCTGATGCGCGCCACTCTGAGCATTCCCCACGTGCGTTTCCTCGAGGTGCAGGACAGCCGCAACCATATCCTGGTGTACGTCGAGCAACCCAACGAAAGCCAAAGCCGCGCCCAGCGTGTCGAGGTGTTCCAGGCGCCGATCCGCCTGCAGCAGATCCGCCTGGACAATGACTTCCTGCAGGGCAAGGCGCCAGCGCCGAACATCGGCGACGACTATCTCGGCCGGGTGATCGTCGGCATGTCCGACGACGCCTTCAGCCAGCGCCAGCAGGAGATCGTGATCAAGGCTGCGATCCTCGCCCTGTTCGCCCTGCTGTTCACCTTCCTGCTGGCGCGGCGCCTGGCCACCAGCCTGTCCAAGCCGATCAGCGACATGGGCCACGCGGTCCGGGCGATCCAGCAAGGCGACTTCAACGCGCCTTTGCCGGTGGTCGACGACAGTGAGCTGGGCCACCTGGCCCGGCACATCAACAACCTGGCCAGCGCCCTTGACCAGGCCGCCCACGAACAGCAACAGGCCATGGGCCAGCTGATCCAGGCCCGCGAAGAAGCCGAGCAGGCCAACCGCGCCAAGTCGGACTTCCTGGCGATGATGAGCCACGAGTTGCGCACCCCCATGAACGGCGTGCTGGGCATGCTGCAGTTGCTCGAGACGACCGAGCTGACCGGCGAACAGGCCGACTACACCGCCGTGGCCAGCGAATCCACCGGCCACCTGCTCAAGGTGATCAACGATATCCTCGACTTCTCGCGGATCGAGCGCACCACCCTGGAGCTGGAACATATCGACTTCAACCTCGGCGAGCTGATCACCAGCAGCGTGCAGTCGTTCCAGCACAGCGCCCAGCAGCGCAACCTGGACCTGCGCCTGCAACTGCCGCCGGGCATGAACTCGCTGCAGGTGGTGGGCGATCCGACGCGCATTCGCCAGATCCTGCTGAACCTGGTGGGTAACGCACTGAAGTTCACCGAGCGCGGCGAGGTGGCCATCGAGGCCCGCTGGCAGGTGCTCGATCGCCAGTTGATCTGGCTGACCTGCACCGTGCGCGACACCGGCATCGGCATCGACAGCAACCGCCTGGAGATGATGTTCGTGGCCTTCCAGCAAGCCGACAACACCATCTCCCGGCGCTATGGCGGCACCGGGCTGGGCCTGTCGATCGCCCGCACCCTGGCCGAGCGCATGGGCGGCCAGCTGCGCGGCGAGAGCCGCGAGGGGCTGGGCTCGACCTTCACCCTGGAAATGCCACTGGCCCTGGCCAGCACCCCCGCCACCCTGCCCGTTGCGCCCCAGGACAGCGCGACAGGCAAAGGCGGCGGGCGAGTGCTGCTGGTGGAGGACAACCCGGTCAACCAGAGCGTCATCGAGGCGATGCTGCGCAGCCTCGGTTTCGAGGTGAGCCTGGCGATGGACGGCGCCCAGGCCGTCGACCTGGTCGGCCAGCAACGCTTTGCCGCCGTGCTGATGGATTGCCGCCTGCCGCATGTCGACGGCTACGAGGCCACCCGGCGCATCCGCCAGCTGCCGGGCAGCGCGGGCCTGCCGATCATCGCCCTGACCGCCAGCGCGTTGCAGGGCGACCGCGAACGCTGCCTGGCCGCCGGAATGAACGATTACCTGAGCAAGCCGTTCAAACGCACCGATCTGCAACGCATCCTGCAACGCTGGTTGCCGGGTCGGACAGCCGCGACTGGCGATAAATGCTAAAGTGCGGCAGTCTTAAGGACTGGACAGGACCGCCGCAGGGCCGGAAAATAACATTTCAGTGCACACCTGTACTTCTTTTGCCAGGTGCGCTGTGACTTTCACCACAACGCAATAGTCTACCTGTAGGCTGCCGCCTCGAATGCCAAGCGCTTCGGGCCGGCCGGGAAGATTCATCCCCTGCCGCAGGGGGTTATTGAGGAGCTCGCATGACCAAACAACACGCCTTTACTCGGGAAGACCTGCTGCGCTGCAGTCGCGGTGAGCTGTTCGGCCCCGGTAATGCGCAACTGCCCGCCCCGAACATGCTGATGGTCGATCGCATCACCCATATCAGCGAGGAAGGCGGCAAGTTCGGCAAAGGTGAATTGGTCGCCGAGCTGGATATCAATCCGGACCTGTGGTTCTTCGCCTGCCACTTCGAAGGCGATCCGGTGATGCCGGGCTGCCTGGGCCTGGACGCCATGTGGCAGCTGGTCGGCTTCTTCCTCGGCTGGCAGGGCCTGCCGGGCCGTGGCCGCGCCCTGGGTTCGGGCGAAGTGAAATTCTTTGGCCAGGTCCTGCCGGAAGCCAAGAAAGTCACCTACAACATTCATATCAAGCGCGTCCTGAAGGGCAAGCTGAACATGGCCATCGCCGATGGCTCGGTCAGCGTCGACGGTCGCGAGATCTACACCGCCGAAGGCCTGCGGGTCGGCGTGTTCACCTCCACTGACAATTTCTAAGGGTTATTCGCATGCGCCGCGTCGTGATCACTGGTCTGGGCATCGTATCGTGCCTGGGCAATGACAAAGCTACCGTCACCGAAAACCTGCGCAACAGCCGTCCGGGTATCCGTTACAACCCGGAATACAAGGAAATGGGGCTGCGTAGCCAGGTTTCCGGTTCCATCGACCTCAACCTCGAAGAGCTGATCGACCGCAAGGTCTATCGCTTCGTCGGCCACGCCGCCGCCTATGCGTACCTCGCCATGCAGGACGCGATCAAGGACGCCGGCCTGACCGAAGAGCAGGTTTCCAACCCGCGCACCGGCCTGGTTGCCGGCTCCGGCGGTGCTTCCACCCTGAACCAGATGGAAGCCCTGGATACCCTGCGCGAAAAAGGCGTCAAGCGCGTCGGCCCCTACCGTGTCACCCGCACCATGGGCAGCACCGTGTCGGCGTGCCTGGCCACCCCGTTCAAGATCAAGGGCATCAACTACTCGATCTCGTCGGCCTGCGCCACTTCCGCACACTGCATCGGCACCGCCCTGGAGCAGATCCAGTGGGGCAAGCAGGACATCGTCTTCGCCGGTGGCGGTGAAGAAGAGCACTGGAGCCAGTCGTTCCTGTTCGACGCCATGGGCGCCCTGTCGACCAAGCGCAACGAAACCCCGGAACTGGCCTCGCGCGCCTACGACGCCGACCGTGACGGCTTCGTCATCGCCGGCGGCGGTGGCATGGTGGTGGTCGAGGAACTGGAACATGCCCTGGCCCGTGGCGCCAAGATCTATGCCGAGATCGTCGGCTACGGCGCGACTTCCGACGGCTACGACATGGTCGCCCCGAGCGGCGAAGGCGCGATCCGCTGCATGCAGCAGGCGCTGTCCACCGTCGACACCCCGATCGACTACCTGAACACCCACGGCACCTCCACCCCGGTCGGCGACGTCGCCGAGATGAAGGGCGTGCGTGAAGTGTTCGGCGACAAGGCACCGAAGATCAGCTCGACCAAGAGCCTGTCGGGCCACTCGCTGGGCGCCGCGGGCGTGCACGAGGCGATCTACTGCCTGCTGATGATGGAGAACAACTTCATCGCCGGCTCCGCCAACATCGACGAGCTGGACCCGGAAGTCGCCGACCTGCCGGTGCTGCGCAAGACCGAAGAGAACGCCAAGATCGACACGGTCATGAGCAACAGCTTCGGCTTCGGCGGCACCAACGCCACCCTGGTGCTCAAGCGCTGGACTGGCAAGTGATCGGCTGATCCGCTGAACGAGAACGCCCGGACCAAAGTCCGGGCGTTTTTTTTGTGCCCCGCGATGGCCCTTATACCGAAAACCGCTGTACCAGGGTGTTCAGGTCCACCGCCAGCCGCGACAGCGCCTGGCTCGCGGCGGACGTTTCTTCGGCCCCGGCCGAGGACTGGTGCGCCAGGTCGCGAATGGTGGTCAGGTTGCGGTCCACCTCCCGCGCCACCTGGGCCTGCTGCTCCGAGGCACTGGCGATCACCAGGTTGCGCTCATTGATCTGGCCGATGGCCGCTGCGATCGCTTCCAGCGCCTGGCCGGCGGCATGGGCGCCGTCCAAGGTCGAACGGGCCTGGGCGTCGCTGTGCTGCATGCCCTGCACGGCCCGCTCGGCGCCGCTGCGAATAGCCACGATCATCTGCTCGATCTCCTGGGTCGAGGTCTGCGTGCGGTGGGCCAGCGCCCGCACCTCGTCAGCGACCACGGCGAACCCACGCCCGGCCTCGCCGGCCCGCGCCGCCTCGATAGCAGCGTTTAGCGCCAGCAGGTTGGTCTGCTCGGCGATCGAGCCGATCACATCCAGCACCTTGCTGATGTCGTGCACCTGCTGGGCCAGTTGCCCCACCTCTTCGGCGTTGCCCGCCACGCCATTGGCCAGCGCCTCGATGGCAGTGACCGTGGCCTGCACCTGCTCGCGCCCACGGCGGGCGATCTGGTCGGACTCGCGGGAAGCCTCCGAGGTGGCCACCGCATTGCTCGCCACCTCCTCCACCGCCGCCGTCATCTGGTTCACCGCGGTCGCGGCCTGCTCGATCTCCATGCTCTGCTGCTGCAGGCCGCGGGTGGCGTCTTCGGTGACCGCGCTCAGCTCTTCGGACGCCGAGGCCAGCTGGTTGGCTGAATCGGAAATCCGCCCGATGGTCTCGCGCAGGCTCTGCTGCATGCTCTTGAGCGCCGCCAGCAGGCGCGCCGGCTCATCGTCGCCCTGCACGGTGATCTGCGGCGTGAGGTCGCCCGTGGCGACCGTCTCGGCCACCTTCAGCGACTGCCCGAGCGGTCGCACGATGCTGCGGGTCAGGGCCAGGGCGAGCACCACGGTGAGGCTCAGGGCGATCACCAGCAGCACGCCGACCCAGACCTTGGCGCCGTTGTACACGGCCTCGGCCAGGTCTGTGGCGGAGTTGGCCTGGTGGTTGTTCAGCTCGATAAGCTCGTTGAGCGTGGCGGTCATCTGGTCGGCCAGCTGGTTCATCTCGCCGTTGACCAGCACCGCTGCGTCCTGAACATGCCCATCGGTGGCCAACTGCACCACCTGCCCCTGCAAGGTCATGTACTGGCGCTCCAGGACCTGGTAGCGGTCGAACAAGGTCCGCTCCTCTGGCAGCACGATCAACCCATCGTAATGGTTCTGAGCCTTGCTCAGGCCGCCCTTGATTTCTTCGATGCGGGCACGGTTCTGCTGCTGGGCGGCCGGGTCGGTGTTGACCAGCAGACGCAGGGTCAAGGCGCGGATGCGCAGCATGTCCTGGGTCATGCTGCCCACCGAGATCACGCTCGGCAGCCAATTGTTGTCGACCTGCTCGGACTGCTGGCGCATGCTGGTCATCTGCTGCAGCGCGAAGCCGCCCAGCGCCACCACCAGCAGCGCCATGATGCCGAAGCCCAGGCCCGCGCGCGGGGCGATATTCAAGCGTCTCAGGCTCATTTCCAGGATCCCTCCCAAAAGCGTTGTTCCGTCGCTTAATGAAGGTATCGGGCCGCCTGGAAATTGCGTAAGACGAAAACGCGATATCAAAAAGCTATCCACTGCTATAACGCGCTACTTCGCTGCTTTTGGCAGCAGATTGACAAAATTCGTCCGACTCACCTGCTCCGCAACCGCTGCCGGCAAGGCATCAAGGAAGGGGTCGAAACCGTGCATCTGTTCACCCAGGCTGTCGAACTGCCCCACCAGGTCGGAGCCGAGCACGAAACGCTGAGGGAAGCGTTCGACCAGCGCCACCCAGTCCTGGCGCGGCACACCCTGCGGATCAAGCAGGTAGGGCTTGAGCACGCTCCAGGACAGGTCGACATACAGGTTCGGGTAGTCCTCCAACAGCCGCGTCAGCACCGGCAGGAGAAAATCCATCTGTTCCTGATGTCGATGGATCTCCAGACTGCTGCCGGCGTGGGCCCAGATGAAGCGAGTATGCGGATGGTTGCGCAGTGGTTCTTCGATCTCGGCCAGGTAAAGCGGGTTGCGCTCGCGCTTGGAGGTGATGTTCGAATGCAGTAGCACCGGCAGGTCGCGCTCGGCAGCCAGGTGATAGATGCGGGTCATGGCTTCGTTGTTGGCCCGCGGCGTGTCGCCGCTGGTCAGGGCGGTGAGGTCGTCGTGGCGGGTGAACACTTCGCCAATGCCCTGCCACAACCCCGGATAGAGGTCGAGCATGCGCTCGATATGATTGACAGCGTTCTTGTCCACCGGATTGAAGCCGGTGAGGAACGGGTGAAAGCGACGGCGTTGCTGCGCTGGCAGCTTCTGCAACGCGGCGGCGACATACAGGTCGGTGGCGCTGTACCAGTAGGCGTCTGCGTCATCCCCGGCGTAATAACGCGGGCGCTTGGGCTCGTCCTCGTGCCATTTCTTCGCCACCGCAATGCCGGAGATCATCGACTGCTCCACACCGGCCGCGTCCATGGCCTTGAGCAACGCCGGCATGCCCTCGGTCTCCTGGAAAAAGTCCACGTAGTGCAGGTGCGCGTCGCTGTAGCGGTAGTCGCGGGCCTGCGCGGAATCGAACAGGCCTGCGCTCAACAGCAGGCAAGCCAGTGTGCGGGCGATCATTGGAGCCTCCTTTTGCCATCCCCGCCAGAGTAGACCGGGCAGCGCCCGCGACGGTTCAGCCACGGACGGCGAAACGCTATGCTTGCAGGCATCCCTCAAGGAGTGTCGCCATGAGCAGTCCCCTGGTCATCCGCCCACGTGCCGAATCGGTCGAGGGCCAGCCGATCCTGCGCCCGCTGCCATCGGCGCAGTGCCGCAGCGTCGGCCCCTTCGTGTTCTTCGACCATATGCTGGAAACCGACTACGCGCCGGGCCATGGCATGGACATTCGCCAGCATCCGCATATCGGCCTGTCCACCCTCACCTACCTGTTCGAGGGTGAAATCCAGCACAAGGACAGCCTGGGCTCGGACCAGCGCGTACAGCCGGGCGATGTCAGTTGGATGACCGCCGGCGCCGGCGTGGCGCACGTCGAGCGAACGCCGGCAGAAGCATTTCGCAAAGGCTCGCGCCTGCATGGGCTGCAGGTATGGCTGGCTTCCCCGCAAAGCGCCGAACAAGGGCCGGCAAGCTACAGCCATCACCCGGCGGCCAGCCTGCCGCTCAGCGACAGCCTGGGCGTGCAGATCCGCATGATTGCCGGCAAGGGTTTCTGCCTGGAATCCCCCGTGCCAGTGCTCTCCCCGACACTTTATGCCCATGTGCGCATGCAGCCGGCCACCACCCTGATCGTGCCGACGGAACACGCACAGCGCGCGCTGTATCTGCTCGAAGGTGAGTTGCTGCTGGATGGCGAGGACGTCGAGCCATGCAGCCTGGTCGTGCTGCCTGAGGGCGAAGCGGTGAGCTTGTATGCCGAGGAGGAGTGCCAGCTGGTGCTGATCGGCGGCGCGCCGCTGGATGGTCCGCGGCGGATGAACTGGAATTTCGTGGCCAGTGATCCGGCCTTGATCGAGTCGGCGCGGGCGCGCTGGGCGGCTGGGGATTGGCCGGTGGTGCCGGGGGAAAGCGGGCGGATCGAACTACCGCGCTAAACTGGGGCCGCTTTGCGGCCCCTGAGCGTTCAGCCTGCGAACACTTCCTTGAGCAAGTTATGCATCGAGCGGAACGCCCGCTCCGACGTACGCCGGTCATACTGCATCTTGCCCGGCACATTGGCGTTCGGATCGGTGAACGAATGCACCGCGCCGCCATAGCTGAGCAATTGCCAGTCGACCTTGGCCGCGTTCATCTCGGCCTCGAAAGCCGGTAGCTGTTCCTTGGGCACCAGCGGATCGGAAGCGCCATGCAGCACCAGCACCGAACCCTTGATGCGCTTGGCATCCTCGGGGCTTGGCGTGTCCAGGGTGCCATGGAAGGAAACGGCGGCCTTCAGGTCGGCGCCGGAGCGGGCCAGCTCCAACGCGCAGCAGCCACCGAAGCAGAAGCCGAAGGTGGCCACCTTGCCAGGCTCCAACAAGGCCCTAGACTGCCCCAGCAGCTGCGCCAGCGCCTCCTGCATACGCTTGCGCAGCTCGGCGCGATCATTTTTCAGCGGCATCATCGCCGCGCCCGCCTCGTCGGCATTGGACGGGCGCACCGACTGGCCGTACAGGTCGGCGATCAACACCACATAGCCTTGCTCGGCCACTTCCTTGGCGATACGTTCGGCGCCCTCGCCGATACCCATCCAGTTCGGCGCCATCACCAGGCCCGGCTGGGGCAGCGCGCCCTGGGTGTAGACCAGGCGGCTTTCGTAGGCTTTGCCTGACAGGTGATAGACCAGCGATTCGACGATGACCTTGCTCATTCAGCTCTCCTTGGGCTTCACGGGTCAGCACATGATAGATGCATTCCCAGCGCCCCCCATTCTCACCAGAAAGAAAAAGCCCGCCGAAGCGGGCTTTGTCTGCGTCAGATCAAGCGGACAGCTCGACCAGCAGCTTGTTGAGGCGACGCACATAGGCCGCCGGGTCCTTCAGGCTGTCGCCGGCCGCCAGGGCCGCCTGGTCGAACAGGATGTGCGAAAGCTCGGCAAAGCGGTCTTCGCTCTGCTCGCCATCGAGCTTCTCGATCAGCGGGTGGGTCGGGTTGAACTCGAAGATCGGCTTGGACTCGGGCACCTTCTGCCCGCTGGCTTCGAGGATCTGGCGCATTTGCAGGCCCAGGTCCTGCTCACCGATGGCCAGGATCGCCGGCGAATCGGTCAGGCGGTGCGAGACACGCACTTCGGCCACGCTGTCACCCAGCGCGCCCTTGAGGCGCTCGACCAGGCCTTCCTTGTCCTTGGCGACTTCTTCCTGGGCCTTCTTGTCCTCTTCGGAATCCAGCTTGCCCAGGTCCAGGTCGCCACGGGCGACGTCGACGAAGGCCTTGCCATCGAACTCGCTGAGGTAGCTCATCAGCCACTCGTCGATGCGGTCGGTCAGCAGCAGCACTTCGATGCCTTTCTTGCGGAAGACCTCCAGGTGCGGGCTGTTCTTGACCTGGGCGTAGGATTCACCGGTCAGGAAGTAGATCTTGTCCTGGCCTTCCTTGGCGCGGGCCAGGTAGTCGGCCAGGGCAACGCTCTGCTCGCCGCTGTCGTCGTGGGTGGAGGCGAAGCGCAGCAGGCCTGCGATCTTCTCCTTGTTGGCGAAGTCCTCGGCCGGGCCTTCCTTCAGCACCTGGCCGAAGTTCTTCCAGAAGCCCTTGTACTGCTCCGGCTCGTTCTTCGCCAGCTTCTCCAGCATGTCCAGCACGCGCTTGGTCAGCGCGGTCTTCATCGAATCGATGATCGGATCCTTCTGCAGGATCTCGCGGGAAACGTTCAGCGACAGGTCGTTGGAGTCGACCACACCCTTGATGAAGCGCAGGTACAGCGGCAGGAACGACTCGGCCTGGTCCATGATGAACACGCGCTGCACGTACAGCTTCAGACCGCGTGGCGCTTCGCGCTGGTACAGGTCGAACGGTGCGCGGGCCGGCACGTACAGCAGCGAGTTGTACTCGAGCTTGCCTTCGACCTTGTTGTGGCTCCAGGCCAGCGGGTTCTCGAAGTCATGGCCGATGTGCTTGTAGAACTCCTGGTACTCCTCGTCCTTGACCTCGGTGCGCGAACGGGTCCACAGGGCGCTGGCGCGGTTGACGGTTTCCCACTCCTGGGCCGGCTGCTCTTCGCCTTCGGCAGCCGCTGGTTGCTCCTTCGGCAGCTCGATCGGCAGGGCGATGTGATCGGAGTACTTCTTGACGATGTTGCGCAGGCGCCAGCCATCGGCGAACTCATCCTCGCCCTTCTTCAGGTGCAGGACGATACGGGTGCCGCGCTGCGGCTTGTCGACGGTGGCGACCTCGAACTCACCCTCGCCCCTGGACGACCAGTGCACGCCTTCGGCGGCCGGCAGACCGGCGCGGCGGCTGAACACGTCGACCTTGTCGGCGACGATGAACGCGGAATAGAAGCCCACGCCGAACTGACCGATCAGGTGCGAGTCCTTCTTCTGGTCACCGGTGAGGTTCTTCATGAAGTCGGCGGTGCCGGACTTGGCGATGGTGCCCAGGTGGGCGATGACGTCTTCGCGGCTCATGCCGATGCCGTTGTCCTCGAGGGTCACGGTATTGGCGTCTTTGTCGAAGCTCAGGCGGATTTTCAGCTCGGCATCGCCTTCGAGCAGCTCAGGCTTGGCCAGGGCCTCGAAACGCAGCTTGTCGGCGGCGTCGGAAGCGTTGGAGATCAGCTCGCGCAGGAAGATCTCCTTGTTCGAATACAGGGAATGGATCATGAGGTGCAGCAGCTGCTTTACCTCGGTCTGGAAGCCCAGGGTTTCTTTTTGAGTCTCCACACTCATGGTCTTCAAACTCCAATCTGTTGGTTGTTGACGCCTGGCGGCCGTCGGGCCTGCTTTTGATGGCGGATGTCCAGCAGATGGGGGCACCCCTGACTATTTCAAGGGCTTTTCCGGTTCGATCTTGAAATGCGCGCGCGCCGTGGCGATCGGCGTGTCGCGATCGCCCTGCCAGGCGGTGATGGCGACGTTGGTCACCCGCCGCCCCTGGCGCCATAGCTGGCACTGGGCGTAGGTGTCGCGAAAATGCCCGGCGCGCAGGTAATCGATGGAGAAATCGATGATCTTCGGGATGCTCGCGCTCTCGCTGAAGATCAACAGGTAGAGTGCCGCGGACAGCTCCATGAAGCCGGCAATCACGCCACCATGGATCGCCGGTAACAACGGGTTGCCGATGTTGTCAGGATTGGCCGGCAGGCGGAACAGCAGGTCGTCGCCGTGGCGCTCGCATTCGATGCCGATCAACCCGGCATACGGGATCAATGCCAGCAATGGCTGGTAATCGCCGCGAGCATGGGCCCGGTTCAACTGTTGACGGATATCGGCGGGGATCACGCGCGGCCCTCCTTGAGGCTGTTGCCGAAGCGAATGCCGCCCTTGACGTCCTGCCCCAGGCGCATGAAGGTGCCGACCACCTGGCAGATCGGCTGCGCGGGGTCGTCCTGGTAGGCAGTGCCGCGGGTGAAAATGACATCGCGGGTCACCCGGTAGCACTGGGCATGGCCGAAGATGTCCTTGCCGGCCTCGGCCGGGTGCATGTAGTCGATGCGCAGGTCCAGGGTCGGGCACACCTCGAAACGCGGCAACGCGCAGAGCGTGGCCATGCCGCAGGTGGTGTCCATCAGCGTGGTCAGCACCCCGCCGTGCACCGCGCCGTTCTGCGGGTTGCCGACAATGGCCGGTGACCAGGGCAGCACCAGCGTCATGCCGTCGGCGTCGGCGTGGTGCACGCGCATCTGCAATACCTGGCAATGTTTCAACGCCGAGAGAAAACGCTCGGCCATCGCCATCAATGGCATCTCGTTCATTGTCCCTCGCTTCATAAAATAGATAAAAAGTCCATATAGGTCGGGCAGTTATATATCTGTAACCTTTGTGGAACTTCTTCGCAGACGATGAACTCGAAGGTACACGTAAAGTTATTCCACCCAGGAGAAACACCCCATGCGTAAACCTTTTGCTTTTGCTCTGATGCTGGCCGCTGCCATGGGCCTGGCTGCTTGCGATAAAGCGAGCGAAGACAAAGCCCAGGACGCACAGCAACACGCCGAGCAAGCCCAGGAAAAGATGGGCGAAGCTCAGGATAAGATGAACGAAGCCGCCAAGGAAAACGCCGAAGCCGCCAAAGATCAGGCCGAAGCGCAGCAGAAGGCCGCCGAGGAGGCCGCGCCCTCCACCCCAGCGCCGACCACTGCGCCTGCCGAGCCTGCCAAGCAGTAATCGCGCCATACAAAAAAACCCGACAATGTCGGGTTTTTTTGTATCTACCGCTTACGCTAAAAGGTTTCAGCCAGCAATACCGGAAGCGTCCTTGCCCGGCTCTACGGACACACTTTCCGTCGGTGTGAACACCATCACTTCCAGTACATGGGAATGGAACTCGCGGCGATACAGGATGAATACAACGCCGACACTCATGACCATGAACAACCAAGGGCTGATGAACCAACTCAGCATGGCCATGCCGAAGTAGTACGAACGCAATCCCAGGTTGAACTGGTTGGCGGCCAACGACAGTACGCGTGCGGCCCGAGAGGCGAAGGCCTTGCGCTCGAGTTCGTTGACCAGGCGCTCGCCGATCATCGGCGCCGAACCCACCAACACAGCGGCGAAGTTGTATTGGCGCATGCACCAGCTGAAGGTGAAGAAGGCGTAGACGAACACCATCGCCAGGCACAGCAACTTGATTTCCGACATCCCTTGCGAGGCCTGCTGCACCAATGGCAGGTCGGCCAGCAGCGACAGCGCGCGATCCGACGCTCCGAGCACGGTGAGGATACCGGCGAGGATGATCAAGGTACTGGAGGCGAAGAACGACGCGTTGCGCTCCAGGTTGCCGATCACGCTGGCATCGGCGATTCGGTTGTCGCGCAGCAGCATGCGGCGCATCCAGTCTTCGCGGTACAGGTGCAGCACGCTGGCCAGGCACGCCGTGTCGCGGCCTTTCCAGATGGCGTAGCGGGTGTAGCCGCCCCAGCAGATGGCGAACCAGCAGGCGGCAAGGAGGTTGCCCAGGTTGTTTTGGATGAAGCTCATGCAGCAGTCCCGTCAAAGAGAAACAGACCGGTTTTCGACGCCCGGATTCGGCAAAAGACACGCCCTCGCCACGATAGCGTCGGTACAGCCGACAAAAAACCCCGCGCCTTTCGGCAGCGGGGTTTCGATATCCACCATCGGCAAGCGCCCTTCAGCTTGTGGCCAGCGCCCTGCCCTTGAGGTTTCAATCCATCAGGCCAGCGCCTCGCGCGGCTTGCCCAGCATGCGATCGCAGACCACGGCGGCGGCCAGGGTGACCACCGAAGGCACCAGCCAGGCCATGCCTTCGTTGCTGAACGGCAGGTGAGCCAGGGCGTCAGGCAGTACGTGGGCAAAGCTGCTGCCCTTGATCGCGTCGACAACGCCGAACACCAGCGACACCAGCATGACCGGGGCCAGGATACGGGTCGGCGAATTCCACAGGTCTTTCACAAAGCTCAGGCCCACGACCACGATGCACGGCGGGTAGATCGCCGTCAGCACGGGAATCGAGAACATGATCAGCTTGGTCAGACCCAGGTTGGAGATCAGCAGCGAGAAGCCGGCCAGGATTACCACAAGGGCACGGTACGACAGCGGCAGGATCTGGCTGAAGTACTCGGCGCAGGCGCAGGTCAGGCCAACGGCGGTCACCAGACAGGCCAGTGCGATCAACACGGCGAGGAAGCCGCTGCCCAACGAACCAAAGGTGTGCTGCACGTAGGCATGCAGGACCATCGCGCCGTTGGTGGCGTCGGCGGCGATGTCATGGCTGCCCGCGCCAAGGCGGAACAGGCTGACGTACACCAGCACCAGGCCGACACCGGCAATCAGGCCGGCGATGATGGCATAACGGGTGATCAGCTTCGGCGACTCGACGCCACGCGAGCGGATGGCGTTGACGATGACGATACCGAAAACCAGGGCGCCCAGGGTGTCCATGGTCAGGTAGCCATCGGAGAACCCTTTGGAGAACGCGGCGGCGGCATAGGCAGGCTGGGCCTCGCCAATGGTGCCGGCCGGCAGGGCGAAGGCCGCGATGCCCAGCACTGCCAGGGCGATGATCTTCAATGGCGCGAGGAAACGGCCCACGGTGTCGAGCAGCTTGCCCGGATACATGGACACGGCCAGTACCACGGCGAAGTACACGATGCTGTAGATAAGCAGCGCCGTCGGGCTCTCGCCGGTCAACGGCGCAACGCCCACTTCGAACGACACGGTCGCGGTACGCGGGGTGGCGAACAGCGGACCGACCGAGAGGTAGCACACGGCCGCCAGCAGGCCGCCGAAGAACTTGCCGATCGGGCTGCTCAGGGCATCCATGCCGCCACCGACCTTGGCCAGCGCGACCACGGTGATGACCGGCAGGCCCACGGCGGTGACCAGGAAGCCGAGTGCGGCCATCCACACGTTCGGACCGGACTGCAGGCCGACGATGGGCGGGAAGATGATGTTGCCGGCGCCGACGAACAGCGCGAACGTCATAAAGCCAAGCGCCAGGATATCCTGGCCTTTTAACACTTTCATTTAAGGAAATACCACACTGCTGAAATCGGGAGTCGGAGGGGATTTCCCACAGGATGAAGGGAAATGCTGCCCGGCTTGGTGAGCCAGACCCGTTTAGCGTGTCGTTCCCTTTTGGGGTACGGGCACAGAGTGAACGCGTAGCCTACCTGTTTTGCCTGACAAACGCACTGGCACAGTGCTGCTTGTCCGATGTGCGTATGTGTTTGTCGTCTGGTTGAACGTGTTCGGCGACAATTTATTGCGGATTTGAGTGGATGTCTGGTTGAAAATCCTGATTGAGGTGATCGAGTTTTCCTAGCCTTTACTGAGCACGTGCGGGAGCGGCCTTGCCGACCGGTCCGACGCCTCGGCAAGGCCGCTCCCACAAAAACGCGATCGCGGATGACTCGAATAAAAACGACAAAGGCCACCCGAAGGTGGCCTTTGTGCGCGTGGGGGGTACTGCGTGTTACTTACTTCTTGACTTCCCAGCCAGTCAGCTCGGCCAGGGCCTTGCCGATGTCAGCCAGGGAACGCACGGTTTTCACACCGGCGTCCTGCAGGGCGGCGAACTTCTCGTCCGCAGTGCCCTTGCCACCGGAGATGATGGCGCCAGCGTGGCCCATGCGCTTGCCCGCAGGTGCGGTAACACCGGCGATGTAAGAGACAACAGGCTTGGTCACGTTGGCCTTGATGTAGGCCGCGGCTTCTTCTTCAGCGGAACCGCCGATCTCACCGATCATGACGATCGCTTCGGTCTTCGGGTCTTCCTGGAACAGCTTCAGGATGTCGATGAAGTTGGAGCCCGGGATCGGGTCACCGCCGATGCCGACGCAGGTCGACTGGCCGAAGCCGGCGTCGGTGGTCTGCTTCACAGCTTCGTAGGTCAGGGTACCGGAACGCGAAACGATACCGACCTTGCCTGGCAAGTGGATGTGGCCTGGCATGATGCCGATCTTGCACTCGCCCGGGGTGATGACACCTGGGCAGTTAGGGCCGATCAGGGTCACGCCCAGCTCGTCGCACTTGACCTTGGCGTCCAGCATGTCGAGGGTAGGAATACCCTCGGTGATGCAGACGATCAGCTTGATGCCACCGAAGGCGGCTTCCAGGATCGAGTCCTTGCAGAAAGGAGCCGGTACGTAGATGACCGACGCGTCAGCGCCGGTGGCTTCCACGGCTTCTTTCACGGTGTTGAACACCGGCAGGCCCAGGTGGGTGGTGCCACCCTTGCCCGGAGTGACGCCGCCGACCATCTTGGTGCCGTAGGCGATGGCTTGTTCGGAGTGGAAAGTACCCTGCGAGCCGGTGAAGCCCTGGCAGATGACTTTGGTGTCTTTATTGATCAGGACGCTCATTACTTGCCCTCCGCAGCTTTGACAACTTGTTGAGCAGCGTCGGTCAGGCTGGTTGCCGCAATGATGTTCAAACCGCTTTCTGCCAGTACTTTAGCGCCCAGTTCGGCGTTGTTGCCTTCGAGGCGAACGACAACCGGAACCTTGACGCCGACTTCTTTCACAGCGCCGATGATGCCTTCGGCAATCATGTCGCAGCGAACGATGCCGCCGAAGATGTTGACCAGAACGGCCGCGACATTGCTGTCGGACAGAATGATCTTGAACGCTTCGGTAACGCGCTCCTTGGTAGCGCCGCCGCCCACGTCGAGGAAGTTGGCTGGCTTGCCACCGTGCAGGTTGACGATGTCCATGGTACCCATGGCCAGGCCGGCACCGTTGACCATGCAGCCGATGTTGCCTTCGAGGGCAACGTAGTTCAGTTCGAACTTGGCGGCGTGGGCTTCACGGGCGTCGTCCTGCGACGGGTCGTGGAAGGTCTTCAGCTTCGGCTGACGGTACATGGCGTTGGCGTCGATGTTGATCTTGGCATCGAGGCAGTGCAGGTCGCCGTCGGCCTTGATCACCAGCGGGTTCACTTCCAGCAGGGCCAGATCGTGATCCTTGAACAGCTTGGCCAGGCCTACGAAGATCTTGGCGAACTGTTGGACTTGCTTGCCTTCCAGACCCAGCTGGAACGCCAGTTCACGACCCTGGAACGGCTGAGCGCCGACCAGCGGATCGATGGTGGCCTTGAGGATCTTCTCAGGAGTCTCGTGAGCGACTTTCTCGATGTCCACGCCACCTTCGGTGGAGGCCATGAACACGATGCGACGGCTCGAACGATCGACTACAGCGCCCAGGTACAGCTCTTTGGCGATGTCAGTGCAGGATTCGACCAGGATCTTGGAAACTGGCTGACCGTTGGCGTCGGTCTGGTAGGTGACCAGGTTCTTGCCCAGCCACTGAGCAGCGAAGGCCTTAGCGTCTTCCTTGCTGCGAACCAGCTTGACGCCGCCCGCCTTGCCGCGACCACCGGCGTGGACCTGGGCTTTGACGACCCACTCGTTCCCGCCGATCTTGTCGCAGGCTTCTGCAGCTTGCTCAGGGGTATCGACAGCGAAACCCTTGGAAACTGGCAGGCCGTACTCAGCGAACAGCTGCTTACCCTGATACTCGTGAAGATTCATGCTTTTTACCGTCTTCGTTAGGTACTGCGCTTCGGCGCTGCGCCATTAATGGCGCCGCACCACCTGTGACCGTTGACCCCGGGTTTTCCCGTGTGATCCGGTCCGGCGGACGTTCCGCGGTGAGTCTTGCACGCAAGACCCACGACGGGCAGCCCGCCGTGGTTTCTTATAATTAACGCTTCTTACGGTTGGCGACGTGAATGGCACCGCCATTCACCGCCAGCGCTGCTTCATGCAACGCTTCGGACAGGGTCGGATGGCTGAAGACCATCATGCCCAGGTCCTCGGCACTGGTGCCGAATTCCATTGCGATCGCGCCTTGCTGAACCAGCTCGGCAGCCGAAGGGCCGATCACGTGAACGCCCAGTACGCGGTCGGTCTTGGCATCGGCGATGACCTTGACGAAACCACCGGTGTCGTTGGCCGCCATCGCACGGCCGCTGGCCGCGAACGGGAAGGTGCCCACGTTAACCTCAACGCCTTCGGCTTTCAACGCCTGTTCGGTCTTGCCGACCCATGCGATTTCCGGGTGGGTGTAGATGACCGATGGGATCAGGTCGTAGTTCATCTGGGCTTTGTGGCCCTTGATGCGCTCAACGACCATGATGCCCTCTTCCGAGGCCTTGTGCGCCAGCATCATGCCGCGTACCACGTCACCGATGGCATAGACGCCCGGAACGCTGGTGGCGCAGTGATCGTCGACGAAGATGTAGCCACGCTCGTCGATGGTCACGCCGCTGTCGGCGGCCAGCAGGTCGGTGGTCACCGGACGACGGCCGACGGCGACGATCAGCTTGTCGAAGGTGATCTTCTGCTCGCCTTCGGCGTTGGTGTAGGTGACTTCGACTTCGTTGCCGTTGACTTTCGAGCCGGTGACGCGAGCGCCCAGCTTGATGTCCAGGCCTTGCTTGGTCAGGGTCTTCTGGGCTTCTTTCGACACGGCGGTGTCGGCAGCCATCAGGAAGGTGTCCAGGGCTTCCAGGACGGTGACTTCGGCACCCAGGCGAGCCCATACCGAGCCCAGTTCCAGGCCGATGACGCCGGCACCGATGACGCCCAGGCGCTTCGGTACGCTCTGGAATTCCAGGGCGCCGGTGGAATCGACGATGACGTTCTGGTCGACCGGAGCCGGCGGAATGTCGATCGGACGCGAACCGGAGGCCAGGATCACGTTCTCGGCCTCGATGACTTCGGTGGTGCCGTCAGCCTTGGTGACTTCGACTTTCTTGCCGGCCAGCAGCTTGCCGTGGCCCTGGATCGAAGTGACGCCATTGGCCTTGAACAGGGTGGCGACGCCACCGGTCAGGTTCTTGACGATGCCGGCCTTGCGGCCAACCATCGCGGCAACGTCCATCTTCACTTCGCCAGTGGAGATACCGTGCACGTTGAAGCTCTCTTTGGCTTCCTTGTACTTCCAGGAGCTGTCCAGCAGCGCCTTGGACGGAATGCAACCCACGTTCAGGCAGGTGCCGCCCAGGGCCAGCTTGCCCTCGGCGTCGGTGTATTTCTCGATACAGGCAGTCTTCAGACCGAGTTGGGCAGCCTTGATGGCGGCAACATAGCCGCCAGGACCTGCACCAATCACCACTACGTCGAATTTCTGGGTCATAAAAGATTCCTTTTTAGCTTCAAGCGGCAAGCTGCAAGCTGCAAGACCCGCGCGCTTCGACTTGAAGCTTGCGGCTTGCGGCTTGCAGCTGCGCGATTAGATGTCCAGCAGCAGGCGAGACGGATCTTCCAGCAGGTTCTTGATGGTCACCAGGAAGGTTACCGCTTCCTTGCCGTCGATCAGGCGGTGGTCGTAGGACAGCGCCAGGTACATCATCGGGCGGATCACCACCTGGCCGTTGATGGCCATCGGGCGCTGGATGATGTTGTGCATGCCCAGGATCGCGGCCTGCGGCGGGTTGACGATCGGGGTCGACATCATCGAGCCGAAGGTACCACCGTTGGTGATGGTGAAGGTACCGCCGGTCATCTCTTCGATCGACAGTTTGCCGTCACGGGCTTTCTTGCCAAAGGTGGCGATGCCGTTCTCGATTTCAGCCAGGCTCATCGATTCGGCGTTGCGCAGTACCGGTACCACCAGGCCACGGTCGCTGGAAACAGCGACGCCGACGTCGGCATAACCGTGGTAGACGATGTCGTTGCCGTCGATCGAGGCGTTGACTGCCGGGAAGCGCTTCAGCGCCTCGGTGGCGGCCTTGACGAAGAACGACATGAAGCCCAGGCGCACGCCGTTGTGGGTCTTCTCGAACAGGTCCTTGTACTTCGAACGCAAGGCCATGACTTCGGTCATGTCGACTTCGTTGAAGGTGGTCAGCATGGCCATGCTCGACTGGGCTTCGACCAGACGCTCGGCAATCTTGGCGCGCAGACGGGTCATCGGCACACGCTTCTCGGTGCGGTCGCCAGCGGCGGCGACGACCGGGGCAGCGGCAGCAGCGGCCGGCTTGGCAGCCGGTGCGGCGGCAGGGGCCGACTTCTTGTTGGCGACGGCGGCGACGACGTCTTCCTTGGTGATGCGACCGCCCTTGCCGGTGCCGGCAACGGTAGCCAGGTCGATGCCGTTCTCTTCAGCCAGCTTGCGCGCGGCTGGCGCGGCGACCGGGTCGTCTTCGCCAGCGTCGGCGGCAGCGGCGGCCGGTGCGGCGGCAGGGGCAGCAGCAGCGGCCGGAGCAGCGGCGCCAGCGCCACCTTCAACGATCGAGCCCAGCACTTCGTCGGACAGGACGGTGTCGCCCTCGCCCTTGACGATGGCGCCCAGCACGCCGTCGGCGGTGGCCAGGACTTCCAGGACGACCTTGTCGGTCTCGATGTCGACGATCAGCTCGTCACGCTTGACGGCGTCGCCCGGCTGCTTGTGCCAGGTGGCAACGGTGCCATCGGCAACCGATTCCGGGAAGGTTGGGGCTTTGATCTCGATAGCCATTATCTGTGTTTCCTTAAATTCGGTTTCAGGTGCGCGAAGGCGTTAGACAGTGAAGGCGTCTTGCAGCAGTTTTTCCTGCTGTTCGGCGTGCTTCGATGCGTAACCACAGGCTGGCGCGGCGGAAGCGTCGCGACCGGCGTATTCCAGGACCAGCGCCTTGTTGTGGCGGCCCAGGATACGGCGCATGTGGTGCTGGCTGCTGTACCAGGCGCCCTGGTTCATCGGCTCTTCCTGACACCACACTGCATGCTTGAGGTTGGTGTAAGGCGCGAGAATTTCGACCAGGTCGTCCTCAGGGAACGGATACAGCTGCTCGATACGCACGATGGCAATATCTTCGCGGCCTTCGGCACGGCGTTTTTCCAGCAGGTCGTAGTAGACCTTGCCACCGCACAGGACCAGGCGCTCGACCTTGGCAGGATCCAGGGTGTCGATTTCCGGGATCACGGTCTGGAACGAGCCATCGGCCAGGTCTTCCAGGGTCGAGATGGCCAGCTTGTGGCGCAGCAGCGACTTGGGCGTCAGCACGATCAGCGGCTTGCGCAGCGGACGGATGACCTGGCGACGCAGCAGGTGGTAGATCTGTGCCGGGGTGGTCGGTACGCAGACCTGGATGTTGTGCTCGGCGCACAGCTGCAGGTAACGCTCCAGGCGCGCGGAGGAGTGCTCCGGACCCTGGCCTTCATAGCCGTGCGGCAGCAGCATGGTCAGACCGCACAGGCGGCCCCACTTGTGCTCGCCGCTGGTGATGAACTGGTCGATCACCACTTGCGCACCGTTGGCGAAGTCGCCGAACTGGGCTTCCCAGATCACCAGCGCGTTCGGCGTGGTGGTCGAGTAGCCGTATTCGAAGGCCAGCACGGCTTCTTCCGAGAGGAAGGAGTCGTACAGCTCGAAGCGCGGCTGGCCCGGGAACAGGTTCTTCAGCGGCACGTAGGTGCTGGCGTCCTTCTGGTTGTGCAGCACCGCGTGACGGTGCGAGAAGGTGCCACGGCCGATGTCCTGGCCGGTCATGCGGATCGGGTGACCTTCGAACTGCAGGGTGGCGTAGGCCATGGTCTCTGCATAACCCCAGTTGATCGGCAAGCCACCGGCCTGCATCTTCTGGCGATCTTCGTAGATCTTCGCGACCTGGCGCTGAACGACGAAACCTTCAGGCAGCTCGAGCAGCTTGGCCGACAGCTCCTGCAGGGTCTTGAGGTCGAAGCGGGTGTCGTGACGCGCGGTCCAGGCATGACCCAGGTACGGACGCCAGTCGACGAACAGCTCGCGGTTCGGCTCCTTGACCAGGCTCTTGACCACGTGCAGGCCGTTGTCCAGGGCGTTGCGGTACTCGTCGATCTTTGCCTGGGCGCGTTCGGCATCGATGCGACCGGCGCTGATCAGTTGCTCGGCGTACAGCTCACGGGTGGTGCGCTGTTTGCTGATCTGCTGGTACATCAAAGGCTGGGTGCCGTTCGGCTCGTCGGCCTCGTTGTGGCCGCGACGACGGTAGCAGACCAGGTCGATGACCACGTCACGCTTGAACTGCATGCGGTAGTCGATGGCCAGCTGGGTGACGAACATCACCGCTTCCGGATCGTCGCCGTTCACGTGCAGGATCGGCGCCTGGATCATCTTGGCAACGTCGGTGGCGTACTCGGTGGAGCGCGCGTCCAGCGGGTTGCTGATGGTGAAACCGACCTGGTTGTTGATCACGATGTGCACGGTGCCGCCGGTCTTGAAACCGCGGGTCTGCGACATCTGGAAGGTTTCCATGACCACACCCTGGCCGGCGAACGCTGCGTCACCGTGGATGGAGATCGGCAGAACCTTGTCGCCAACGGTGTCGTTGCGGCGATCCTGGCGGGCGCGAACCGAACCTTCCACCACTGGCGAGACGATTTCCAGGTGGGAGGGGTTGAACGCCATGGCCAGGTGGACTTCGCCACCGGGGGTCATCACGTTGGAGGAGAAGCCCTGGTGATACTTCACGTCACCGGAGCCCAGCTCGTTCATCTTCTTGCCTTCGAACTCGTCGAACAGCTCGCGCGGGTTCTTGCCGAAGGTGTTGACGAGCACGTTCAGACGGCCACGGTGGGCCATGCCGATCACGACTTCCTTGGTGCCGTAGGAACCGGAGCGCTGGATCATTTCGTCCAGCATCGGGATCAGGCTTTCGCCACCTTCGAGGCCGAAGCGCTTGGTGCCCGGGTACTTGGTGCCCAGGTACTTCTCCAGGCCCTCACCGGCCGTGACGCGCTCGAGCAGGTGAGCCTGCACGTCGGCGGAGAATTCCGGACGGCCACGCACGCTTTCCAGGCGCTGCTGGAACCAGCTGCGCTGCTCGGAATCGACGATGTGGGTGAACTCGGCGCCAATGGTGCGACAATATGTCTTCTGCAGCGCTTCGAAAATTTCGCGTAGGCTCGCTTCCTCTTTGCCGATGAACAGGTCGCCGGCACGGAAGGTCGTATCAAGATCGGCATTGGTCAAGCCGTAGTGATTGATCGACAGGTCTACGGGCGCAGGACGCTGCCACAACCCCAACGGGTCGAGCTTGGCAGCCTGATGGCCGCGCATACGATAGGCCTGGATCAGTCGCAGCACTTCAACCTGCTTCTTCTCGTGTTCACTGCTCACGCTCCCGGCGGATACCGGTTGGGCGCGGCGCTGGTTCTTTGCCAGCAGTACGAAATGGTCGCGGATCGTCGAGTGCGATACATCGGTAGCGGTGCTGCCGTCGGCGGGCAACTTCTGGAAGTAAGTGCGCCACTCTTCTGGCACAGCGTTAGGGTCGTGCAGGTAGAGCTCATAAAGCTCTTCCACATATGCAGCGTTACCACCTGAAAGGTGGGCGCTATCCCACATGCGCTGCATCACGCTTTCTTGCATGCTTGGTCACCCTCGGTTAGGGGACTGATCGGCGAGAGCCACAGCAAACCTGGAAAAGTCCGAACACAGCGACTGAACCACGCCACCTGGATCCTGCTGATTTTCCGGGTACCAGCCCGGAAGCCCCTGCTGGTCTCATATCTTCATAGGTAATGAGCGCGGGCTTTGTGGGCCCTTGCTCGGGTTTTACCTCGGTGCGGGCTCACCACCCGCACCTCGGCTTACTGCAGGTACAACGCTTTGAATCAGGTACCGCTTTGCAGCAGCATGTTACGTACGTGACCAATTGCCTTGGTCGGGTTCAGACCTTTCGGGCAAACGTTCACGCAGTTCATGATCCCGCGGCAGCGGAACACGCTGAACGGGTCATCCAGGGACGCCAGGCGTTCCTGAGTCTTGGTGTCGCGGCTGTCGGCCAGGAAACGGTAGGCCTGCAGCAGTGCGGCGGGGCCCAGGAACTTGTCCGGGTTCCACCAGAACGACGGGCAGGAAGTCGAGCAGCAGGCGCACAGGATGCACTCGTACAGACCGTCCAGCTTGTCGCGATCTTCCGGCGACTGCAGGCGCTCGATGGCCGGGGCCGGGGTGTCGTTCTGCAGGAACGGCTTCACCTTCTCGTACTGCTTGTAGAAGATGCTCATATCGACGACCAGGTCACGGATAACCGGCAGGCCTGGCAGCGGACGCAGGACCAACTTGTTACCTTTAACGACAGCAGACAGCGGCGTGATGCACGCCAGGCCGTTCTTGCCGTTGATGTTCATGCCGTCGGAACCGCACACGCCTTCACGGCAGGAGCGACGGTACGAGAAGCCCTCGTCCTGCTCCTTGATCAGCGCCAGCACGTCCAGGACCATCAGATCCTTGCCACCGGTGTCGACCTGGAAGGTCTGCATCTTCGGCGCCGAATCGGTGTCCGGGTTGTAACGATAAACTTCGACTTGCAACATAGCGGCCACCCTTAGTAAGTCCGGACTTTCGGTTCGAAGGCAGGAACTGTCTTCGGCGCAAAGTTGACGCCACGCTTGGCGACGCGCTTCTCACCCGGGTAGTACAGGGTGTGGCACAGCCAGTTCTCGTCGTCACGGTCTTCGAAGTCTTCACGGGCGTGCGCGCCGCGGGACTCTTTACGGGCTTCAGCGGCAATGGCGGTCGCTTCGGCGACTTCCAGCAGGTTCTGCAGCTCCAGCGCTTCGATACGCGCGGTGTTGAAGGCCTGGGACTTGTCGTTGATCTTGACGTTGGCGATGCGGTCACGCAGGCCAGCCAGCTGCTCGATACCCTTCTGCATGTACTCGCCGGTACGGAACACACCGAAGTAGTTCTGCATGCAGCTTTGCAGCTCGCGCTTGAGGCTGGCGACGTCTTCGCCGGTGGTGCGCTCGTTGAGCTTGCTCAGGCGGTTCAGGGCAACGTCGATGTCGGTGTCGCTGGCATCGCGGTACTCGACGCCGTCGCTGAGCGCCTTTTCCAGGTGCAGGCCGGCGGCGCGACCGAAGACCACCAGGTCGAGCAGCGAGTTGCCGCCCAGGCGGTTGGCGCCGTGGACCGATACGCACGCCACTTCACCTACGGCGAACAGGCCCGGAATGATGTGGTCGTTGCCTTCGGCGTCCATGGTGATGGCCTGGCCATGAATGTTGGTGGCAACGCCGCCCATCATGTAGTGGCAGGTCGGGATGACCGGCACCGGCGCGACCACCGGGTCGACGTGGGCGAAGGTCTTGGACAGTTCGCAGATGCCTGGCAGGCGGCTGTGCAGCACTTCCTCGCCCAGGTGGTCCAGCTTCAGCAGTACGTGGTCCTTGTTCGGGCCCACGCCGTTGCCGGCGATGATCTCTTTGACCATGGAACGGGCGACCACGTCGCGGCCAGCCAGGTCCTTCGCGTTCGGCGCGTAACGCTCCATGAAGCGCTCGCCGTGGGCGTTGATCAGGTAGCCACCCTCACCGCGGCAACCTTCAGTGACCAGTACACCGGCGCCGGCGATGCCGGTCGGGTGGAACTGCCACATCTCGATGTCCTGCACCGGCACGCCGGCACGCAGGGCCATGCCGACACCGTCACCGGTGTTGATCAGGGCGTTGGTGGTGGAGGCGTAGATACGACCTGCACCGCCAGTGGCCAATACGGTGGCCTTGGACTTGATGTACATGGTTTCGCCGGTTTCGATGCAGATCGCGATCACACCGACGAAAGCGCCGTCCTGGTTCTTCACCAGGTCGACGGCGTAGTACTCGTTGAGGAAGGTGGTGCCTGCTTTCAGGTTGCCCTGGTACAGGGTGTGCAGCAGCGCGTGACCGGTACGGTCGGAAGCGGCGCAGGTACGGGCGGCCTGGCCACCTTTACCGAAGTCCTTGGACTGGCCACCGAACGGACGCTGGTAGATGCGGCCGGTCTCGGTACGCGAGAACGGCAGGCCCATGTGGTCCAGCTCGAAGACCGCGGCCGGGCCTTCCTGACACATGTATTCGATCGCGTCCTGGTCACCGATGTAGTCGGAGCCCTTGACGGTGTCGTACATGTGCCAACGCCAGTCGTCGTTCGGATCGGCCGAAGCGATGGCGCAGGTGATGCCGCCCTGGGCGGAAACGGTGTGCGAACGGGTCGGGAACACCTTGGTGACTACGGCAGTCTTGTGGCCGCCTTGAGCCAGCTGCAGCGCTGCGCGCATGCCAGCGCCGCCGCCACCAATGATGATGGCGTCGAAGGAAATCGTAGGAATGTTAGCCATGAATCAGATACCCCAGAGAATCTGCACACCCCAGACGAAGTAAGCGAACATCGCTACGCCGCATACCGCCTGGAACAGGAAACGAATCGCAGTCGCCGACTTGCCGAAGGACATCGGCGTCAGGTAGTCGGTGGCAATGGTCCACATGCCGACCCAGGCGTGAGCGCCCAGGGCAACGAGGGCCAGCAGACTGAAGATGCGCATCGCGTTGTTGGAGAACAGAGCGTGCCACTGGGCGTAGTCGATGCCCGGGTGGGCAGCGAGGTAGCCGATCAGGAAGATGAAGTAAGCCGCGAGAACGACCGCCGAGACGCGCTGCGCCATCCAGTCGTAGAGGCCCGAACGCGACAGGTTCGTGACGTTAGTTACCATACCCAAACTCCTGCCAGAACGATCAGCACCACGGAGATGACGATCACGATTTTCGAGCCCAGCTTGCCGCCTTCCAGCGTCTCGCCGATGCCCATGTCCATGATCAGGTGGCGCACACCTGCCACGAGGTGATACAGCAGGCCGGACAGCAGGCCCCAGGTCACCAGTTTGGCCAGCGGACTGGTCAGACACGCCTTCACCTCGGCAAAGCCTTCCTCGCCACCCAGCGACTTGCTCAATGCGTACAGCATGATGGCAAGGCCGAGGAACAGGATGACGCCGGAGATACGGTGAAGAATGGACGTGTACGCGGTGATCGGGAGTTTGATGGTCCTTAGGTCTAGGTTTACAGGTCGTTGGCTTTTCACGGCTTTTTTCACACTGAAGAGCCCCTAGCTAACAGGGCAAAGTTGTTGGTAAGTGTACTGGTCAGGTACCCACCACCCAGGAGAGCGACGACACCCAGCAGGGCGGGCTTGAAAGCCCCTGGGAGTCGGCTGCCGAGTATAGACAGTTAGGCTGCTTATGACAACGTGAGGGGCTCGCCCAAATAGCGCATTGCCTTTAGTGAACAAAAGGCGTAAACGGGCGAGAATTTCGTGAAAAACCAGGCCTCAGAGGGCGTTTCAACCAGCCTTTAGGCAAATTGACATTCGAATTTATCCCTCTATAGTGGTGCGGGCCCTGCGTGGGGGGTCTGTCTGATGATTTCAAGCATTAATAGGAGGCCACATGGCTGACAAAAAAGCGCAGTTGATCATCGAGGGCGCTGCCCCCGTCGAGCTGCCCATTTTAACCGGCACCGTTGGTCCCGATGTTATCGACGTCCGCGGGTTGGGGGCATCCGGCCACTTCACCTTCGACCCCGGCTTCATGGCGACCGCCTCGTGCGAGTCGAAGATCACCTATATCGACGGCGACAAGGGTGTCCTGCTGCACCGCGGCTACCCGATCGAACAGCTCGCCGAACAATCGGACTACCTCGAGACCTGCTACCTGCTGCTCAACGGCGAACTGCCGAATGCCGAGCAGAAGGCCCAGTTCGTCAGCACCGTGAAGAACCACACCATGGTTCACGAGCAACTGAAGTCGTTCTTCAACGGCTTCCGTCGCGATGCCCACCCGATGGCGGTGATGTGCGGCGTGGTCGGTGCCCTGTCGGCGTTCTATCACGACTCGCTGGACATCAATAACCCGCAGCACCGCGAAATCTCCGCGGTTCGCCTGGTCGCCAAGATGCCGACCCTGGCCGCGATGGTCTACAAGTACTCCATGGGCCAGCCCATGATGTACCCGCGCAACGACTTGTCGTACGCGGAGAACTTCCTGCACATGATGTTCAACACCCCGTGCGAGATCAAACCGATCAGCCCGGTGCTGGCCAAGGCGATGGACCGGATCTTCATCCTCCACGCCGACCACGAGCAGAACGCCTCCACCTCCACCGTGCGCCTGGCGGGCTCCTCGGGCGCCAACCCGTTCGCCTGTATCGCCGCCGGCATTGCCGCGCTGTGGGGCCCGGCCCACGGTGGCGCGAACGAAGCCGTACTGACCATGCTCGATGAAATCGGCGATGTTTCGAACATCGACAAATTCATCGCCAAGGCCAAGGACAAGAACGATCCGTTCAAGCTCATGGGCTTCGGTCACCGCGTGTACAAGAACCGCGACCCGCGCGCCACCGTGATGAAGAAGACCTGCGACGAAGTCCTGGGCGAGCTGGGCATCAAGAACGACCCGCAGCTTGAACTGGCCATGCGCCTGGAAGAGATCGCCCTCACCGATCCTTACTTCATCGAGCGCTCGCTGTACCCGAACGTCGACTTCTACTCGGGCATCATCCTCAAGGCCATCGGCATCCCAACCAGCATGTTCACCGTGATCTTCGCCCTGGCACGTACCGTGGGCTGGATCTCGCACTGGAAGGAAATGCTCTCCGGCCCGTACAAGATTGGCCGCCCGCGCCAGCTGTACACCGGCTACGAGCAGCGTGACATCGTTGAGCTGAAGGACCGCAAGTAAGCCTGTCGGCTGAACGCAAAAAGGCTGCCCTCGGGCAGCCTTTTTTGTTGCTTACGCGATTTTCCTCACGGCGGGAGCGGCCTTTAGTTCTTCTCGGCGCGCTCCTTCAACCCCTTGAGGGTATTGAACGGCGCATCGACCACGAACTTGTTGGCCAGCCACGACGGCACGCTGCCGCCCGGCTCGGTGTGCACCTGGTAGGTCACCTCGGTGCTGTCACCCTTGGGCACCAGCTTCCAGAAGCCTTCCACCTGGGCGACACGCACGAAGCCCTTTTCCTCCGGCAGATACTTCGGTTCCTCCTGGAGCTTGCGGGTCAGACTGCCATCGGCGTCCTGGACCGTGGTCACATGCAGGATCGAATCCCGTGGCGTCACCGGCCAGGGCGTGTTGAACTGGGTGTAGGTCCAGCTCTGGTCACCCTCGCTCTTGAGCAGCTTTTGCGACTTGCACTCGTGAATCCAGGCGCAGGCCCCCACCACATCCTCCTGCAGCGCCTTGACCTTGGCCAGCGGCGCCTTGATCACGGTCACGCCGCGATAGGCCTTGTATTTCGAGCCGGCCACCTCGCTGAGGGACACCTTGATCCCCTCCTCGTCCTTGGCCACCTGCCAGTTCTCAGCCCAGGCCGTCGGTGCCAGCAGGACGCCCATGCCACACAGCAGTGCAATACCTTTGATCGATCTCATCATCTTGTTCCTTGTTGTCGAGGATCCAACCTGTCACGCCGCCGTCATCTGCTCCAGCCACCCAATGATGCGAATGGCTTCGTCACGGTCGTTGCCACAGATGTCCGCTTCCGCCTTGAAGCCGCCACACACCTGCGGCCGTTCGGGCTTGCCGAACAGCGCACAGAGGTTTTCGACATTCAGATGCAGGCAGCGTTCTCCGGCCGGCTTGCCCTGCGGCATGCCAGGGATCGGCGAACTGATGGACGGGGCGATGCAGCAGGCACCACAACCCTCGCGGCATTTCATGACAACAGGACTCCCAGGAGCAAAACGGGACGAACGTCCCTGGATACTAACCGCTCAAACATATGTTTGAAATTGCCGGGCGGATGAAATCACCCGTGACCCGGCAGTCAGTTGCGGAATTCGAATTCGATGGCCGCGCCTTCCACATCCCGCCGACTGTCGTTGCGCAGCTGCAACTGCATTTCGTTGCTGATCAGCCGGCCGTTGAGCTGGAACGGACTGCTGTCGGATTCGGGCTTGGTGGGGAACATCGAGGGCAGCAGCGGCTTGCGCACCACCGGCCCGCCACCGAGATCCGGCTCGAGATGCTTGACCATGTCCTTTGGCAGGCTCAGGTCGACCTTCGGCTGAGGCAGCGGCTTGGTGACAGCCTTGCTGACAGGCCTGGCCTTCGGTTTGGGTTTGGGCTTGACCTTGGCTACCGGCTTGGCGGGGACCTTGGTGGACGCTTTGTTCGCCGGCTTGTGCACACCCTGCGCCCTGGCTGCTGGTTCGACAGCCTGCACCGCACCGGCCGACAGCCAGGGCAAGGCGAAACACAGGGCGATGACGAGAGGGCGAAGCAGGTTCATGGGCATCAGGAGCGCAAGCTGTAAAACGCGTATGCTCCCTGTTCCCGACACGTCTGACAAGCCTACAACAGCACGCCGTTCGGATCTCGGCACAATTGCTGGGCCAGCAGGCCCAGCGTCATCACTGCACGCTCTGCCTCGCGATTCCAGGGAATGCCGCAATTGAGGCGGATACAGTGGTTGAACTGCTCGGTATTGCTGAAGATCAGCCCAGGGGCGATGCTAATGCCTTGCTCCAGCGCCCGCACATGCAATTCCTGGGTATTGACCCGCCCCGGCAGACTAACCCAGAGAATGAAGCCACCGGTGGGCCGGGTCATCTGCGTGCCTTCCGGGAAGTGCTGCTGCACCGCCAGCTGGTAAGCGCTGAGGTTCTTGCGGTACTCCTGTCGGATGAAGCGCAAATGCCGATCGTAGCCACCATTCTCCAGGTAGGCGGCCACCGCCATCTGCGTGACGCTGCACGCCGAGTGGGTGGTGAAGGTCTGCAGGCGCTGGATCTCGTCTTGATAGCGCCCAGCGATCATCCAGCCGACCCTTACCCCCGGCGACAGGGTCTTGGAGAAGCTCGAGCAGTAGATCACCCGATCCAACCGATCGAACGCCTTGAGCGCCTTGGTGCGCCCCTGCTCGAACATCAGCTCGCCGTAGATATCGTCCTCCACGATCTGGATGTCGAAATCCGAGGCCAGGCGCAGCAATTGCTTCTGCCGCTCTTCGGGAATGGTGCCACCCAGCGGATTGCTCAGCCGCGCCGTCAGCACCAGGGCCTTGATCGACCACTGATTGGCGGCCAACTGCAGCGCCTCCAGGCTAATGCCGGTAGACGGATCGCTGGGGATCTCGATGACCTTGAGCCCGAGCAGGTCGGCCAGCTGCAACAGCCCATAGTAAGTGGGCGACTCGGCCGCGATCAGGTCGCCCGGCCGGGTCAGGACCCGCAGCGCCATCTGCAGGGCATCGACACAACCATGGGTCACCACCACTTCACGGGGATCGACCAGCACACCGGCATCGCGCATGCGGATGGCGATCTGCCGACGCAACGGCTCGAAGCCGGGGCTGAACATGTAGCTGAAGGCACGCGGGCTATGGAAGCGCGTCACCTTGGCCAGCTGCTGGTGCAGGGCGCGTACGGGCAGATAGTCGACATGGGGTACCGCCGCGCCGAAGGGAAAGACGCCATCGCGCCGCGCCTCGACCAGCACCTGCTGGATGATGCTGGCCCGGGTGACCAGGCCGGGGCGTTCGACCCGGGCAATATCCGGGGTCTGCGCCGTCAGCGCCGGGGTCTGGTGGACATAGTAGCCCGACTGCGGCCGGGCGCGGATCAGGCCCTGGTCCTCGAGATTGGCATAGGCCTGCAGCACGGTGGCGTGGCTGACATTGAGCTGGGCGCTCATCTTGCGTACCGACGGCACCCGCTCACCCGGCTGGTAGACACCCCGACGGATATCATCGGCCAGTTGCTGGGCAATACGCTGGTACAGCAGCAGGTTGGTCATGGCGTGTTCTCGAAGCGCGGACGGGATCGTTGTTCTTGTGCGACTCACTGCCGAGGCAGAATACCGTAACAGTTGCGAAGTGTACTGGGACAGATCGCAGAATAGTCAACAATACAGTCGCGTGACAGAGAAACGCTCGATGTTTGAGTCGGCGCGCCGACGAACGCACAGAATGGCGATGTCGTTCTTAGTCGCCTGTTGCCGTTGCCGTTGCCGTTGCCGTTGCCGTTGCCGTTGCCGTTGCCGTTGCCGTTGCCGGATACATGGAGTAAGTGGAGACTACTGGCAATGCTTCTTCAGTTACAGTCACTCACTGACAAGCCAACCTCCACAGGAAAGGTATATCACCACCTCAACTGTGAAAGTTGGCTAATCACCAATTCAAGCAATCACAGTTCCGCCGCCAACCTCGACCCTTGATTAATCGCCCGCTTGGCATCAAGCTCCGCCGCCACGTCAGCGCCACCGATCAGATGCACCGACTGCCCGGCCGCAACAAGGCCATCATGCAACTCGCGCAGCGGATCCTGGCCAGCGCAGATGACGATGTTGTCCACCGCCAGCAACTGCGGCTCGCCCTCGCCAACCCGCACATGCAGGCCAGCATCGTCCACGCTCAGGTACTCGACGCTGTTGAGCATCTGCACCTGCTTGTTCTTCAGCCCCGTGCGATGAATCCAGCCGGTGGTCTTGCCCAGGCCGTCGCCAACCTTGGTCTTCTTGCGCTGCAGCAGGTACACCTGGCGCGCCGGCGCATGAGGCTCGGCCTTGATCCCGGCCACACCACCACGAGCCTCCAAACGCGTATCGATGCCCCACTCCTTCCAGAACGCCTCGCGGTCCTGGCTGGTGGCCACGCCCTTGTGCACCAGGTACTCGGACACATCGAAACCAATGCCACCGGCACCGATCACCGCCACCCGCTCGCCCACCGGCTTGCGCTCCAGCAGCACATCCAGGTAGCTCAGCACCTTGGCGTTGTCGATACCGGGAATGGCCGGCGTGCGCGGAGCGATGCCCGTGGCCAGGATAATCTCGTCGAACTCGCCGGACACCAGCGCAGCCACATCGACACGGGTATTCAGGCGCAGGTCGACACCCGTGGACTTCACCTTGTTGCGGAAATAACGCAGGGTCTCGTAGAACTCCTCCTTGCCCGGCACGCGCTTGGCCACGTTGAACTGCCCACCGATCTCAGCGGCAGCATCGAACAACGTCACTTCATGACCGCGCTCGGCGGCCACGGTGGCGGCTGCCAGGCCCGCAGGACCAGCGCCGACCACCGCGATACGCTTGACTGCCCGTACCGGCAGGTAGTTGAGCTCGGTCTCATGGCAAGCCCGCGGGTTGACCAGGCAGCTGGTCAGCTTGCCGCCGAAGGTGTGGTCCAGGCAGGCCTGGTTGCAGCCGATGCAAGTGTTGATCTCGTCGCCACAACCAGCAGCGGCCTTGTTGACGAAGTCAGGATCGGCCAGGAACGGCCGGGCCATGGAGACCATGTCGGCATCGCCCTCCGCCAGCACCGCCTCGGCCACCTCCGGGGTATTGATGCGGTTGGTGGTGATCAGCGGGATTTTCACCGCACCGCGCAGCTTGGCGGTGACCTTGCTGAACGCCGCGCGCGGCACCTTGGTGGCGATGGTCGGGATGCGCGCCTCATGCCAGCCGATACCCGTGTTGATCAACGTGGCGCCGGCCTGCTCGATGGCCTTGGCCAGCAGCTCGATCTCGTCCCAGGTGCTGCCGCCCTCGACCAGGTCGAGCATAGACAGGCGGAAGATGATGATGAAGTTCGGCCCCACCGCTTCGCGTACCCGGCTCACGATCTCAACCGCCAGTCGCATGCGGTTCTCGTAGCTGCCCCCCCAACGGTCGGTGCGGTGGTTGGTGTGGGCGGCGAGGAACTGGTTGATGAAGTAGCCTTCTGACCCCATGATCTCGACGCCATCATAGCCGGCGCGCAGGGCCAGGCTTGCGCAGGTGACGAAATCGCGGATCTGCTTCTCGATGCCCTCCTCGTCCAGCTCCTTGGGCTTGAACGGGTTGATCGGCGCCTGGATGGCGCTGGGCGCCACCTGTTTCGGGCTGTAGGCATAGCGCCCGGCGTGGAGGATCTGCAGACAGATCTTGCCACCGGCGGCATGCACCGCCTCGGTGACGATCCGATGCTTGTCGGCCTCTTCCTCGGTGCTGAGCTTGGCCGCACCAGAGTACACGCCGCCTTCATCGTTGGGCGCGATGCCGCCGGTGACCATGAGCCCGACGCCACCACGGGCGCGTTCGGCGAAATACGCGGCCATGCGTTCGAAGCCGCCCGGGCGCTCCTCCAGGCCGGTGTGCATCGAGCCCATCAGGGTGCGGTTGCGCAGAGTGGTGAAGCCCAGGTCGAGAGGGGCCAGCAGGTGCGGGTAACGGTCGGTAGCCATGGATGGACTCCACAGGTGGCATGATCACGGAATGCGGGCGCCTCTGCCAGGTCTCTACAACAGCGTGGCGGGGCCCGTCGTTTGTCTGGGGTCGACATTAAACAGGCGTTTGAACACGCTCAATGATCGAAACTGACAACTTATTGATCCTGCTGTACAGCAGGACTACCCTAGGGCACTCCTACTGCCCAGTGCTGGACCGCTCCATGCGAAAACTGCTAGCCGGCGCCCTGGCGCTGGTCATCCTTGCCGCCCTCTGCGGCTACGGCTTCTGGACCCTGCAGCGTCCAGAAGGTCACTACCTGTCCGATCTGCGCATCGAGCTGGCCCTCAACCAGGGCGTGCCGGGCGAGCACGGCAACTTGCTGGGTGTCGAGCCGCTGCTGTATCCGGGGGACTACCAGAACCTCACGCGCCTGCACCGCAAGCTCTCAGCCTACCTGGAACAAGCCCGCGCCCAAGGCCTGGTCAATCCGCGCACCGTGGTGGTGTTGCCGGAGCACATTGGCACATGGTTGTGGGCCCGGGGCGAGAAGCGCGAACTGTACCAGGTCACCCGACGCAACGAGGCCTGGCAATGGCTGGAACTGAGCAACCCGCTGAGCTATGGCCTGGCGATGCTCGCCGCCAGCGGCGACGATCGCCGCTCGGACGCGCACCTGCGCATGAAGGCCGCGCAGATGGCCGCCGACTACCAGCAGGTGTTCGGCAGCCTGGCCCGGGAGTTTGGCATCACCCTGGTCGCCGGCTCCATCGTCCTGCCCGCGCCCTATGTGGAGAACGGCGTACTGCGCATCGGCAACGGTCCGCTGTACAACAGCAGTCTGGTATTCGCCAGCGACGGTTCGGTGCTCGGGCAGCCCCAGCACCAGCAGTACCCCGACAGCGAAAGCCGGCGCTACATCCACGACGGCCAGCAGCATCCGCTGCAGGTACTGCAGACTCCCGCAGGACGCTTGGGCGTGCTGATCGGCAGCGACAGCTGGTACCCCGCCAACTACCGGCAACTGACCGCGCAATCGGTGCAGCTGGTCGCCAATCCGGTGTTCCTCAGCGGCAAGCAGAGCTGGCAGGCGCCCTGGCGTGGCAACCGCCATCAGGCCCAGGCCGCCGATTTGCCCCTGCAGCGCGGAGCCGTCAGCGAACAGCGCGCCTGGCAGCAACTGCCCCTGGCCGCCAACGCCAGCACCCCGAGCATGAGCGTGTTCATGCGCGGCCAGTTCTGGGAGCTGGGCAGCGATGGGCAGGGTTTCGCCAGCCAGGGCGGCATGTTGTGGGTCGGCAACGACAGCCACGGCGCGCGCCTGCTCAACCTGTGGCTGTGACGACATGCCCCGCCCCCGCGTACGCCTGGGTGAACTGTCGGTAGGTTTCGTCCAGCCCCTGGCCGAGGCGCTGACGGCACTCGGTCACGATCCACACCCCCTGCTGCTGCGCTATGGCCTCGACGCCAGGCGCCTGGCCGAGCCGGGTGCGCGGTTGTCGATCCCGCGCTACATGCACCTGGGGCACGCGGCGATTGCCCTTTCTGCCGAGCCAGCGCTAGGCCTGCACATGGGCCGCCTGAGCCGCCTGGCCCAGGCCGGGCTCGCCGGCGTCGCCGCCGCCCAGGCCCCGACCCTAGGCGACGCTGCCCGCACCCTGCTGCGCTTTGAGCCACTGTATGCCGCCAACTACCGGGGCCAGTCGAGCTTTCACGAAGACGCCCAGGGCGCCTGGCTGCGGTTCTACTCCATCAGCCCCTACAACGACTACAACCGCTTCGTGGTCGACTCCCTGCTCGCTGGCTGGCTGGCCCAGCTCGGCGCCCTGGCGGCCAGGCCGGTGCAGGCCGAGCGCCTGGAAATCGAGTTCGACGCCCCCGCCTACGTCGCGCAGTACCAAAGCCTGTGCGCAGGCCCGGTGCATTTCGGCGCCACGGCCAACCAGTTGCGCCTGAGCCAGGCCACCCTGGCCCTGCCCAACCCGCAGCACTGCCCCAGCACCTGGCAACACCTGCTGCAGTTGTGCGAGGCGGAACTGGCCCAGCGCACCCGCGTGCGCAGCCTGGGCGAACGCATCACTCACCTGCTGGGGCCACTGCTGAACGGTGGGCGCGAGCCGGATCTGGAAGAAGTGGCGCGACACCTGCAACTGCCGACCTGGACCTTGCGCCGCAAACTGGCCGAGGAAGGCACGCGCTTTCGCAACCTGCTCAACGACACACGTCGCGATCTGGCCGAGACCTATATCCGCGACACGGAGCTGGCCTTCGGCGAGATCGCCTATCTGTTGGGGTTCGCCTCGGCAGAGGCCTTCCAGCGCGCATTCAAGCGCTGGACGGGGCTGACACCGGGGGAATTTCGCCGCCATCAGCGGCAGGTGGGTTAAAGCTCGGTGGCGTCGTCGGCCGGTTCTGGCAGGTCCAGTTCATAGGCCTGGAATTCGAGCAGTTCTTCCTGATAATCGTCCATCTTTACGCCCCTTCATTCATCGTTCTTCAGTCATTGCGCCAACCTAAGCCAGCGAAATGACAGAATGATTACAACCCTATGAACGATAAACGTAGCAGGCGCCCGGGAAGTTATCGACACGTCAGAGTGGCGCCGGCGCCTGCTCTGCGGCCGGCGCGTCCTGCTGTACCTGGATCGGAGTTGGCTCGACGGGCGGCGCGATGGGCTGCGAGCCCTTGCTATCGTCCACAATCGGGGCCGCCGAGGCTTCGCTGGCCGGTACGGGAGCCGCTGGAGCCGCGACAGCCGCGGCGGCAACCGGAGTCGGGGCCGGAGCCTCTTCCACGCTCTCGGCGACCGGCGCGGCAGGCTGCGGCGCGGGCGCCAGGGCAGCGGGCGCAGGCTCCGGCAAGCCCAGGTCGGCGGCCGGTTTTTCCACCTTTGGCTCGGCGGCAGGCTCGGTCTTCTCTGGCTTCTTCGGCTTCGGCAGGTAGCTTTCCACCAGGGCGAAGTATCGGTCGTAGAACTGTGCGGCGGTGACCGTTTCGCTGGCGACCTTGACCATGGAGTCGTCGGTGGAGCCGATCGGCATCGACACCGAACCCAGCACACCGACGCCAAGACTGGCGGAGGTGTTGGATTTCTTCAGGGTGTAGCGGTCCTGCAGGGCGTTGGCGAACATGGTCGAGCGCTGTTTGTCGCTCATGTCCGGCACGCAGGTGATGTTGAAGCTGATCTGCAAGTGGTTCTCGGCGTTTTGCTGGAAGCTCTTGTTGCCGGCGACCTGGTTGGCGTCGCTGCTGGTGATGATGTAGCCCTGACTGAGCAGCGCGCGCCGCGCCGCCTCGCAGGAGCCCGCCTCGCTGGTGGCGAAACTGCGGGAGAAGGTGCCCGAGTCATCGAAGTTCTCGTGCTCGTAGACGGCGGCCTTTTTCGAGGAACAGCCGGACACACCCGCCAGCACGAGGGCCAGCCCGAGCGCGCCATAGACGGTTGATCTAGACATTGCCAATTCCGGGAAGAAACGAATGGGGCGTATTGTGCAACACATCGATCAGTGGCTGAAACCATTGATCGGTGAAGACTCTGTCAGCTTGGTGTAAATCCTTGCCCGTGACCGTGCAAGGCGCTGAAATGAAAAAAGCGACCCTAAGGTCGCTTTTCGTAGCTTCAAGGTGTTCAAAGGGCCTTGAGGCAAAGATGGCGCAGCGGACGGGACTCGAACCCGCGACCCCCGGCGTGACAGGCCGGTATTCTAACCGACTGAACTACCGCTGCGTATCGTTCGGGCTTGCACCCGATTGAAACTGGGATCTGAGCTTTCAAGCGCTATTGCGCGAAAGCCAGGCACAAAAAAAGCGACTTTGATATCGCCTTTTCTGTTTTGCCTTGAGCGTTCATGGGGCTCTTGGCAGAAGATGGCGCAGCGGACGGGACTCGAACCCGCGACCCCCGGCGTGACAGGCCGGTATTCTAACCGACTGAACTACCGCTGCGTATCGTTCAGGCTTGCGCCTGATTGAAACTGGGATCTGGCCTTGTGGCCTCAGACCGGTGCAAGCACCCATCTGGAGAAAAATGGCGCGGCGGACGGGACTCGAACCCGCGACCCCCGGCGTGACAGGCCGGTATTCTAACCGACTGAACTACCGCCGCGCATAGCTGGACTTGCGTCCTGTTCCTCTCTGCCAACGTGTTTCTTTCGAAACCACTGGACTAGGAACGTCTCAGGAAGTGGTGGGTGATGACGGGATCGAACCGCCGACCCTCTGCTTGTAAGGCAGATGCTCTCCCGGCTGAGCTAATCACCCCCGCGATGTTGCTTGTTGCGTTTGCTTCGCTGAGGCCGCGAAATTTACGCAGGTACCGATGCTAAGTCAATACCCCCATTGAAGTTTTTTTCAAAAAGGGCGAAAAAGCCGGTTGCTCTTGCCGACCTCATCGCGGGGCAGGCCCGCTCCTGCAACCAGATGCTCACAGCGTGAGAGCGGGCTTGCGCCGCCACAAGGCCGGCACAACCGACAAAAAAGGGGCTATCGCCCCTTTCTCTTACATCTCAACAGGTTACAGCTCAGTTGTAGATCATCTTGCGGGTCATCCCACCATCGACCACGAACTCCTGGCCAGTGACAAACCCCGCCTGACGCGACAGCAACCACGCCACCAGCGCAGCCACATCCTCGACCGTCCCTACCCTGCCCGTCGGATGCTGGGCATGGTCGGCCTCGGTCAAAGGCTCGGCGCGTCGCTGCGAAGGGTCACGGGCATCGATCCAGCCCGGGCTCACCGCATTGACGCGGATCTCCGGCCCCAGGCTCATGGCCAGGGCGTGGGTCAAGGCGACCAGGCCACCCTTGCTGGCGGCATAGGCCTCGGTGTCCGGCTCGGACTGCCGGGCGCGGGTGGAGGTCAGGTTGACGATCGCGCCGCCATGGGCGCGCAGGTAAGGTGCGCAATGCTTGGCCAGCAGCATCGGGCCATTGAGGTTGACTGCCAGTACCCGGTTCCATTGAGCCAGGGACAGGCTTTCCAGGGTCTGGTTGTGCGGATTGGCGATCGCCGCGTTGCACACCAGCGCATCCAGCCGGCCGAACTGCCCGAGCACCTCGGACACCCCGGCACTGACCTGGGCCTCGTCGGCCACGTCCATGGTGATGAACCAGGCGTTATCGCCCAGGGCCTTGGCGACCTTGGTGCCGCGCGGGCGATCCAGATCGCTGAGCACCACCTGCCACCCCTCGCAGATCAACCAGGCGGCGATGCCCAGGCCGATGCCGCGGGCGGCACCGGTTACCAGGGCTACCCGGCCGTTATGGCCGGGTTCGCCACTCTTCCAGTCGATCACAGCGCCGCCAGGCCGCGGGCCAGATCGGCTTGCAGGTCGGCCACGTCTTCCAGGCCAACCGCCACGCGCACCAGGCTGTCACGGATACCCGCCGCCTCGCGCTCCTGTGGCGTCAGACGTCCGTGGGAGGTGGTGGCCGGGTGGGCGATGGTGGTCTTGCTGTCGCCGAGGTTGGTGGTGATGGAGATCACCCGGGTGGCGTCGATGAAACGCCAGGCGCCTTCCTTGCCACCCTTGACCTCGAAGCTGACCACCGCGCCGAAGCCGCTCATCTGGCGCTTGGCCAGTTCATGCTGCGGATGGCTCGGCAGGCCGGCATAGTGGACCTTCTCGATGCCGTCCTGCTGCTCGAGCCACTCGGCCAGCGCCTGGGCGCTCTCGCAGTGGGCGCGCATGCGCAGCTTGAGGGTCTCCAGGCCCTTGGTGAAGACCCAGGCGTTGAACGGGCTGAGGGTCGGGCCGGCGGTGCGCAGAAAGCCCACCACTTCCTTCATCTGCTCGCTGCGCCCGGCCACCACGCCGCCCATGCAACGGCCCTGGCCGTCGATGAACTTGGTCGCCGAGTGGAACACGATGTCGGCGCCGAGCTTGAGCGGTTGCTGCAAGGCCGGAGTGCTGAAGCAGTTGTCCACCACCAGCATGGCGCCACGGGCATGGGCGATCTCGGCCAGTGCGGTGATGTCCACCAGTTCGGCCAACGGGTTGGACGGCGACTCGACGACCAGCAGCTTGGTGTTGGCCTTGATGGCCTTTTCCCAGCCGTTCAGGTCGACCAGCGGCACGTAGTCCACCTGCACGCCGAAACGCTTGAAGTACTTCTCGAACAGGCTGATGGTCGAGCCGAACACGCTCTGCGACACCAGCACATGGTCGCCAGCACTGCACAGCGACATGACCACGGCGAGGATCGCCGCCATGCCGGTGGAGGTGGCCACGGCCTGCTCGGCGCCTTCCATGGCCGCCAGGCGCTCCTCGAAGGCACGCACGGTCGGGTTGGTGTAGCGCGAATAGACGTTGCCCGGCGTTTCGCCGGCAAAGCGCGCGGCGGCATCGGCGGCCGTGCGGAAGACATAGCTGGAGGTCAGGAACAGCGCTTCGCTGTGCTCGGCCTCCGGTGTACGGTTCTGACCGGCGCGCACCGCCAGGGTGTCGAAACCGACACCCTCGAGGTCACTGTCCAGTCGACCGGCATCCCATTGATCGGTCATGCCGTCGCTCCCAAATCAGTTGTTGTACAGGTCGATGATCGCGCTGACCGCCTGGTTCTTCACCTTGGCCAGGTCGTTACGGGCCTGCTCGATGCGATCGAGGTAGGCTTCGTCGATATCGCCGGTGACATACTCACCGTTGAACACCGCGCAATCGAAATGCTCGATCTTGATCTTGCCGCCACCAACCGATTCGATCAGGTCCGGGAGGTCCTGGTAGATCAGCCAGTCGGCGCCGATCAACTCGGCCACCTGCTCGGTGGTACGGTTGTGGGCGATCAGCTCATGAGCGCTCGGCATGTCGATGCCGTAGACGTTGGGGTAGCGCACCGCGGGGGCCGCGGAGCAGAAGTAGACGTTCTTGGCGCCGGCCTCGCGGGCCATCTGGATGATCTGCTTGCAGGTGGTGCCGCGCACGATCGAGTCGTCCACCAGCATCACGTTCTTGCCGCGGAACTCCAGCTCGATGGCGTTGAGCTTCTGGCGTACCGATTTCTTGCGCGCGGCCTGGCCGGGCATGATGAAGGTCCGCCCAATGTAGCGGTTCTTGACGAAGCCTTCGCGGAACTTGACGCCCAGATGGTTGGCCAGTTCCAGCGCCGCGGTGCGGCTGGTGTCGGGGATCGGGATGACCACGTCGATGTCGTGGTCCGGGCGCTCGCGCTGGATCTTCTCGGCCAGCTTCTCGCCCATGCGCAGGCGCGCCTTGTACACCGAGACGCCGTCCATGATCGAATCAGGGCGGGCCAGGTAGACGTGCTCGAAGATGCACGGCTGCAGTTTCGGGCTCTCGGCGCACTGCTTGGTGAACAGCTGGCCACCTTCGGTGATGTACACCGCCTCGCCCGGCGCCAGGTCGCGAATCAGGGTGAAGCCGAGCACGTCCAAGGCCACGCTTTCCGAAGCGATCATGTACTCGACGCCTTCGTCGGTGTGACGCTGGCCGAACACCACCGGACGGATGCCGTTGGGGTCGCGGAAGCCGACGATGCCGTAGCCGGTGATCATCGCCACCACCGCGTAGCCGCCGACGCAGCGGCTGTGCACGTGGGAAACCGCGGCGAACACGTCTTCCTCGGTCGGTTGCAGCTTGCCGCGCACGGCCAGTTCATGGGCGAACACGTTCAGCAGCACTTCGGAGTCGGAGTTGGTGTTGACGTGACGCAGGTCGGACTCGTAGATCTCCTTGGCCAACTGCTCGACGTTGGTCAGGTTGCCGTTGTGCGCCAGGGTGATGCCGTACGGCGAGTTGACGTAGAACGGCTGCGCCTCGGCCGAGGTGGAGCTGCCGGCGGTCGGGTAACGCACGTGACCGATGCCGATACTGCCGACCAGGCGCTGCATGTGGCGCTGCTGGAAGACGTCGCGCACCAGGCCGTTATCCTTGCGCAGGAACAACCGGCCGTCATGGCTGGTCACGATACCGGCAGCGTCCTGGCCGCGGTGCTGGAGGACCGTAAGCGCGTCATACAGCGCCTGATTGACGTTCGACTTACCGACGATACCGACGATGCCACACATGCGACGCAACCCCTACTTTGATGAAACTTGAGTGAAGAGCGCTCACGGCTTGGTCGGCCCGAGCAGCTGCTCCTTGAACGGAAGGTCAACGGGTGCGCTGACCCCACTGGACATCCACTGGCCGGTGAACCCGAGTATGAGGTTCTTCGACCAGTCGGCTACCAATAGAAATTGTGGTATCAGGCGCGATTCCTGCCACCACGGATCCTGTTGCACCGGCCCCAGGCTCAACAGCCCGACCGCCACCACCACCAGCAAGCCCCCGCGCGCGGCGCCGAAGGCCATGCCGAGGAAGCGATCGGTACCGGACAGCCCGGTCACGCGTATCAGCTCGCCGATGAGGAAATTGAGCATCGCCCCGACCAGTAGCGTGGCGACGAAAAGAATCGCGCAGCCGGCGATGACTCGCGCGGACGGCGTCTGGATATAGCTTTCAAGGTACTGCGAAAGCGACCCGCCGAACATCCAGGCCACCGCACCGGCGACAATCCAGATGAGCAGGGACAAGGCTTCCTTGACGAAGCCGCGCTTGAGACTGATCAGTGATGAAATGACGACGATCGCAATGATCGCCCAATCAACCCAGGTAAATGCCACGGTGTTGCCTGCCGACGTTTGAGGCGGCGCATTTTACCAGAGCCAGGGGTTTGGAGTAAGCGGAATGTCAGGCGTTTGAAGGGCTGCGGGCTGACTCTGGGGACAGCTTTGCGGGCTAGAAAAGCCGTCGCGGGGCAATCCTACGCTGCAAAATCCTACGCGCTCCTACAGGGACCGCGCACGACTTCAGCGTTCGGACTCAGCCACGCTCCGGCTGGAAGCGCACCACGATGCCTTTGAGGTTCTGCTGGCGATTGATCACATCACGCAGACGCTCGGCCTCGGCACGCTCGATCAGCGGCCCGACGAATACCCGGTTCATGCCGTCCGCCGAACGGATATAGGCGTTGTAGCCCTGGCTGCGCAGGGTCTTCTGCAGGTTCTCGGCACCAGCCCGATTGGACAGGCTGGCCAGTTGGATCGACCAGCTCACCGGCAGGCCGTTGGCGTCGATCTTCGACGGCGCGGCTGGTTTGGCGGCAGGAGCGGCGGGCGCAGGCACAGGACGCGCCTCCACCTTGGCCACCGGCGGCGTCGGCACTGGCGTCTGTGGCTTGGGCTGCGCGGGCGGCGCCACGGTCACTACCGGCGCGATGGGCTGGCTCGGCGCCGTCACCGGCGCCGTGGACTCGTCGACCACCACCGGCGGCTGCTCGTTCTGCTCCGGCAACGCCTGAGGTTCTGGCACCTGGACAGGCTCCACCTGAACCTGGGGCAGGCTGGGCATGGCCGGCGCCTCCGGCGCCTCGACACGCACCTGGCGCAGCTCGTCCTCGCGAGTGAACAACATCGGCAGGAAGATCACCGCCAGCGCCACCAGCACAAGCGCACCGACCATGCGCTGCTTCATCCCTTTATCCAGCACTGCCATCTACTCCATCCTCGGGGACCTGCCGCTCGAGCCAGGCCAGGGCCTCGCCGACGCAGAAAAACGAACCGAACAGCAGGATCTGGTCATCCGCCGTCGCCTGGGCGCACTGCCCTTCGAGGGCAGCCGCAACACTGGCGTAAGACTTCACCGTCGCACCGAGGTTCGTCAAGGCATCCGCCAGCTCCGCGGCAGGGCGACTGCGCGGCGTGTCCAGCGGCGCCACCGCCCAATCGGCGACCTGGTCGCGCAGCGGCGCGAGCACACCGGCCAGGTCCTTGTCGGCCAACAGGCCGAACACCGCCAGGCGCCGCCCCTTCACCGGGCGCGCCGCCAGGCGGCGGGCCAGGTACTCGGCAGCGTGCGGGTTGTGACCGACATCCAGCAGCAGCTCCACGCGCTTGCCACGCAGCAGCAGCTCGCGCCGGTCGAGACGACCGGTGATACGCGTATCCAGCAAGGCCTGGCGAACCGTGCCGGCATCCCACGGCAGGCCCATCAGCAGGAAAGCCTGCAAGGCCAGGGCGGCATTCTCCATGGGCAGGTCGAGCAACGGCAGGTCGCGCAACTCCACAGGCGAACCGTCGAGCTGGCGACCACGCCAATGCCAGTGTTCGGCACTGCTATCCAGGTCAAAATCACGCCCGCGCAGGAAGAACGGGCAACCCAACTCGCGTACCTTGTCCAGCAAAGGCTGTGGTGGATCCAGGTCACCGCACAGCGCAGGCTTGCCCTGACGGAAGATCCCCGCTTTCTCGTAGGCCACCGACTCGCGGCTGTCACCCAGGTAGTCGATGTGGTCGACGCCGATACTGGTGACCAGCGACACATCCGCATCCATCAGGTTGACCGCGTCCAACCGGCCACCCAGGCCGACCTCGAGCACCACCGCGTCCAGCGCGGACTGCTTGAACAACCAGAACGCCGCCAAGGTGCCCATTTCGAAATAGGTCAGCGAGATTTCGCCGCGTGCCGCTTCCACCGCGGCGAACGCCTCACACAGGCGCTCATCGCTGGCCTCGCGGCCTTCGATCAGCACCCGTTCGTTGTAACGCAGCAGGTGCGGCGAACTGTACACCCCGACCTTGAGCCCCTGGGCGCGCAGCAACGCGGCCACGAAGGCGCAGGTCGAGCCCTTGCCATTGGTGCCGGTCACCGTTACCACCCGTGGCGCCAGCTTGCCCAGCCCCAGGCGCGCCAGCACCTGTTGCGAGCGCTCCAGGCCCATGTCGATGGCCGAGGGGTGCAACTGTTCGAGGTAGGCGAGCCAGTCGCCCAGGCTGCGCTGGTTCATCACGCGACCGCGGCGACCTCTTTGGCCGCTTCCGGAGTCGGCTGGCCGGTCATCTGCGCCAGCAGGCGAGCCAGGCGCGGACGCAGCTCGTCACGGGAGATGATCAGGTCGATGGCGCCGTGCTCCAGCAGGAACTCGCTGCGCTGGAAGCCTTCGGGCAGTTTCTCGCGCACGGTCTGCTCGATCACGCGCGGGCCGGCGAAGCCGATCAGCGCCTTCGGTTCGCCGACGATCACGTCGCCGAGCATCGCCAGGCTGGCCGAAACGCCGCCGTAGACCGGGTCGGTCAGTACCGAGATGAACGGAATGCCTTCTTCGCGCAGGCGCGCCAGCACGGCGGAGGTCTTGGCCATCTGCATCAGCGAAATCAGCGCTTCCTGCATGCGCGCGCCGCCGGAAGCGGAGAAGCAGACCATCGGGCAGCGGTTTTCCAAGGCGTAGTTGGCGGCGCGCACGAAACGCTCACCGACGATGGCACCCATGGAGCCGCCCATGAAGGAGAACTCGAAGGCACTGACCACGATCGGCATGCCCATCAGAGTGCCACTCATGGAGATCAGCGCGTCCTTCTCGCCGGTCTGCTTCTGCGCGGCGGTCAGGCGGTCCTTGTACTTCTTGCCATCACGGAACTTCAGACGGTCGACCGGCTCCAGATCGGCGCCCAGCTCGGCACGGCCTTCTGGATCGAGGAAGATATCGATGCGCGCGCGGGCGCCGATACGCATGTGGTGGTTGCACTTAGGGCAGACGTCGAGGGTCTTTTCCAGCTCCGGGCGATACAGCACGGCTTCGCAGGACGGGCACTTGTGCCACAGCCCTTCCGGCACCGAGCTCTTCTTCACCTCGGAACGCATGATCGATGGGATCAGTTTGTCTACCAACCAGTTGCTCATGCTTGCTTTCTCCAGTATTGGCCGGGGAGACCTGCGCGGCCCCGCCCTGCCCTTGAGCTCAAATTCTTCTGTAAAGCGACGATGGGCCGGCTACAACCGCCCCACCTCCAATTCTTCCCCGGCATGCCCCGCGCTCTGGCGCGACCTGGCAGCACCGGGCTGCGAAAGCTATGGACGATGGCGCGCGGCCAGCCGTCACATCCGCGTTCACGCCTGCTTCACCGCCTGCATGAAGGCTTCGATCTTTGCTGCTTCCTTGATGCCCTTGGCCTGCTCCACGCCGCCACTGACATCCACCGCGTACGGGCGCACCTGGCGAATGGCCTCGGCGACATTGTCGGCCGACAGGCCACCAGCAAGGATGATCGGCTTGCTCAGGCGCTGCGGAATCAATGACCAGTCGAAGGCCTCACCGGTTCCTCCCGGCACGCCCGGCACATAGGCATCCAGCAGGATGCCGCGGGCGCCGGCGTAGTGCTGGCAGGCGGCCTCCAGGTCATCCCCGGGGCGCACCCGCAGGGCCTTGATCCAGGGGCGGTGGTAGCCCTCGCAATCGGCCGGGGCTTCATCGCCGTGGAACTGTAGCAGGTCCAGGGAAACCACTTCGAGGATCTCGTTGAGCTCGCAGCGCGAGGCATTGACGAACAACCCCACGGTGGTCACGAACGGCGGTAGCGCGTCGATGATCGCCCGCGCCTGGCGCACGTCCACCGCCCGCGGGCTTTTCGCATAGAAGACGAAACCGAGGGCGTCGGCGCCGGCCTCGACCGCGGCCAGGGCGTCCTCGATACGGGTAATCCCGCAGATCTTGCTGCGAACGTTGCTCATGGACGGCGAACCTTGGGTGATCGGGAAAGCGTCGATGGTAGCAAATGACCCGTGCCCCGTCAGTCCGCCAGCGCCTCGTAGCCGGTAAGAAAGTGTGGGCCGATGTAACGCTGCGGCAGCGCGTATTCTTCCGGATACTCCACCTGCACCAGGTAGAGGCCGTAAGGGTGCGCGGTCACCCCACCGTCACGGCGGTTGCGCCCTTCCAGCACCTCGCGGGCCCACGCCACCGGACGCTCGCCGGCGCCGATGGTCATCAGCACGCCGGCGATGTTGCGCACCATGTGGTGCAGGAACGCGGTGGCGCGCACGTCCAGCACGATCATCCGCCCGTGGCGGGTCACGCGCAGGTGGTGGATGTGCTTGATCGGCGACTTGGCCTGGCACTGGCTGGCGCGGAAGGCGCTGAAATCATGGGTCCCCAGCAGATACTGCGCGGCCTCGGCCATGCGCTCGACGTCCAGCGGGCGGTGATTCCAGGTCACTTCCTCGGCCAGGTGCGCCGGGCGGATCGGATCGTTGTAGATGACGTAGCGATAGCGCCGCGCGGTGGCCTTGAAGCGGGCATGGAAGTGCGCCGGCATGGGCGCCGACCAGACCACGCTGATGTCGTGGGGCAGGTTGAAGTTGGTGCCCAGGGTCCAGGCACGCTCGTCGCGCACGGCGCGGGTGTCGAAATGCACGATCTGCCCGCAGCCATGGACGCCGGCATCGGTACGCCCGGCGCAGATCACCGAGATCGGCTCGTTGGCCACCGTCGACAGCGCCTGCTCCAGGGCCTGCTGGACACTGGGCACGCCACTGGCCTGGCGTTGCCAGCCGCGGTAGCGCGAGCCTTTGTATTCCACGCCCAGGGCGATGCGGGTGTAGCCTTCGGCGGCCGACTCGGCGGCGGCGGTGTCGATGATGTCCAAGAGCGGCAAACCTGATGCTGAAACGAAAGACGGGAGTATACCGGCAAACCGCGCGGAGGCCGAAATGATCGCGGGGCAAGCCCGCTCCCACGTGTTCTGTGGGAGTGGGCTTGCCCCGCGCTGTGCTACGTCGCCTCAGACCAGGCGCGAGAGCATCTCGTTGGCTTCCTGGCGCTGACTGTCGTCGCCGTCCTTGACCACTTCATCGAGGATGTCACGGGCGCCCTGATGGTCCCCCATGTCGATGTAGGCGCGAGCCAGGTCGAGCTTGGTGGCCACTTCGTCCGCGCCGGAGAAGAAATCGAAGTCCAGGTCGTCCAGCGGCTCGGGCTCCAGCGCCGCGTCCTCGGCGGTGAACTGCGGCTCTGGCGTCGCTGCCGGGATATCGAGGTTCTGCGACAGCTTGTCGAGCTCGGCGTTGACGTCGTCCAGTTCCGAGGCGAAGTTCTTGGCCGCCGGCGAGTCATCGTCCAGCGACAGCGACAGGTCGAAGTCCTCGGGCAGTTCCAGCTCGGAGATCGGGTCGAACTCCGGAATGGCCTCGAAGGCCGCCAGTTCGGCCGCCACGTCCACCGGGGCTTCCTCGCTGCTGGCCGGGGCCACCGGTTCTTCGGCGACATCCAGGTCGAACTCGGCCAGGTCGTCGACATTCTGCGGCGTCGCCTGGGCCTGAGCGAGCAAGGCCTCGAAGTCGTCGTCGGCATCGGTTTCGGCGATGGCAGGCACAGGCTCGGCCTCGGCCTGAACCTCAGGCGCCTCGACAGCCAGGTCCTCGAGACCGGCCAGGTCCAGGTGATCATCTACCGGCAGGTCATCACCCAGGCTCAGGTCGAAGGCACTGTCCAGGTCGGTCTCGTCGACCACAGGCTCAGGCTGGGCCGCCACGACCGGCTCCACGACGAGTTCCGGCGCGCTTTCGCCCAGCTCCAGCGCCTTGTCCTGCAGCAGGTCCTGGACATACTGCTCGTCCAGCTCGGCGGCCAGGGCGGCTGCACCGGCAGCGCCTGCCGCCACCGCCGCGACACCCAGCATGGCTGGGAAGCGCTCCTTGAGCGCGGCGACCTCGGCCTGGTTCGCATCATTGACCGCCAACTTGCGTTCCTGACCGGCGAAAGCATCCTGGTCGCCCTGGCGGGCATAGACTTCCATCAGCTTCAGGCGCAGGTCGCTGCGCTGCGGTTCGGAGGCCACCGCCGCTTCCAGCAGGTCGGCGGCATGGTTGAGCCGGCCACGGGCCAGGCTGTCGTCCACTTCGGCCAGCAGCGCGGCGCGCGGATCGACCGCTGGCGCGGCGGCTTCGACGGGGGCCGCAGGTTTTTCCGCAGCCACGGCCGCAGCAGCCGAGGCCGCCACCACCGCTGGCGACAGGGTCACGGTCGGCGCCGACACGTCGAGACCTTCGAAGCTGCTGGGCGGCAGCTCCAGGTCAGGGCCACGCTCGCTGTCCTCGGCCAGGGCACGCGCCATGCGCAGGTGCTTTTCGGCTTCCTGCTGGGCCTTGCGCTTGCGCGCCAGGAGCAGCAGCAACAACAGCAGGACCAGGAACGCGGAACCGGCGATCAGGCCCAGCAGCAGCGGATTGCCCAACAACTGGTCGAGCATGCCGGGCTCTTCGCTGGCCGGTGCTTCGGCGGCCACATCCTGCGGCGCGGTGTCGGCGGCGGCGGGCGCCGGAGCGACCACCGGCTCGGCCGGGGTCAGCTGGGCGTTCACCGCCGGTTGCGCCGGCGCCGGCTCGCCCGGCAGCGCGCCGGCCGGCGGCTGCGGTGCCGCGGCGCCCTGGGCCTCCAGGCGCGCCAGTTGGTCGTTCTTCAGCTCGATCAGACGCTGCAGCTTGTCCAGCTGGCTCTGCAAGTCGACCATGCGGCTCTTGAGTTCTTCGTTGTCGCGACGGCTGGTGTCGAGGCTTTCCTGGGCCACGGCCAGCTTGTCGCCGAGCGCCTTGGCCTCACCGGCCGCGCCCTTGCCGCCTGGTGCCACCAGGCGCAGGTTGTCGCCCTGGGCGATGCGTGCCGGCGCGGCGCCGGCCTCGCCACGGCGGGTGGCGTCCAGTTGCCGTGCACGCGGGCCAAGGCGACGGCCTTCGCGCCAGGCGGCGTACTGCTCGGCCACTTCACGGTTGGCCTGGGCCTGGGGAATGCTCTGCACCTGCTGCTGATCGGGCAGGCGCAGGACCTGGCCGATCTTGAGCTGGTTGATGTTGTTGCCGATGAAGGCATCCGGGTTCAGTGCCTGGATCGCCAGCATGGTCTGCTGGATCGAGCCGCCGTTGCTGTTGCGCGCGGCGATCTGCCAGAGGGTGTCGCGGCGCTTGGTGGTGTAGCTGCCCGCGCTGACCGCCGGGTTGATATTGGCCTGGGTCGGCTGGCTACCCTGGGCCTGGGCCTGGTCGAGCAGCACGCTGTAGTCGCGCAGCAGACGGCCCTGGGGCCACATGACCTGGACCAGGAACTTGACCACCGGCTCCGGCAACGCCTTGCTGGAGGTGACCCGCAGCACGCTCTTGCCGTTGGGGTTGATCACCGGCGTGAACGTGAGGTCTTCGAGGTACGGTGGGAAGGCCACCCCTGCCTTGGCGAACTCTTCCGGCGACGCCAGGCTGGGCGCCATCTGCGCCGCGGTGAGGTCACGCACATCGAGCAGTTCGATCTCGGCATCCAGCGGCTGGTTCTGCGCCGACTTGAGGGTCAGCTCGCCCAACCCCAGAGCGTTCGCCACGCCGGACGACAGCGCCGAGGCTGCAGCGATGGCCAGAACCAGTTTGCGAATTCGAAGCATGAACTCTTCCCTTGTATGAAGCGTCCCGAAAACCTTTGCGCGGTTCAGGACAAAATTGCTCGCAGTATCTTTTACGCCATGTGTTTTATCAACAATTGTGCCGCCTGCACGGCATTCAGCGCCGCGCCCTTGCGCACATTGTCGGTGGTCAGCCACAGATTCAGCTGCTGGTCTTCATCGACACCATGGCGTACACGACCAACATAGACCACGTCCTGGCCCACTGCGTCCCCCACTGGTGTCGGATAATCGCCCGCTTCGACCAACTCGATGCCGTCGGCGGCTTCCAGCGCGGCGTTGACGGCCGCCAGATCGACCGGATTACGGCTTTGCACGGCGACACTGAAGCTATCGCCGAAAAACACCGGGACTTGAATGCAGGTCACGGAAATCTTCAGCTGTGGCAGGTCGAGCACCTGGCGCAGCTCGCCGACCAGGCGGCGCTCCACGGCCGTGTGGCCCTGTTCATCGGGGGTGCCGACCTGGGGCAGCAGGTTGAAGGCGACCTGGCGGTCGAAGAAGCGCGGCTCCAGCGGGCGTGCGTTGAGCAACTCGGCGGTCTGCCGGGCGAGCTCGCTGACGGCCTCCCTGCCCTGCTCCGAAACCGCGAGGCAGGCATTGACCTGCACGCGCTCGATATCGAGCAGCCCCTTGAGCGGCGCCAGCGCCACGGCCAGGGCCACCGCGCCGGCGCTCGGGCTGGTGATCAGTGCGGGCCGAGCGAGTTCGGCGATGCGCTCGCCATTGGCTTCCGGAACCAGCACGGTGGCGCCGTCCAGGGCGCCGGACAGGTCGATCACCGCGCAACCGGCGGCGATGGCCTTGGGCGCGAAGCTGCGGCTCACGGCGGGGCTGGCGGCAAAGAACACCAGTTGCGCCTGGGTGAAGTCGAAGCCGTCAACTTCGCGGACTTTCAGCTTCTTGCCGGCGAACATGACGCTGCTGCCGGCGGACTCCATGCTGGCCAGCAGGTGCAGGGTGGAGACCGGGAAGGCCACTTCCTCGAGGATCTGGACGAGGGATTCACCGACGGTGCCGGTGGCGCCGACTACGGCGATGTCTAGGGCGGGGGTGGACATGGGATCGGTTCCTTTCTGCGGGGTACGGCGGGGGAGCGGCACTTTACTTGGATTGTGGGGTGGGAGGTAGGTTCGGGTTCGGGTTCGGGTTCGGGTTCGGGTTCAAGAGTGTGGGTTTTGATTTATTTATGCGCATTCATTGGCGATGTCGACGCATTATCACCCTTCCGCCCTTACGGCGGCCTACTTTTCTCGTGGGAAAAGTAGGCAAAACCGTTCGGCTCCATTCATACGGCCCCTGCGCTTCGCTCCGGGGTTCCCTCGCTCCGTTCTTGCTCCCGGGAGGACCGCGCTGAACGCCCCATCCTGGGGCGCAGCGCTTGACGGCCATCCATGGCCGTCACCTCCCTACGCAAGAACTCCGCTCGGCCTCCTGAAGTCGCAATTGGCGGCGCCTGGACTATCGCGCGCTTAGAAGCAAGAGCGAGAGCGAGAGCGAGAAGTTCGAAGTTAGTTGTTTGACTTTTAGATATGTATTGAACACCCCGCGATATGATCGAGAGATTAATTAAAATTTCAACTAGCGACAGCTGCGCCAGCCCAGGCGCCGCCCGTATCTTGCGCGACTTCAGGAGGCCGAGCGCAGGCCTTGCGGAGGGAGGCGACGGCCATGGATGGCCGTCGAGCACTGCGGGCCATGGATGGCCCGTCAGTGCGGTCCTCCCGGGAGCAAGGCCGGAGCGAGGGAACCCCGGAGCGAAGCGCAGGGGCCGGATGAACGAGCGCGCGGTTTTGCTTACTTTTGCCAAGACAAAAGTAAGTCGCCGCAAGGCGAAACAGCGATATCAGCGTCGCCGCTGAAAAAGAATCCGAACAAACCCCTCAAAACAACCAACAACCAACAACCAACAACCAACAACCAACAACCAACAACCAATCTAACACCAATAAAAAAACCCGCATCACTCACGCAACACGGGCTCTTCAAAAACCAAACTCAAACCACCCAGATCACCGCTCCAGCAGAATCCGCAACATCCGCCGCAGCGGCTCCGCAGCCCCCCACAGCAGCTGGTCGCCAACGGTGAAGGCCCCAAGGTACTGCGACCCCATGTTCAGCTTGCGCAAACGCCCGACCGGCACGTTCAGGGTCCCGGTCACCTGGGTAGGGCTCAGCTCCTGCATGCTGATCTCCCGCTGGTTAGGCACCAATTTCACCCAGGGATTGTGCTGGCTGATCATGCCTTCGATGTCCGCCAAAGGCACATCCTTGTTCAGCTTGATGGTCAGCGCCTGGCTGTGGCAACGCATCGCGCCGATCCGCACGCAGATACCGTCGACCGGAATCGGGCTCTTGAAGCGCCCCAGGATCTTGTTGGTCTCGGCCTGGGCCTTCCACTCTTCACGGCTCTGCCCGTTCGGCAGCTCCTTGTCGATCCAGGGGATCAGGCTGCCAGCCAGCGGCACGCCAAAGTTGTCGGTCGGGAAGCCCTCGCCACGCATGGCTTCGGCCACCTTGCGATCGATGTCGAGGATCGCGCTGGCCGGGTTGGCCAAGTCGTCGGCGACCGCCGCATGGATACCGCCCATCTGCTTGATCAGCTCACGCATATTCTGCGCGCCGGCGCCCGAGGCCGCCTGGTAGGTCATGGCGCTCATCCACTCGACCAGGCCAGCCTCGAACAGGCCGCCCAGGCCCATCAGCATCAGGCTGACGGTGCAGTTGCCGCCGATGTAGTTCTTGGTGCCCGCGTCCAACTGCTGGTCGATGACCTTGCGGTTGACCGGGTCGAGGATGATCACCGCGTCGTCCTGCATGCGCAGGGACGAGGCCGCGTCGATCCAGTAGCCCTGCCAGCCGGCTTCGCGCAGCTTGGGGAAGACTTCGTTGGTGTAGTCGCCGCCCTGGCAGGTCAGGATCACGTCGAGGGTCTTGAGCTCGTCGATGCTGTAGGCGTCCTTGAGCGGGCCAGTGTCCTTGCCCACGTTCGGGCCCTGGCCACCGACGTTGGAGGTGGTGAAGAACACAGGCTCGATCAGGTCGAAGTCCTGCTCTTCGAGCATCCGCTGCATGAGCACGGAACCGACCATTCCACGCCAACCGATCAGACCTACACGTTTCATCGCAACTACACCTTTGCTAAAAGTGGGCCGCCACCGGGAGTTTTTGGTGGCGGGCCAGAGAGATTACAGATTCCGCAGCGCTGCGACTACTGCGTCGCCCATTTCCTGCGTACCCACCTTGCGGCAGCCCTCGGAGAAGATGTCGCCGGTGCGCAGGCCCTGGTCCAGCACCCGGCTCACCGCCTGCTCGATCGCCTCGGCGGCGGCCGTCTGGTTGAAGCTGTAGCGCAGCATCATCGACACCGAGAGAATGGTCGCCAACGGGTTGGCGATGCCCTGCCCGGCGATGTCCGGCGCCGAACCGTGGCACGGCTCGTACATGCCCTTGTTGTCGGCATCCAGCGACGCCGACGGCAGCATGCCGATGGAGCCGGTGAGCATGGAAGCCTCATCCGACAGGATGTCGCCGAACATGTTGTCGGTCACCACCACGTCGAACTGCTTGGGCGCGCGCACCAGTTGCATGGCGGCGTTGTCCACGTACATGTGGCTCAACTCGACGTCCGGGTAGTCCTTGGCCACCTCTTCGACCACTTCGCGCCACAACTGGCTGGACGCCAGGACGTTGGCCTTGTCCACCGAGCACAGCTTCTTGCCGCGCACGCGGGCCATGTCGAAGCCGACACGGGCAATGCGGCGCACTTCGCTCTCGCTGTAGGGCAGGGTGTCGTAGGCCTGGCGCTCGCCGCCTTCCAGCTCGCGCTGGCCGCGTGGCGCGCCAAAATAGATGCCGCCGGTCAGCTCGCGGACGATGAGGATGTCCAGCCCTGAAACGATCTCGGGCTTGAGCGACGAGGCATCGGCCAACTGCGGATAGAGGATGGCCGGGCGCAGGTTGGCGAACAGGCCCAGTTGCGAACGGATCTTCAGCAGGCCGCGCTCCGGACGGATGTCACGCTCGATCTTGTCCCACTTCGGACCGCCCACGGCGCCCAGCAGCACGGCGTCGGCCTGGCGCGCGCGCGCCAGGGTCTCGTCGGCCAGCGGCACGCCGTGCTTGTCGATGGCCGCGCCACCGATCACGTCGTGGGTGAGGCTCAAGCCGAGCTGGAACTTGTCGTTGGCCAGTTCCAGCACCTTGACCGCCTCGGCCATGATTTCCGGGCCGATGCCGTCACCTGGGAGAATCAGAATCTGCTTGCTCATGCGTTCCTCTATCCAATCAAGCGGCGCGCCTCGCAGGCGCGCCGAAGTACTTCAGTGTCCAATGCCCCTTTGCGCGGGGCAAGCAGTCAATCACGCGTCGCGGAACAACCACGGCTGGCTGGCGCGGTGCTTGCCCTCGAACGCCTTGATCGCGTCGCTGTCCTGCAGGGTCAGGCCGATATCGTCCAGGCCGTTGAGCAGGCAGTGCTTGCGGAACGCGTCGATCTCGAACTTCAGTACCTTGCCGTCCGGGCGGGTCACGGCCTGGGCCTCGAGGTCGATGGTCAGCTGGTAACCCGGGTTGGCCTCGACCTGCTGGAACAGCTCGTCGACCTCGGCAGCGTCGAGAATGATCGGCAACAGGCCGTTCTTGAAGCTGTTGTTGAAGAAGATGTCGGCGAAGCTCGGCGCGATCACACTGCGAAAACCGTACTCGTCGAGCGCCCACGGGGCGTGCTCACGGCTCGAGCCGCAGCCGAAGTTCTCCCGCGCCAGCAACACGCTGGCGCCCTGGTAACGCGCATGGTTGAGCACGAAATCCTGGTTCAACGGGCGCTTGCTGTTGTCCTGGTAAGGCTGGCCGACATCGAGGTAGCGCCACTCGTCGAACAGGTTGGGGCCGAAGCCGGTGCGCTTGATCGACTTGAGGAACTGCTTGGGAATGATCTGGTCGGTGTCGACGTTGGCACGATCCAATGGCGCGACAAGACCGGTGTGCTGGGTAAAGGCTTTCATGCTGCGCTCCCTTGGATCAACTCGCGGACATCGATGAAGTGGCCGGTCACCGCGGCGGCGGCGGCCATGGCCGGGCTGACCAGGTGGGTACGGCCACCGGCGCCCTGGCGGCCTTCGAAGTTGCGGTTGGAGGTGGACGCGCAGTGCTCGCCGCTCTCCAGGCGGTCCGGGTTCATCGCCAGGCACATCGAGCAGCCCGGTTCACGCCACTCGAAACCGGCCTCGAGGAAGATCTTGTCCAGCCCTTCGCGCTCGGCCTGGGCCTTGACCAGGCCCGAGCCCGGCACTACCAGTGCCTGCTTGACGTTAGCGGCAACCTTGCGGCCCTTGGCGATCTCGGCGGCGGCGCGCAGGTCTTCGATGCGCGAGTTGGTGCACGAGCCGATGAACACGCGGTCAAGCTTGATCTCGGTGATCGCCTGATTGGCGGCCAGGCCCATGTACTTGAGGGCGCGCTCGATCGAGCCGCGCTTGATCAGGTCGGGCTCGGCGGCCGGGTCCGGCACGCGCTGGTCGACGGCCAGAACCATCTCCGGCGATGTACCCCAGCTGACCTGCGGCTTGATCTGCGCGGCGTCGAGCTCGACCACCGTGTCGAACACGGCGTCGGCGTCGGACACCAGGCCTTTCCAGGCCTCGACGGCCTGCGTCCACTGCTCGCCCTTCGGCGCGTACGGACGGCCTTCGACATAGGCGATCGTGGTGCCGTCGACAGCCACCAGGCCTACCCGGGCACCGGCTTCGATGGACATGTTGCAGATGGTCATGCGGCCTTCCATCGACAGCTCGCGGATGGCGCTGCCGGCGAACTCCATGGCGTGGCCGTTGCCGCCGGCGGTGCCGATCTTGCCGATCACGGCGAGGACGATGTCCTTGGCGGTGACGCCGGCGGGCAATTCACCCTCGACGCGCACCAACATGTTCTTCATTTTCTTGGCCACCAGGCACTGGGTGGCGAGCACATGCTCGACCTCGGAGGTGCCGATGCCATGGGCCAGGGCGCCGAACGCGCCGTGGGTGGAGGTGTGCGAGTCGCCGCAGACCACGGTCATGCCCGGCAAGGTCGCGCCCTGCTCCGGGCTGATGACATGGACGATACCCTGACGCTCGTCATTCATCTTGAATTCGACGATGCCATATTCGTCACAGTTCTCATCGAGGGTCTGCACCTGAAGGCGCGACACCTGGTCGACGATGGCCTCGATACCGCCCTTGCGCTCCGGCGTGGTCGGCACGTTGTGGTCGGGTGTGGCGATATTGGCGTCGATGCGCCAGGGTTTGCGGCTGGCCAGGCGCAGGCCTTCGAAAGCCTGGGGCGAAGTCACTTCATGGATGATGTGGCGGTCGATGTAGATCAAGGAGGAGCCGTCATCGCGGCGCTTGACCTCATGAGCTTCCCAGAGTTTGTCGTAGAGCGTTTTGCCAGCCATCAGACTGTTCCTCATCAGCGTCTTTCTATGCCAAAGACCCCTTGGCTTGTACGGACGATGCTATGGCGATAGATTGAATAACTCAAATTCATAATTTTTATACTTTGCATAACTATCAGGAATTCAAATAGATGGACCTGGCCAACCTCAGCGCTTTCATCGCCATCGCCGAAACCGGTAGTTTTTCCGGGGCGGGCGAACGCCTGCACCTGACCCAGCCGGCCATCAGCAAGCGCATAGCCGGCCTCGAGCAGCAACTGGACGTGCGCCTGTTCGACCGCCTGGGCCGCGAGGTCACCCTCACCGAGGCCGGTCGCGCCCTGCTGCCCCGCGCCTACCAGATCCTCAACGTACTCGATGATACCCGCCGCGCCCTGACCAACCTCACTGGGGCGGTGAGCGGTCGCCTGACGCTGGCCACCAGCCATCACATCGGCCTGCACCGCCTGCCGCCACTGCTGCGCGCCTTTACCCGCCAGTACCCGGCGGTGGCCCTGGATATCCAGTTCCTCGACTCGGAGGCGGCCTACGACGAGGTGCTGCACGGTCGCGCCGAGATTGCGGTGATCACCCTGGCGCCCGAGCCACATCATTTAGTGCGGGCTGTGCCGGTGTGGGACGACGCCCTGGACTTCGTCGCCTCGCCCGAGCACCCGCTGGCCAGCAACGGCGCGGTCAGCCTGGCCGACGTGGCACGCCACCCGGCGGTGTTCCCCGGCGGCAACACCTTCACCCACCATATCGTCCAGCGCCTGTTCGAAAGCCAGGGCCTGGTCCCGAACATCGCCATGAGTACCAACTACCTGGAAACCATCAAGATGATGGTGTCGATCGGCCTGGCGTGGAGCGTGCTGCCACGTACTATGCTCGATGAACAGGTGGCGCCCATCGCCCTGCCCGGCATACAGCTGTCACGCCAGCTAGGCTACATACTGCATACCGAACGCACGCTGTCGAACGCGGCCAGGGCTTTCATGGCCCTGCTCGACAGCCATGCAGGGTCCGCCTGACCGCTCGTCAGTACGGCATGACATCCACAAGGACGCGTTTTCCGCCAAAGGTCTGGTACCGATGCCCAAATCAGCAAACCGCTTTCCGCGCCTGCCACGCATCCCTGCGGCCGATCCCCAGGAATCGGAGCTGGCCTGGCAGAACGCTCCCCAGCTGCTGGCCGCGCTCAACGGCGCACGCCTGGGCGCCTGGCTGTGGGACATCGAAAGTGGCCGGGTGAGCTGGTCACGGGGCACCCAGGCACTGTTCGGCTTCGATCCGCAGCGCCCGCTACCCAACGACGTCGACTACCTGGACTTGCTTCCCGAGGAAGACCGCGCCCGCACCCGCCAGGCATTCCAGGCCGTGGTCAACGGCGAGCCAGTGGAACAGGCCATGCGCCACCGCATCCGCTGGCCCGATGGCAGCGTGCACTGGCTGGAGATCAACGGCAGCCTGACCCACGATCCCCACGGCCGGCCACAGATGATCGGGGTCATTCGCGAGATCACCCGCCAGCGCGAGCGGGAATCCGCGCTGATCAACTCGGAAAAGCGCTTCGCCACCCTGTTCCACCTCAGCCCCAACGCCATCCTCCTGACCCGCCGCCACGACGGCATGATCATCGAGGTCAACCAGCATTTCGAGCACATGTTCGGCTGGCCGGGCGCCCAGGTGGTCGGCAAGACCAGCCTGGAGCTGGGTTTGTGGGTCAATCCCGAGCAGCGCCACCTGGTGATGGACGCCACCCGCGCCGGCAGCGGCCCATTGACCTTGGAGGTGCAGTTCCGCGCCACCAGCGGCAAGATCCACGACGGCATCCTCTGCACCCAGGGCATCGAACTCGAAGGCGTCACCTACCTGATCAGCACCTTCGTCGATACCACCGAGCGCAAACGCGCCGAGCAGGCGCTCAAGGACAGCCAGGAGCGCCTCGACCTGGCCCTGGACTCGGCCCAGCTCGGCACCTGGGATTGGCACATCCCCAGCGGCATGCTCTATGGCTCGGCCCGCGCCGCCCAGCTGCACGGGCTGGACCCGGTACCTTTCCACGAATCGTTCGAGGCCTTCTTCGAAGGCGTGCCCGAGCACGAGCGCAGCGCCATGCGCCAGGCCTATCGCAGCCTGCGTGAGGGGCCGGCAGGCAACTACCAGATCACCTACCGCGTGCAGCTGGACAACGGCGCCTCGCGCTATATCGAAAGCCGCGCCCGACTGTACCGCGACGACCACGGCAATCCCCTGCGCATGGCCGGTACCCTGCTCGACATCACCGATCAGGTCGAACGCGAACAGCGCCTGAGCGCCTCGGAAGAAAAATTCGCCAGCCTGTTCCAGGTCAGCCCCGACCCGATCTGCGTGACCCGCCAGGACACCGGCCAGTTCATCGAGATCAACCCAGCCTTCAGCCAGACCTTCGGCTGGAACCCGGAGCAGATCCTCGGCCAGACCGCCGAGGAGATCGGCCTGTGGGCCGAATCGGCCGAACGCGCCCAGCGCATCGAGCGGGTGATCCGCGACCAGGCCCTGAGCAATGTGGCGGTGGTGGTCAACCACCGCAACGGCACGCCGCTGACCTGCGTGATCTCGAGCCGCCTGATCAGTGTCGACAGCCAGCCCTGCAGCGTCACCACGCTGCGCGACATCACCCAGCAGCAACGCGCCGAGGCGGCGCTCAAGTCCAGCGAAGAAAAATTCGCCAAGGCATTCCACTCCAGCCCCGACGCCATCACCATCACCGAACGCCAGAGCGGGCGCTACGTGGAGGTCAACGACGGCTTCAGCCGGCTGACCGGCTACAGCCCCGAGGAAGTGGTGGGTCGCACGGTCTACGAAATCGGCATCTGGGCCGATGAAAAACAGCGTGCCGCCCTGCTCAACGAGCTGCGCGAGCGCGGCCGGGTGCATCACCGCGAGATGCTCGGGCGCAACAAACGTGGCGACATCCTCACGGTGGAGGTCTCGGTGGAGCCGATCAGCCTCAACGAAACCGACTGCCTGCTGCTCACCGCCCGCGATGTCAGCCTGCTGAAGAATGCCCAGGCGCAAATCCGCCACCTGGCCTACCACGACCCGCTGACCAACCTGCCCAACCGCGCCCTGCTGATGGACCGCCTGAGCCAGCAGATCGCGCTGCTCAAGCGCCACAACCTGCGCGGCGCGCTGCTGTTCCTCGACCTCGATCACTTCAAGCACATCAACGACTCCCTCGGCCATCCGGTAGGCGACACGGTACTGAAGATAATCACCGCCCGCCTCGAGGCCAGCGTGCGCCTGGAGGACACCGTGGCGCGCCTGGGCGGCGACGAGTTCGTGGTACTGCTCAGCGGCCTGGAGGGCAGCCGCGAGGTGGTGGAAAGCCGGGTTCGCGAACTGGCCGACACCTTGCGTGAGCTGCTGGCCGAGCCAATGTCGCTGGACGGGCAGCGCCTGCAGGTGACGCCGAGCATCGGCGTGGCCCTGATCCCCGACCATGGCACCACCCCCGCCGATCTGCTCAAACGCGCCGACATTGCCCTGTATCGGGCCAAGGACTCAGGACGCAACGCCACCCAGCTGTTCCACACCACCATGCAGAAGGCCGCCAGCGAGCGCCTGCGCATGGAAAGCGACCTACGCCTGGCGCTGGCCCGGGGTGAACTGGCCCTGCACTTCCAGCCCCAGGTCGATGCCCGCGACAACCGCATCGTCGGCGCCGAGGTGCTGCTGCGCTGGCACCATCCGCAGTTGGGCCAGCAACCGCCGGCGCAGTTCATCCAGGTGCTGGAGGAAAGCGGCCTGATCCTCGAAGTCGGCAGCTGGATCCTCGACGAGGCCTGCGATGCCTGCTCGCACATGCTCGCGGACGGCCTGATCGACGCCGACGACTTCAGCCTGTGTGTCAACATCAGCCCGCGGCAGTTCCGCCAGAACGACTTCGTCGAGCGGGTCCTGCGCAGCCTCGACGACTACCGCCTGCCGCGGCGCATGCTGACGCTGGAGATCACCGAAGGCATCGTCATCCAAAACCTGGAGGACACCATCAGCAAGATGCGCGAACTCAAGGGCTACGGCGTGAGCTTCGCCATGGACGACTTCGGCACGGGGTATTCCTCGCTCACCTACCTCAAGCGCCTGCCGGTGGACGCGCTGAAGATCGACCAGACCTTCGTGCGCGACGCGCCGGTCGACCCCAACGACGCCGAGATCGTCCGCGCCATCGTCGCCATGGCACGCAGCCTGGAACTGGCGGTGATTGCCGAAGGCGTGGAGCTGACCGAGCAGCTGGAGTTCCTTGAGCGGCTGGGTTGCCACCTTTACCAGGGCTATCTGCACAGCCGACCGCTGCCGTTGCCGGAGTTCCGTCAGATGCTGCTGGAGGCGCCGGCGGATTACTGAACTGGCCTGGTAACAGTTCACGCATGGCGTGGGAGCGGGCTTGCCCCGCGATTGCGGTATGAGACCCAGCATTGCAATCGCGGGACAAGCCCGCTCCCACGCCAGTCAAAGGGCATTCATCCCCGGCACAAAGCAGAAAGGGCACCCGAAGGTGCCCTTTCTTTCATCCCGCCGAACTCAGTTCAGCGCCGGCTTTTCGCCGTTGATCGGGATGCGCTTGGCCTTGGCTTCTTCCGGCACAATGCGCAGCAGTTCGATGCTGAGCAGGCCGTTGGCCAGGCCCGCGCCCTTGACCTCGATATGGTCGGCCAGGCGGAACGACAGCTTGAAGGCGCGCTGGGCAATGCCCTGGTGCAGGAAGGTGACGCCTTCGCTGGCGTTGTCGCGCTTGCCGCCGGTCACGGTCAGGACGCCTTTTTCGACTTGCAGGTCGAGGTCCTGTTCCTGGAAGCCGGCCGCGGCGACCACGATGCGATAGTGGTCATCGCCATGCTTTTCCACGTTGTAGGGCGGGTAGCTGCTACCGGCCTCGTTACGGGCGGCGGCTTCGAACAGGTCGTTGAAACGGTCGAAACCGACGGAGTTGCGGAAAAGCGGTGCAAGAGAGAAAGCGGTAGTCATGGTCATTAACTCCTGAGATTCAGCAAGTAAAGTCACTACGCGACCCGACTTCGGCATCGCGTACTCAAGAGATAGGTCCTGGCAAAAGGCTTTCAAGGGCTGGCATGAAAAAATTTTCGACTGGGTATGGTTTCGTGGGAGCGGGCTTGCCCCGCGAAAGCGCCGACTCAGGCGACACAAGCCTCAACGGCGCGCATCTTCACGCCCAGCAACTCACTGATCCGCTGGCAGTCATCCTCTCGACGCAACTCAGCGAACAGCGCCACCGCCTCGGGATAGCCACGGGTCAACATCGCCAGCCACTGCTTCATTCGCCCCGGCGCGTAGCGCGGCGACAGCTTGTCCTGGGCCTGGCGCCAGAACTCGCGCAGCAGTGGCAGCAACTCATCCCAGCTCATCGGCTGGTACTCGACGCCATCGCGGGCCGCGGCGATCTGCAGCGCCAGGTCCGGGCGCGACACCAGCCCGCGCCCCAGCATGATGTCCTTGGCACCGCTGACTTCGCGGCAGCGCCGCCAGTCGTCGACCGTCCAGATCTCGCCATTGGCGAACACCGGCACCGCGACCACATCCTGCACCCGCGCCACCCACTCCCAATGGGCCGGCGGCTTGTAGCCCTCGACCTTGGTCCGCGCATGCACCACCAGGTGCGCCGAGCCGCCTTCGGCCAGCGCCCTGGCGCAGTCCAGCGCGCCGTCGGGGCTGTCGTAGCCCAGGCGCATCTTCGAGGTCACCGGGATATGCGCCGGCACCGCGCGCCGCACCTCGCGGACAATGGCATGCAGCAGCTCGGGCTCCTTGAGCAGCACCGCCCCGCCCCGAGACTTGTTGACGGTCTTGGCCGGGCAGCCGAAGTTCAGGTCGATGACCGGCGCGCCCAGCTCGCAGGCCAGGGCCGCATTTTCAGCCAGGCACACCGGATCCGAGCCGAGCAATTGCACGCGCATCGGCACGCCGGCGGCGGTGCGCGCGCCCTGGCGCAGCTCCGGCGCCAGCTTGTCGAACGACGACGCCGGCAGCAGGCGGTCGCAGACGCGGATGAACTCGGTGACGCACCAATCGATGCCGCCCACCCGGGTCAGGACGTCGCGCAGGATGTTGTCGACCAGCCCCTCCATCGGGGCCAGGGCAATTTGCATTTCAGGGTCTCGCCACGCAAAAGGCGGCAGTCTAGCAAAAAAACGCCGCGCTTCAGCGGCCGGTCAGCGCCGGACCGTAACCATCGAGGAATTGCGCCGGCATGCGCTTGGGCTTGCCGCTGGACAGCTCGATGCAGGCGAAGGTGGTCTGCGCCCGCAGCAAGGTGACGCCGTCACTCGGGCGCTTGAGCTGGAAGCGCCGGGTCATGCGCAGGCGCTGGTCCCAGTCGACGATCCAGGTGGCCAGCTGCAGCTCGTCGTCCTCATAGGCGGCGGCGAGGTAGTCGATTTCATGGCGGACCACCGCCATCGCCCGGTCCAGCCGGCGATACTCGGCCAGGTCCAGCCCCAGGCGCTGGGAATGGCGCCAGGCACAGCGCTCAAGCCAGGTGACATAGACGGCGTTGTTGGCGTGACCGAGGCCGTCGATGTCCTCGCTGCCGACGCGTAGGTCGATGATGAATGGTGCTGCCAGATCCCAGCTCATGCCCGCTCCCGGTGTTCAGTGACCGGGCAGAGTGTAACGGATGCTCAGGCGCTTTGCCGCGCGCGTTGGCTGGAGCGCGCCAGCAGCTCCATCACCGCCTCGCCCAGGCGCGGGTCGGCCAACACCCGCTGATGGCCGCCCTCTTCCAGCAGCAGCAAGCGGCTGTCGAACCAGGCTTGGTGAATTACCGGCGCCTCGCCGGCCGGCACCACCGGATCGTCCTCGGCATGCACCACCAGGCCCGGCACATCCAGCTGATAGCCACTGACATCCAGGCGCGCCACCTGCACGCCGACATCCCGCTCCACCTGACGGATGAATGCGGCCCTGGCCCGGGCCGGCAGGCCAAGACGCCGGGCGAAGCCACGCAGCACGCCAAGCAGGCGTGCCGGCGCGGCGATGCTGACTGCCGCATCGGTGCGCAGCCCCCATTGCAGGGCCAGCAACAGGCTGGCGCCGCCCATGGAGTGGCCAATCACCGCCCGCAACGGCGGCAGCTCGGCGGCGGCCTCCAGCAAAGCGCGAGCGAACGCCACCACATGCGCCTGCTCGCCGGGCGAGCGCCCATGGGCCGGCCCTTCCAGCGACACCACGGTGTGGCCGCTGTCGACCAGCCGCTCGATCAACGCCGCGAACTGGGTAGGGCGCCCTTCCCAGCCATGCATCAGCAACACCGTCGGCCCCTGCCCCCAGCGCAGCGCCGACAGCCCGAAACGCAGGGTGATGCGCTCGGCGCGGGCCAGCAGCGGCAGCTCCCAGGGTTTGGGCGGCAAGGCGCGCGGCGTCATGAAGGCACGGCGCATCTTGCCGGCGACATGCTCGGGGACCAGGTGGCCGAGAGTGCCATTGACGCCACGAATCCAGCTCAGGGTAGTCATCGCCTTGCTCCAGGGTCAGGTTGCTCAGATCACCGCCGACTTGGCGGCGCGCAGGATACGGTCGGACAGTTCGCCATCGCCCAGGGCACGGGCCACGGCCAGGCCACCCACCATCAGGGCGAAATCGGCGAGCGCCTTGTCGATGTCTTCGGGTCGATCGACCATCTGTGCGGTCATCAACTCGATGTGTTCGGCCAACACGTTGCGAAACGCCTCCGGCAGGCGTTGCATCTCGCTCAGTGCATTGGGAATCGGGCACGCCTGCACCTCGGAATCACGGTGCTTGCGCGACAGGTAGAAAGCCGCCACAAGGGCCCGGCGCTCGGCGCCGTCAAGGGCGGGATCGAGCTGGGCGAGCAAGGCGCGGCGCTCGCCGAGCAACTGGCTGAACGCCTCGAGCATGAGCTCGTCCTTGCTGTCGAAGTGGGCATAGAAGCCGCCGACCGTCAGCCCCGCGGCGCCCATGACCTGGCTGACGCTCGGCTCGGCCGGCCCCTGTTGCACCAGCGCGCTGCGGGCGGCATCGAGGATGCGTTCGCGGGTCTTGCTCTTCTTGTCGCTCATGGCTCACCTCAAAACATTATGGTCATCATATTATATTCATAATATTTTCTGGCAAGCGGAATCTACGGCCATTGATCGGCGCAGCGACATTTTTCGGGAGGCAGAAAAAACAAAAGGCCCATTCAATAATCGAATGAGCCTTATAAGTCCTGCAAAACGCAGGTAAAAAATTGGCGTCCCCTAGGGGACTCGAACCCCTGTTACCGCCGTGAAAGGGCGGTGTCCTAGGCCACTAGACGAAGGGGACTTTAACCTTCGTGCCGACTCGCTGCTGCGAATCGTGGCAAATTGGTGGAGCTAAGCGGGATCGAACCGCTGACCTCCTGCATGCCATGCAGGCGCTCTCCCAGCTGAGCTATAGCCCCGAGTAAAACAAATAACTCACCGATCTGGATGATGAGCTATTCAACGCCCGCAAACGCGGGTAAAAGTGGCGTCCCCTAGGGGACTCGAACCCCTGTTACCGCCGTGAAAGGGCGGTGTCCTAGGCCACTAGACGAAGGGGACGTAACCTTCGTGCCGACCCGCTTTCGCGAATCGCGGCAAAATTGGTGGAGCTAAGCGGGATCGAACCGCTGACCTCCTGCATGCCATGCAGGCGCTCTCCCAGCTGAGCTATAGCCCCGGATTTCTAGCCTCGCGGCCCAGCGACATTTTAAACATCGCTTGTGTGAAACTGGCGTCCCCTAGGGGACTCGAACCCCTGTTACCGCCGTGAAAGGGCGGTGTCCTAGGCCACTAGACGAAGGGGACGAACCTTCTTACCTTCAAGACCCGCTTGCTGGAACCGGTCTTGCCTGACGGCCTTTGCCATCAGTCGGAATTTGGTGGAGCTAAGCGGGATCGAACCGCTGACCTCCTGCATGCCATGCAGGCGCTCTCCCAGCTGAGCTATAGCCCCACAATGTCGCTTTGAACCGAAGCGCTGGCTGGGTGCCTGGCGTTTCGTTTTCGTTCATCGCTGTGGACGGGGCGCATATTAAGATCGGATTGCAGGGCTGTCAAACGAATTTTTGAAAATATTCAAAATTTTTTTCACAGATAACAATCACTTACCGTCCTGCCCTGCTGCTACCGATTACTTGGCCGCGAGGGAAATGCCTGTGGGAGCGGCCTTGCGTCGCGAAAGGGCCGCACAGCGGCCCCGGCGATTATTGCGTGGAAGCTAATTTCGCGGGACCGCGTTGCGGTCCTTTCGCGACGCAAGGCCGCTCCCACAAGGTTCAGCGACCGCCTTCAGTACGCCATCAGGCGATATTCGCCAGCAGCTTCTCCCACTCCTTGTTTTCCTTCTTCGACACGCCACCGAGCAGGTCGATGGCCTGGCGCAGGCGGTAGCGAGTCAGGTCGGGACCGAGGATTTCCATGGCGTCGAGCACCGACACCGAGCTGGCCTGGCCGGTGATGGCGGCGAACATCAGCGGCATGGCATCGCGCAACTTGAACTCCAGCGACTCGACCACGGCCTGGATACAGCCGGTGATGCGGTCCTTTTCCCACTGACGCAGGCTTTCCAGCTTCCACAGGATCAGCTGCATCACCTGGCGTACCTGATCGGCCGACAGCTTCTTGCTCTCGAACAGCTTGGCGTCGAGCTTGAGCGCGCCCTCGAAGAAAAAGCCTCCCAACGGGGCAACCTGGCTGAAGGTCTCGACCCGGCCTTGCACGTGCGGGGCGATCTTCATCATGTAGTCGCTATTGAACGCCCACTTCTGCACGCGCGCGGCGAACTCTTCCACCGGCAGCTCACGCAGCCACTGGCCGTTCAGCCAAGACAGCTTCTCGATGTCGAAGATCGGACCGCCCAGGGAGATGCGCGACAGGTCGAAGTGCTCGACCATCTCGGCCAGCGAGAACTTCTCGCGCTCGTCCGGCATCGACCAGCCCATGCGGCCCAGATAGTTGAGCATGGCTTCAGGCATGAAGCCCATGCGCTCGTAGAAGGTCACCGAGGTCGGGTTCTTGCGCTTGGACAGCTTGCTCTTGTCGGGGTTGCGCAAAAGCGGCATGTAGCACAGCTTGGGCTGTTCCCAGCCGAAGTACTCGTACAGCTTGATCAGCTTGGGCGCCGACGGCAGCCACTCTTCGCCGCGCAGCACGTGGGTGATGCCCATCAGGTGGTCGTCGACCACGTTGGCCAGGAAGTAGGTCGGCAGGCCGTCGTTCTTCATCAGCACCTGCATGTCCATGCGGTCCCACGGAATCTCGACATCGCCACGGAGCATGTCCGGCACGACGCAGACGCCTTCGCTCGGCACCTTCATGCGGATCACATGCGGCTCGCCAGCGGCCAGGCGGCGCTGCACTTCCTCGTCGCTCAGCAGCAGGGCGCGGCCATCGTAGCGCGGGGTTTCGCCGCGGGCCATCTGCTCGGCACGCATCTGCTCCAGCTCTTCGGCGGTGCAGAAGCAGTAGAAGGCGTGGCCGGCGTCGACCAGTTGCTTGGCGTACTTGGCATAGATCTCGCCACGCTCGCTCTGCCGGTATGGACCGTGCGGGCCGCCCACGTCCGGGCCTTCGTTCCACTCAATGCCGAGCCAGCGCAGGGCGTCGAAGATCTGCTGCTCGGACTCGCGGGTGGAGCGCAACTGGTCGGTGTCTTCGATCCGCAGGATGAACTCACCGCCGTGCTGCTTGGCGAAGCAGTAGTTGAACAGGGCGATGTAGGCGGTGCCGACATGGGGGTCGCCGGTGGGCGATGGCGCGATACGCGTGCGAACGGTGGTCATGGAGAGTCTCGAACAAAGAGAAACAAAGGCGGGATGTTAGCAGGGAGCAGGTACCGGGCTCCAGCAATGGCGCGATCGTCACTTGTGAGGGGACTGCCGAGCGCTGTTAAATTTGCTTACATTCTCGCAACGACAGCCTCCCATGCCCACTCCACTCAAACGCCGCCTGCTGGTCTTCATCTCCCTGGTGCTGCTGGTCGGCCTCGCCTTCCTGGCCCACTGGTACTTCAAGGGGCGCTTCTTTGAGAGCACCGACAACGCCTATGTCCAAGGCGAGATCACCCGCATCTCCAGCCAGCTGGGCGCGCGCATCGAAGAGGTGCGGGTCGAGGACAACCAGCACGTGCGCAAGGGCGACCTTTTGGTGCGCCTGGAAACCGCCGACTTCGAACTGGCCGTCGAGCGCGCCCGCGCGGCCCTGGCCACCCGCGAGGCGGAACTGGCCCAGGCGCGTAGCCGCCTGACCCAGCAAGGCAGCCTGATCGCGGCCGGTCAGGCCCAGGTGGCCGCCAGCCAGGCCACCCTCGACCGCTCGCAGTTGGACCTCAACCGTGCCCAGGCCCTGCGCAAGCCCGGCTTCGTCTCCGAAGAGCGGGTCACCACCTTGTCGGCGGAAAGCCATGTCGCCCGCTCGCAGGTAGACAAGGCCCAGGCTGACCTCAAGGGCCAGCGCCAGCAGGTCGATGCCCTGAACGCCGAACTCAAACGCCTCGATGCGCAAATCGCCAATGCCCGCGCCGACCTGGCCCAGGCCGAGCTGAACCTGACCCGCTGCGCGATTCACGCGCCGATCAGCGGCACCATTGGCCAGCGCAACGCCCGCAACGGCCAGGTAGTGCAGGCCGGCGCCTACCTGTTGTCGATCGTCCCCGACGAGGACATCTGGGTACAGGCCAATTTCAAGGAAACCCAGATCGGAAGGATGCACCCCGGGCAGCACGCCGAACTGCGGTTCGACAGCTACCCCGATACCCCGATCGAAGGCCGCGTGAACAGCCTGTTCGCCGCTTCCGGCGCGCAGTTCAGCCTGTTGCCGCCAGACAACGCCACCGGCAACTTCACCAAGGTGGTGCAGCGCATTCCGGTCAAGCTGACCTTCGCCGCCGACAACCCGCTGCATGGGCGCATCCGCCCGGGCATGTCGGTCACCGCCACGGTCGACCTGCGCGATGGGGATACCGATGGCCGGTGACGCGCCGCTGCGCCCCACCGCGGAGCCGACCCGGCGCGACTGGATCGCGGTGATGAGCGTGATGCTCGGCGCCTTCATGGCGGTGCTGGACATCCAGATCACCAACTCTTCGCTCAAGGACATCCAGGGCGCGCTGTCGGCGACCCTGGAAGAAGGCTCGTGGATCTCCACCTCCTACCTGGTGGCCGAGATCATCATGATCCCGCTGACCGCCTGGCTGGTGCAACTGCTCTCGGCCCGGCGCCTGGCGGTGTGGGTGTCGCTGGGCTTCCTGGTGTCGTCGCTGCTGTGCTCGATGGCCTGGAACCTCGAGAGCATGATCGTGTTCCGCGCCCTGCAGGGTTTCACCGGTGGCGCGCTGATCCCGCTGGCGTTCACCCTGACCCTGATCAAGCTGCCCGAACACCACCGCGCCAAGGGCATGGCCATGTTCGCCATGACCGCCACCTTCGCCCCCTCCATCGGCCCGACCCTGGGCGGCTGGCTGACCGAGAACTGGGGCTGGGAGTACATCTTCTACATCAACATCCCGCCGGGGCTGGTGATGATCGCCGGCCTGCTCTACGGGCTGGAGAAGAAGGAAGCGCACTGGGAACTGCTCAAGAGCACCGACTACGCCGGCATCGTCACTCTTGGCCTGGGCCTGGGCTGTCTGCAGGTGTTTCTCGAGGAGGGGCATCGCAAGGACTGGCTGGAGTCGAACCTGATTGTCAGCCTGGGCAGCGTCGCCCTGCTCAGCCTGATCCTGTTCGTGATCCTGCAGTTCTCCCGCCCGCACCCGCTGATCAACCTGCGAATCCTCGGCAACCGCAACTTCGGCCTGTCGAGCATCGCCAGCCTGGGCATGGGCGTCGGCCTGTACGGGTCGATCTACTTGCTGCCGCTGTACCTGGCGCAGATCCAGGGCTACAACGCCCTGCAGATCGGCGAGGTGATCATGTGGATGGGCGTGCCACAGCTGTTCCTGATCCCGCTGGTGCCGCAGCTGATGAAGGTGATCCCGCCCAAGGTGCTGTGCGCCCTGGGTTTTTGCCTGTTCGGCGCGGCCAGTTTTGGCTCCGGGGTGCTCAACCCGGACTTCGCCGGGCCGCAGTTCAACCAGATTCAGGTGATTCGCGCCCTTGGCCAACCGATGATCATGGTGACCATCTCACTGATTGCCACGGCCTATATCCAGCCCCAGGACGCGGGCTCGGCGTCGAGCCTGTTCAACATCCTGCGCAACTTGGGCGGCGCCATCGGCATCGCCTTGCTGGCGACGCTGCTGGATGCGCGGACCAAGGAATACTTCGACTACCTGCGCGAGGCGGTGGTGCCGAACAATCCGCAGGTGGCGGAGCGTCTGGCGCAGTTGGCGGAGCGGCTGGGCAGCGAAAACGCGGCGCTGGGCAAGCTGTCGGAGATTACCCACCAGCAGGCCTTGATCATGGCCTACAACGATGCCTTTCATTTTGTCGGGATCGGGCTGGCGGTGAGCATGTTGGCGGTGCTGCTGACGCGCACATTGCCGCAGGGGTTGAAGGCGGGTGAGGCGCATTGATCGAGTCACGCCTTGACCTGTAGGAGCAACTGTCTTGCTCAACTGCTAAAGCTAGCGCGATCCCTGTGGGAGCGTAGCCCGAAGGGCTGGGCAATCTCCTACAGTGATTGCGTAGGGCTTTAGCTGGCCAACAGGCGCTCGCGCAGCTTGCCGATTTCGTCGCGCAACTGCGCGGCGGCCTCGAACTCCAGATCGCGGGCGAACTGGAACATCTTTTCTTCCAGCTGCTTGATGCGCTTGGTGATCTGCGCCGGGGTCTGCAGCTCGGCCTCGTAGCGCTCGGCCTCCTCCGCCACCTTGGCCATGCCCTTGCGCTTCTTGCTCCGCGCTCCCGGCACCGTGGCGCCTTCCATGATGTCGGTGATGTCCTTGACCACGCCCTTGGGCACGATGCCATTGGCTTCGTTGAACGCCACCTGCTTGGCCCGACGCCGCTCGGTCTCGTCGATGGCCCGCTGCATGGAGCCGGTGATGTTGTCGGCGTAGAGGATCGCCTTGCCGTTGAGGTTGCGCGCGGCACGACCGATGGTCTGGATCAGCGAGCGCTCGGAACGCAGGAAGCCCTCCTTGTCGGCATCGAGGATCGCCACCAGCGACACCTCGGGCATGTCCAGGCCCTCGCGCAGCAGGTTGATCCCCACCAGCACGTCGAAGGTGCCCAGGCGCAGGTCGCGGATGATCTCGACCCGCTCGACGGTGTCGATATCCGAGTGCAGGTAGCGCACCCGCACATCGTGGTCGGCCAGGTAATCGGTGAGGTCCTCGGCCATGCGCTTGGTCAGCGTGGTGGCCAGCACCCGCTCGCCCACGGCCACGCGCTTGCCGATCTCCGACAACAGGTCGTCCACCTGGGTCAACGCCGGGCGCACCTCGACCTGCGGATCGACCAGGCCGGTCGGCCGCACCACCTGCTCCACCACCCGCCCGGCGTGCTCGGCCTCGTAGGGGCCGGGCGTGGCGGAGACGAAGATGGTCTGTGGGCTGACCGCCTCCCATTCGTCGAAGCGCATCGGCCGGTTGTCCAGTGCCGACGGCAGGCGGAAGCCATACTCCACCAGGGTTTCCTTGCGCGAGCGATCGCCCTTGTACATGGCGCCGACCTGGGGAACGCTGACGTGGGATTCGTCGATCACCAGCAGCGCGTCATCCGGCAGGTAGTCGTAGAGCGTGGGCGGCGGCGCGCCGGCCGGGCGTCCGGAGAGGTAGCGCGAGTAGTTCTCGATGCCGTTGCAGTAGCCCAGCTCGAGGATCATCTCCAGGTCGAAGCGGGTGCGCTGCTCCAGGCGCTGGGCCTCCACCAGCTTGTTGTGCGAATTCAGGTACTCCAGGCGCTCCTTGAGCTCCTCCTTGATCCCGTCCACGGCCTCGACCAGGGTTTCCCGCGGGGTCACGTAGTGGCTCTTGGGGTAGAAGGTGAACCGCGGCAGCTTGCGAATCACCTCGCCGGTCAGCGGGTCGAAGGCGGCGATATTCTCCACCTCGTCGTCGAACAGCTCGATGCGGATCGCCTCCAGGTCCGATTCGGCCGGGAAGATGTCGATCACGTCGCCACGCACGCGGAAGGTGGCACGGGCGAAGTCCATCTCGTTGCGGGTGTACTGCAGGTCGGCCAGGCGCCGCAGCAGGGCGCGCTGATCGAGTTTGTCGCCGCGGTCGACGTGCAGGACCATTTTCAGGTAGGTCTCAGGACTGCCCAGGCCGTAGATGCACGAGACGGTGGTGACGATAATCGCGTCGCGCCGCTCCAGCAGCGCCTTGGTCGCCGACAGGCGCATCTGCTCGATGTGATCGTTGATCGACGCGTCCTTCTCGATGAAGGTGTCCGACGACGGCACATAGGCTTCGGGCTGGTAGTAGTCGTAGTAGGAGACGAAGTACTCCACCGCGTTGTTCGGGAAGAACGCCTTGAACTCGCCGTACAACTGCGCAGCCAGGGTCTTGTTCGGCGCCAGCACCATGGTCGGGCGCTGCACCTGCTGGATGACGTTGGCGATGCTGAAGGTCTTGCCCGAGCCGGTGACCCCGAGCAGGGTCTGGTGCGACAGGCCCGCGTCGATGCCCTCGACCATCTGGCGGATGGCCTCGGGCTGGTCGCCGGCCGGCTGGAATCGGGTGACGAGCTGGAACTCGGACATGACGGACCTCGTGGATGTCGCGGCAACTGTAAATTTAGCCAGTAGTCTATACCCAAATGCGCGCCCTGGGCGCGGCATTCAAGCCCGACCTGTGAACGTTCATGTCAATGGACCGGGCAATTCGACCAATGGTCGAAAAATATTTGCGCAAACAGCCGGAAAAGCTGCGCCAGACTGTCGCAGTGACCGGTCGGTATCACTATACTGACTCCCCGTTTGCGCACCGCTTCAGTGCCTTCGGCTGGAGCGTGGCGACCCCTATCACTCTCCTATCAGAGCCAAGGTAACAATGAGCCTGTTTTCCGCTGTCGAGCTGGCACCCCGCGACCCTATCCTGGGCCTCAACGAAGCATTCAACGCCGACCCACGCACCGACAAGGTGAACCTGGGCGTGGGCGTCTACTGCAATGAGGAAGGCCGCATCCCGCTGCTGCGCGCGGTGATCGAGGCCGAGACCGCCCGTGCCGCCCAGCACGCTTCCCGCGGCTACCTGCCGATCGACGGCATCGCCCAGTACGACCAGGCCGTGCAGAAGCTGATCTTCGGCGCCGAGTCGCCGCTGCTGGCCGCCGGCCGCGTGGTCACCGTGCAGGCCGTGGGCGGCACCGGCGCGCTGAAGATCGGCGCCGATTTCCTCAAACGCCTGCAGCCGGGCGCCGTAGTGGCCATCAGCGACCCGAGCTGGGAAAACCACCGCGCCCTGTTCGAGAGCGCCGGCTTCCCGGTACAGACCTACCGTTACTACGATGCCGCCAGCCACGACGTCAACCGCGCCGGCATGCTCGAGGACCTGAACAAACTGCCAGCCGGCTCGGTCATCGTCCTGCACGCCTGCTGCCACAACCCAACCGGTGTCGACCTGTCGCTGGACGACTGGAAGAATGTCCTGGAAGTGGTCAAGGCCAAGGGCCACATCCCGTTCCTGGACATGGCCTACCAGGGCTTCGGTGCCGGCATCGACGAAGACGCCTTCGCCGTGCGCCTGTTCGCCGAATCGGGCCTGGAGTTCTTCGTATCCAGCTCGTTCTCCAAGTCGTTCTCGCTGTATGGCGAACGCGTCGGCGCGCTGTCGATCGTCACTGCCTCGAAAGACGAAAGCACCCGCGTGCTGTCGCAGGTCAAGCGCGTGATCCGCACCACCTACTCCAACCCGCCGACCCACGGCGCCAGCATCGTCGCCGCCGTGCTCAACAGCCCCGAGCTGCGCCAGATGTGGGAAACCGAGCTGGCCGAGATGCGCGAGCGCATCCACGGCATGCGCAAGCAGATGGTCGAGCTGCTGGCCGAATACGGCGCCAAGCGCGACTTCAGCTTTGTCGGTCGCCAGTGCGGCATGTTCTCCTACTCGGGCCTGACCGTGGAGCAAGTGGCGCGCCTGAAGAACGAGTTCGGCATCTACGCCCTGGACACCGGCCGCATCGCGGTCGCCGCCCTGAACCAGAGCAACATTCACGTGGTCACCAAGGCCATCGTCGAAGTGCTGTAACTGCTTGATTGTCTTGGGGGAAGCTTGACTTCCCCCGGGCAATCGGTAAGATACGCGCAGATTCCGCGATAGCTCAGTCGGTAGAGCAAATGACTGTTAATCATTGGGTCCCTGGTTCGAGTCCAGGTCGCGGAGCCAAATACTGAAAACCTCCAGATGCGCAAGCACTGGAGGTTTTTTATCGCCTGCGATTCAGGGCTTGGGCAAAGGCTCGGTCACCGGCTTGCCCTCCTCCACCAGGCTCCAGACCAGCAGCTTGGCCGGCGCGCGCTTGCTGGCATTGCGCGACACGCTGTGCACGGTGCCCGGCGCCTCGTACCAGAACTCGCCGGCCTGGTAGGTTTTCTCCGGCTCGTCGTTGAGTTTGGAGGTCACCGCTCCTTCCAATACATAGGCCATGACCGCTCCCGGATGCTGGTGGGCGGGCGACGCCTGGCCGGGGCCATAGCTGACCATGAGCATTACAGCTCTCTTGCCTGGGGCATTGGTCGGGAGCTGCTCCTGCAGAATCCTGACCTGATCGGGTTTCTCGCCGTGGGCCCAGGCAGGCGACAGTAGTGCGAGCAGGCTTGACGTCAACAGCACAACGGCTAGATGGATGAATCGCATGGGGCTTCTCCTGAGGGATATCTACCTGCAGGTTAAGCCCAGGTTTGTGAGCGGCAAATGGCCAATTCGCGGGAAAAACGGGAGGCCGATTGGGGAATCACACGAGGGTGTCAGAAATTTTGTGTTCGGGCATAACATGAGTAAGAGGTGCATGTATGCCAACCAAAAAGAAACCCTTGCGTGACCTGCCCAAAATCCCC